>CAYOOR010000112.1:0-39963 GCA_964405695.1 uncultured Alphaproteobacteria bacterium
ATGCAACGAAAATTTTAGAAAATGTAAAGCCGAACAACCCTGACCAACAAGTTGGTGTTAGTATAGTAAAAAAAGCTATTGAGAGACCTGTAAGACAAATTGCAAAAAATGCTGGAGTTGATGGTTCAGTGATTGTAGGAAAATTACTAGAACAAGATAACCAAAATTTTGGTTATAATGCTCAAACTGGAAAATTCACTGATCTTGTAAAAGATGGAATAATTGATCCGACCAAAGTTGTGAGATCAGCAATTCAAGATTCTGCATCAGTAGCTGGATTATTAATTACTGCTGAAGCTGTGATAGCTGATTTACCTGAAGAAAAAAGTGACACCCCTGCTATGCCTGATATGGGCGGAGGCGGTATGGGTGGCATGGGCGGTATGGGCGGAATGGGCGGAATGCCAGGAATGGATATGTAAATTAATTAAAACTTTTTAATTAATATTCTTTTATACAATTCTTCTACTTTAAATAAAGACTGATTCATATTAAAATTCTTTAACGAATCTTTATATGCACAATTCTTAATTTTATTAATTTTTAATTTATTTAACTTAAAAAAATTAATTATTAATTCTGATAAATTTTTATAATTATTAGGTTTAAACAGCCAACCAGATTTATTGTGAACAATAGATTCTTTATGTCCACCAGAATTTGAAGCAATTACTGGTAATTTAGATAACATGGATTCAACAATAACACGATTATGCCCCTCATTAATTGCCGGAGATATTAATAGATTTGAATTTTTGAACCAATAATTGATATTATAACAATCTTTTAAATAAAATAATTTTTTTCTAAACTCATTATCATTTATCTTTAAAAGTATTTTTCTCAAAATATTAAATTTATCACGACCTATAATTAAAAAAATAAAATCATCATTATTTTTAGAAATGTTAATTGCAGCCTTGATAAAAATATCAACTTTTTTACTTTCAATTATATTAGAAAAAAATAAAATCTTTTTTTTTTTTATTTTAGAAAATCTTGTAATAATTTTTTTTTCACTTTTACTTATTACTCTCTTATTCAAAACAATCGGATTATATATCACAGAAGAATTATTATGAAATTTTTTAGGAAGCGTTTTTCTAACATACTTTGAAATACAAACAATTTTATCTGAATATCTAATTAAAAATTTATATAATTTCCAATTGGGAAATTTTGTTCTTAAATGCCATAAAAATTTACTATCAGAAAATTTTGTTGGGATAACCCAATTAAAATGAATACTTACATCATTCGAATGAACAATTTTAATATTATTATTTTTAATAAAACTATTTATCTTAAAAAAATTTAAAATTAAAATTTTTAAATTAAAAAATATTCCTTTTTTTTTACCTGCAAAATCTCTAATTGGAATATAAGAAAAAATTATATTATGTTGTTTTAAATAATTATATAAAATACCTTTTTTATGAAGAATAATTATTGGATTAAAAAATTTCTTATTTAAATTTTTAATAATATCTAGTGTAGAAAAATGACTCCCTCCTAAACTATCGCCAACAAAAGGAAAGCAAATGTTAAATTTTTTATTTATTTTCATAAACTAATTGTTTACAAAATATTATTTTTTAGAAAAAATCTGTAATATTTTTTTATATTAAGAGTGTGATCTTTAAGACTAGGTAAAGAAGTTTTTGTTCCTTTCAGAAACACATTGGTCATTTTATATAAACCTGGCTTAAATAAAAAATCATCTTTATCCTTAAAATTTATTTTTGTTTCTTTAAATTTTCTATTTATAAAACTAAGTTCCTCTAATGGCTTAAAAATTAAATGCTTATTAGATGTAAAAAAATCTAAACTCCATCTACCAGGCGTTTTCCAATTTGCATGATAAGAAAATAGAGCATTCTTTTTAGAAATACCAGAACCTGTAAAAATAGCGCCATTTCTATGCCATGAAACTTTATCATAACTATAGTTTATTATTTTCCTAGGTAACCCTCCCAAATAAAAAGCTAAATCTATTACATGGATAGAGTTAGCCATAAACCATTGTTGTTTAACATCTATAGATGTTTTTTCTCGTGATATAAGATGAGATCTTTCTGTAAAATCAAACTTAAATGATTTAATTCCACCATCTAATATAATTAATTTTTTAGCTTCAATCGTAGAATTATAATATCGTCTATTAAAAGCTATATGAATTCTGTTTTTATATTTTTTTTGGAGTCTAACTAGATCAACTAATTGTTTCAAATATAATGCGCCAGGCTTTTCTAATAAAATATTTTTAATTTTAAATTTGATTAGAATCTTACATACATCATATAATTCTTCGATACCTACAGCAATAATAGCATAATTATAATTATTACTTTTATTAATTAAATATTCATTTAAATTATTTTTAGGTTTTATTCCAAATTCATTGTAAAAATTTTTATTATTTTTTGCCCCTCTTCCAATTACTGTTAGATTATCTTTTTTAACTTATTTAATAATTACTTTGGCTTATTCTTTTGCCATATAACCTGTTCCTATTAATAGAACTTTTTTTATGTAATTAGACATGAATTATATTTTTTTTTAGAATTTTTATTTATATGCTTTAAAAAATTAATTAATAATTTTTTGTGAATTAATGTTGATTCACTAAACCTTGGTAAACTACAATTTCCTGTTTTTAAAATTTGATTAACATATCCATGCGTAGAATTTGAAACATATGGTATTTTAAACATTTCTGTTTTTTCCTTTTTTTTTCTTTTTAAATCAATAATTCTACATTTACCTGATAGTTCATTATATATTATTTTATTATTTTTAAAAAAAATCTCTGTTGAAAAGTAATTTCTTTTTTTTCCATACGGATAATCAACATACAAAATTCTTTTTTTATCTAAACTTGAAAAAATAATATTACCATTAAATTCTATATATCCTTTTCTTTTAGAATTAACAATTTTTTTATCAAGTCCTGCAATATTAACTTTAAATTCTTTATTCTGAATTATTTCTTTATATACACTTAAATAATGTATTGAATTACAACCAATATTATTTTCTGGTCCTTTTATAAAAATTTTAAATTCTTTTTCTTTCCTAAGTTTATTAATTATAAATTTAAAAAATGGAAAGTCTTGCACAGGCATATGAACCCATGATCGAATATTATTTTTTTTTAATATTTTATTAGCATCAGAATAATGAGAAACTTTTGGAAATAAAAATTTTTCAAAAAGTATAAATTTGATACTTGAATAATTTATAATTTTTTTTAAAACATTTAATCTTTCTTTAGAATTTGTTGCTATTATTAAGAAATCTATTTTTTTTGGTAAAACGCTTAGTTTATTAGAATAAATAACATTATTTTTATATTTATCTTTTAGATTTACCAAATCCTTGATTTCATCAATTCTAGTTAATGAATTCTCTATAATCCATAAATTCACAGAACTAATTATTTTCAATAATGATTGGAAATGTCTGAAACCTATATTGCCACAACCAACTACAACTATTTTTTTTTTCATAAAAATTTTATTATTTGTTAATTTGTTTCATTTAATATTTTTTGCCAACCATTAGAAAAAATATTAAGATTAGAAATTCTTTTTAATTTTTTATAAGCGCTTATTGAAAAATTATTTCTTATATTTTTATTTTTTATATAATAATTAATTGATTTAACTAAAGAATTTTCATTATCATTTGCAAATAATTTTCCTGAATTATTATTTTTTATAAAAAATTTAATACCAGGAATATTAGAACCAATAACTGGTAATCTAAAATCAATAGCCTCAATTAAAGCATTTGGCATTCCTTCAAATCTTGAAGATAAAATAAAAAAACCTGATTTTTTATACCAATAACCTGTATTTTTAACAAATCCTTTAAAAAAAACATATTTTGTTATATTTAATTTTTCACATTCTATTTTTAATTTTTTTTTATCAGGCCCTTCTCCTAAAATTACCAATTTCCAATCCTTTTTAATCGCAATACTTTTGGCAAAACTTCTTATTAATAAAATAATATTCTTTTGATAATTTAATCTTGCTACAGTCAAAATTATCTTTTCTTTTTTATTTTTTTTTTTTAACGGTTTAGATAAAATTAAAGGATTTGGTATAAAAATTATTTTTTTTTTAAAGAAAGGATATTTTTCTGCTTTATTATCAGGAATATTTTTAATAATCCTAAAAACAAAAGAATAAAGAATTATTCTCAAAACTTTCCAAATTAATGGTATTTTTTGTTTAACCATATCATTTCTCTCATTTACAATTAATTTTCTTTTTAATCCAATATTAGCTAATATCGATAATATATTTGTTGTTGTTAAAAAACTTATAACAATTGATTTTTTTTCTTTATTTATTTCTTTTCTTATTTTTCTTATTCTTTTGAAATTATAAAAAACTTTTTCAAATATATTTTTCGATTTTTTGTATAAATTTAAATTTATAATCTTAATTTTTGATGAAAGTTGGAATGTTTGCTTAAATTTATCTAATAAAATTAATTTTATATTAAATTTTTTAGTTACTAAAAAATTAATTAAATAAACTAAAACTTTTTGCGCTCCACCCACTTGTAGATCTGGAATTATAAAAATTAAATTTTTTTTTACATTCATTTTAATTTTTAGATAATAAGATTGTTCTTAAACCACCTTGAGTACAAATTAAATTGATTGCATCTTTATTTTTTATATTAAAAAATATTTTTCTTTTAACATCATCAGTTTTTATTGATGGCATGTTTGAAATGTATCCTAATTTTTCTAAAATTTTGGTACCGTGTTCTGAAGAACTTGAAGCTATTTTTACTTTATAGCCAATTTGAAACAACTTATTTAAATTCTTATTCATTTTATTATTTTTTTGATATTTAGATAAATGTGTTTCAAAACAAATCATTGGATATTTCTTCAATTTATTTTTTGTTATATTTTCAAATATTTCAACTTCATGCCCTTCAACATCCATTCTAATTAAATCTGGATAAAAATATTTATTAAATAAATCAGTTAATTTATAAGTTTTTATATTTATAGAATTATTTTCATGCTTTATTTTTAATGGATTAAATGTTCCTAAATTAGAATGTGTCGATCTGTAAAACTTCTTTTTTCCAGTTATATTTGATACACCACCATGTATAACAATCGTATTATGTTCATTATTTAATTTTAAATTTAAGTTTAATAAATCAATATTATCTTTTAATGGTTCTACAGCAATTATTTTTGATGATTTACTAATAAATTGTCTTTGTAAAAGAATATAATAACCAATATTTGCCCCTACATCAAAGATGTTCATATTCTTTTTTAATATTTTTTTAAGTATAATTAAATGATCTATTTCTCGTTCACCAAATAAAATTAATGTGCGTGAAATTCCTTTATCAAAAGGATTTAAAAACATTTTAAATTTAAATATTTTCTTTTTAATAAATTTTTTTGGATAAAAATTTTTATATATTTCTATTAAAAAAAAATAAAAGAAGGAAAATAAAAGTTTTTTTAAACCTTTTTTTTTAAGAATTAAAATAATATTTAAAAAATATTTTTGAATCATTTAAGTAAATTATTATTTTTTTTCCAAGATTGATAAACTAAAACTGTCCAAATCGAATAATGCCAATTTCTTTTACTAGAAATATGTTCATTCCATTTTTCTATTATTTTTTTTGAATTTAAATAACCATCATCTAGTTTTTTTTTTATTAATAAATCTTCTGCCCAATCTCTTAAAGGACCTCTTAACCAACTGGCTAAAGGTATAGCAAATCCCATTTTTGGTCTATTTACTAAATTTCTAGGTATATATTTTTCTAACATTTTTTTTAAAAAAAATTTAGATTCTCTATTTTTCTTTAAAAAATTATAATGCCATACATTTTTGAAAATATTTTCTTCTATAAATGGCACTCTAACTTCTAGTCCTTTGGCCATACTTGCTCTATCAACCTTTGTTAAAATATCATCTACTAAATAAGTATTTATATCTATAATTTGCATTTGATCTTTCATATCTAAATAAGAATTATTATTAAATGTATAATTTTTGTCTAAAATATTTATTTTATTTAATGGAATTTCATTATCTTTCCATTGAGATATAAAATATGAATACACTTTAAATATTGAATCCAAATTTATTGAATCTGCTAATTTATGAATTTTATCTCCAGGTAATGAATATTTATTAAAATAAGGTAAAAATTTAAAAAAATTATCCCATTGATTAGGTGATAAAACTTTCATTGTTTTACAAATTACATTTCTAAAAACTTTAGGAAAGTTGTATAGAAATCTTAATTTATTAATCCAATTATATCTATTATAGCCACCAAATAATTCATCACCTCCATCTCCAGACAAAACAACCTTAACTTGTTTACTTGTTATTTGGGATAATAAGATTGTTGGTAACTGTGATGAATCAGCAAAAGGCTCATCATAAATCTTTGCAACTTTAGGGATAAATTCTAATAAATCTTTATTTTTAAAAATTACTTGATGATGATCAGTTTTTAAATGTTTGGCAACAGAACTAGCAAATTTTGATTCATCCAATGATTTATCTTCGAAACCTATATTAAAAGTTTTCACAGTCGAAGTATTTTTTCTCATTAAAGCTGTAATAAGTGAACTATCAATACCGCCAGATAAAAAAGCCCCTATTGAAACATCTGATATCATATGTTTTTCTACTGATTTATTTATTGAGTCTTCAATTTTTTTTTCAATTTGTGTTGGACTTAGATTTATAACTTTTTTTTTATTTCTATTTTTTTCGGCTACTTTTTTAGCATCCCAATATTTCTCTTCTTTAATTGAACCATCTGATGAAAATATTATAAAATGACCAGGCAAAACCTGTCTTGTATTTTTATAAATACTTTGATTAGAAGGAATATAACCATATTTAAAATAAGATCCTAATGATTTGTAGCATATATCAGCATTCCACTTTTTATGTTTTTTAAAACTTTTAGATTGGGAGCTAAATAAAAAAAGATTATTTTTAAAGCTAAAATAAAGCGGTTTAATACCAAATCTATCTCTCACAAGATATAATTTTTTTTTATAATTATCCCATAAAGAAAATGCAAACATTCCAGAAATTTTATTAATTGTTTTTTTAATTCCCCAATACGAGAAAGCTTCTAATAGAACACGTGTATCTGATTTAGTATCAATATTTGTTCCATCTTTTTTTAAATCATTTATTAAATCAATAAAATTATAAATCTCACCATTAAAAACAATAATGTATCTCTTATTTTTACTTTCCATAGGCTGCTTACCTAAATTACTAATTTCTAATATTGATAAACGCCTGTGACCTAAAGCTAAATTTTTATCTTTATTTATCCAACAACCTTTGGAATCCGGACCTCTGTGATCCAGAGTTTTAGTCATATCATTAATAATACTTAAAATTTTCTCTGATCTATATTTCTTTTTTAGATCCCAAAATCCAACTATACCGCACATCTTATTTTAATATTTTAAGAAGATAATTTTTATAAGGACCTTCTGACATTGAGTAAGTCAATTGTTTTAATTGCGAATAATTTATCCATTTATTTAAGTAAGCTATTTCCTCTAAACAAGCAATTTTTAAACCCTGTCTTTGTTCTGTGTTTGCTATAAAGTTATTTGCAATTAATAAAGACTCAGGTGTGCCTGTATCAAGCCATGCAAAACCTCTACCAAAAGTTTCCATATGCAATTTTTGTTTATTTAAATATACCTTATTAACATCAGTTATTTCTAATTCACCACGTTTAGATGGTTTTAATTTTTTAACAATTTCAACAACCTCACTATCATAGAAATATAATCCAGTAACAGCTAAATTTGATTTAGGTTTCTTTGGCTTCTCAGTCAATCTATAAGGATTATTTTTTTTATCTAGTTCTATAACTCCATATCTTTGTGGATCATGAACTGGATATGAAAATATTGTTGCTCCTTTATCTTTAGATTTAGCAGAAAATAATTTTTCTCTAAAATTTTGACCATAAAATATATTATCACCTAAAATTAACGCGCATTTTGAATTATTAATAAATTTTTTACCAATTTTAAAAGCATCAGCGATACCTTTAGGTTTTTTTTGTATTGCGTAGGAAATATTTATACCTATTTTTTTTCCATTTCCCAATAATGCTTTAAATGCTTTTAAGTCTTCTTGCTTAGTTATAATTAAAATATCTTTAATATGTGATAGCATTAGAACTGATAATGGGTAATAAATCATTGGTTTATCATAAATAGCTAAAAGTTGTTTATTTACAGAAATTGTAATTGGAAAAAGACGTGTTGCTCTTCCAGCGGCTAAAATAATTCCTTTTGTTTTATTTTTTATTTTTTCCAAGCCTTTGCCCTTTATATTTAAATTTCCTTATTTCTTCCCACCAAACTTTATTTTTTAAATACCAATTAATTGTTTTAAATAAACCACTCTCAATATCTATAACTGGCTTCCATCCAATTTCTTTTTTTATTTTTGATGAATCTAAAGAGTATCTTTTATCATGTCCCGGTCTATCTTCAACATGAGTAATTAAACTGTTATATTTTTTATTGTTTTTTCTAGGAACAATCAAATCTAAAATTTTGCAAATTTTTAATACTAACTTATTATTAGTTAATTCATCATCTCCACCAATATTATAAGTATTTCCGACCTTACCTTTAAGGTATATTTGATGTATAGCTTTTGCATTATCATTTACATATAACCAATTTCTAATTTGTTTACCATGTCCATAAATTGGCAACTTTTTTTCTTGTAAAGCATTTAATATTATTAATGGAATTAATTTCTCAGGAAATTGATAAGGTCCATAATTATTAGATGATCTAGTTATTATTGATGGAAAGTTATAAGTTTTAAAAAAAGAAAAAATTAAATGATCAGCTGAAGTTTTTGAGGCAGCGTAAGGTGAATTCGGAGTTAAAAGGGCATTTTCTTTAGAAGAACCTTTTGATACAGAACCATAAACTTCATCTGTAGAAACCTGGATAAATTTAAATTTATTATTTTTATTTTTTATTTTTAAATAATTTAAAGTACTTTTCAAAAGATTAAATACTCCAAGTATATTAGTATTAACAAAAGCACTTGGGCTATCAATTGATCTATCAACGTGAGTTTCGGCGGCAAAATTTATTAAACAATCAGGTTTATATTTTGAAAAAATTAATTTTGTTTTTTTCAAATCAGCAATATCGCCTTTTATAAAAATATAATTTTTATTATTTTGAAATTCCTTTAATGTTTTTTTGGATGCAGCATAAGTTATAAGATCTAAATTAATAATTCGATAATTTTTATTTAATATTTCTCTTATAAAGTTAGATCCGATAAAACCGCCACCACCTGTTACAAATATATTTTTCATTAATTTAATTTTTTAGTAATTTTAAAAATCTTTTAACAAAAATTTCATCAGAACCTTTATTTGAAGTAAAAAATAAATATTTTTGTTGAGCATTTGTTGCCAATTCTTTTAACATTTTATAATTATCTAAGGCGTAAATTATTTGATCTCTTAAATTACTAAGATCCCATAAAAAAGGCAAATATGTTTTTTTATTATACCATCTTGGCCACGTTTTAATTAAACTCATTTCAGGTTTTATAAGTATAGAGCCATGTAGAAATGCTTCAAAATCTCTTGGGCATAATTCCCCCCAACCAAAAGGTGAAACAACAAATTTAGAATTTTTTAATTCCTCTATATATTTAAATCTTGATATTTTTTTAATTTTTGTAAATTCATTTAATATTTTTGATACTTTTCTTCTTTGGTATTCAACTGTTTCTCTATCATATTTAATTCCAATTCTACAAGATATATCATTTTTTCTCTCTATAGAAGGTAAAAAAAAATTTTTAGAATTAAATAATATATAATTACTCTTAAAAATAGAAAAAAATTTTTGTTTTAAATGTGAAAATTTTCCATGATCACATAAACCCATATTCCAAGAAACTAAAATTTTTTTTAACAAATCTTTTTCTATAATAATATCTGTCTGTTGTTTATTTTTATCTATGATTTTAAATTTTTTATTATAAAAATCAGTAAATAAACGGCCACCATAATGACTATTTGCATAATATTTTTTATCATTTAAAATTTGTCCTTTCCAATAAGAATTACATATTCTTAAAAAATCTTTTTTTAATTGACCGCTATTATCCGCATTATCAGCAAAAATAAGTTTTGTATTTTTTGGTTTATTTTTATTAATAAACTCTAAAATATTTTTTTTATTTTTCTCAATTTCATTAAATCTACTATCAATAATTACCACATCACAATCAAATAATTTTTTGTTTAATAAATGAAGGAAAGAAAACCGAAAATTTATATCTTTAAACCTTTTTAAGGATTTTATTATTGGGTATATAAAACTATAAGAACAATAATCATTAAAAAAATTATTATTTATTAAAATATTAATTTTCATCTAAAATTTTTAAAAAATGATCAATACAAAGAAGATTAATAGTAAAAGTATCGTGACCTGAATTTTTTTTCATCAAAACTGTATTAAGATAACTCTTGATTTTTTTAATATCTAAAAAATCTAATTTATCTAATCTATTTGAGGAGATTGTATCTTTAAGGTAATTATGCCAATCATTTTTTAATAAATAACTATATGGAAGACCCATTCTTTGAAACTTTTCCTCTAAATCTTGTTTATCACCTTTAAATTTATTTCTAAAATAATTTGTTAATTGAAAAAAAGTTTTTTGGTATTTTGAATATTTAATTGGTAAATTAGTATTGGCACTTTTTAAATTTGCTAAATTTTTATTAATTTTTTTTAATGCCAATCTTTGTATTTTTGAATCAAATCTATATTGCCATGGTAGAGATTGATATAAATCGTAAAGTTCATTATCAAATGCTGGTATTCTTGTTTCTATAATTGAATTAATTGAAATATTATCTGAAACACTATAATGTCTTCCCAAATTATTGAAGGTAAGATATTCATATAATTCAAAAACATTATTACTAAGTTTTTTTCCAATTTTTTCTATTTTTTTAAGTTCATAGAATACACTACTCATCATTTTCTTTTTTTGTCTATTTTTAATAAAATTTAAAACATTTTGGGATTTAGTTTTATAAGGAACATTTTTAATAAAAAAATTAACCAAATCCCCCTTTATTAACCTAGGTATAATAAAATTTAAATCATGATTCAGAAATTTTAATCTTTTCTTAGGCAAATACATTCCTTGGAAAAAAAAATCAAATCCATGACCGTGAATTCCAATATCAGCATATTTTTTCATTAATTTAGAAAAACCATAAAACATTGTTAAAGGAGGATACATTGAACTAGTCGAAAAAATACATTCTTCAAAATTTTTTTTATAATGATTTTCTGTATTTTTTATAAAAATATTTTTTACATTAACAATATTTGCAGCTTCTTTTGCAATTTTAACTTCTCTATTTATAAAACTATTAAAGGTAAGTGTACAAAAATTTGAATTATTTTTTTTAAGACAAGATAAAAGTAATCTTGTATCCATACCACCACTTAAAAAAAGGCCGTATTTTTTATTATCACTTGTTCTTGTTTTTAAAGAATTTAGTAGAAGATCAATTAATAAATTAGCAGACTTATCAATTGAAAGATTAATTTTATTTTTAAAATTAGGTTCCCAATAAATAATAATCTTTTTATTAAATCCATTTGTAATTAATTTTGATGCAGGGCCTAAAGATTTAGTATTTAATTCATAACTTTTGTTTCCAAATATTCTCCTGAAAAATAAATATTCAAAAAATGAATTCTTATTTAATTTAAATGCACTATTTTTTTTTAAATTTATAGATAGTTCACTGAAAGAAAGAGAGGCTAAAAATCTTTTTTTATTTAAATAGTACCATAATGCTGGTGAGGTAAATCTAGAATTAATAATTTCTAAAACTTTTTTTGATTTATTAATAAAAAATATTAAAAATTCACCGTTAATTTTTTTTAAAATATCAAAATTTTTATTTTGAAAAAAAAATTTTGCAAATTTAGCATTATTTAATTCACCATCAATAATTGGATTTCCTAAAATACAAAGTTTATTTCCATTTGAGTTAAAAAAAGAAATATTTATATTATTTTTTTTAAATTTTATAAATACTCTTTTATTTTTCTTTAATTCTCCCCATTCAATACTATCTGGAATTGAAGATTTATTTGAAATTTCTAAAAAAAAACTTGGAATAGTCATTAATGATTAACAAAATTATTTAATATATCTTTTCTTATATTAATTTTACGCCAACTATATTCATTCTTAAGATTTAAAATTTTACTATTCTTTGTTAAGTAATTGTTTTCACTATTTTTTTTTGTATTTAATGAAAAATATGACGCAGGGTAAACAAAACCTTTTTTATTCTTAGTAATTAATTTATCTGGTAAATATCGTTTAAGAACTTCTCTTAAAACATACTTTTGCCCAAATTTATTTAAATTATTTAATTTTAATGAATTATATAAAGAAAAAAGTTTATGATTTAACAGAGGAGATCTTAATTCAATACTTTTATTCATTCCTCCTAAATCAAAACACGCTAATCTGCTATCAGCCATTACACTTTCTATATCAAACTCACAAACTCTTTTATAAAAATTTTTATTATTAAATTTTTTAAAAGTTTTTGAGCACCAAACATCAAAACCCTTTAATGATAATAAATAAGTAAATATTGGTATATTTTTTAATGCTATATATAAATATTTATCATCAATACCAAATATATTTTTATATAAAAATCTTTTTTTTGAATTTAATAATGGATAAATCAAAATATAAATTAATTTTCTAATTTTTTCCGGTAATCCGTATAAAAATTTATATTTATGTATAAATAACTGTTTTAAGTATCCTTGTGATATTTCATCTCCTCCCATCCCTGTAATTCCTACTTTAAAATTTAATTTTTGTGCTAAAGAACACATTTTTATTACTGAAATAATAGTTAAATTATCATTAGGTTGCCCGTAAAGTTTATTTAATAAATTACTATTAATTTTTTTTTTACTGAAATTTGAAGTGTAATGTGGAAGGTTTAAATATTTAGCAATCGCTTTAGCTTTATTAATCTCATTATATTGTTTTTCAAAAGAAACTGATATACAGGGAATTTTTATATTTAAATCTTTAGAAATAATTGAAGCTATAAGTGATGAGTCTACTCCACTTGATAAAAACAAACATCTTTTTGCATCTGATGTTATTCTCGATTTAACACTATCAATAAGAGTTTCTTGAAAATTATCAATAAACTTTTTATTAATTTCTTTTTTATTTAAATTATTTAAATTACTTTGCTTCCAATATTTAATTTTATTAACAATCTTTCCTTTATTAATTTTAATTAATGTTGATGGTTCTAACGAATAAATATTTTTATATCCTGTACTTGGACTAGGTATGTAACCTAATGATAAAAAAGCAGAAACTTTTTTTTCATTTAAATTTTTTTCAAGTTTTGTAATTTTAATTAATGGTTGTATTTCTGATGAAATAAAAATTCCATTATCAACGATTGCATAAAATAATTGTTTTTCACCAAATTTGTCTCTAGCAATCCAAATATTTTTACCATCCCAAATAATAAAGGAAAACATACCATCGATTTCGTTAAGACATGATGGGCCTTTATCCATCCATAAATTTAATAAAACTTCTGTATCGCTAGTAGAGAAAAATTTATATCCCTTTTTTTTTAAATTTTCTCTAATTTCTTTAAAATTATATATTTCTCCATTATAAGATAAAACCGTATCTTTTTTTACCATTGGTTGTGAAGCTTTATTCGATAAATCAATTATTTTTAATCTTCTGTGACCTATATAAATACCTTTTTTCTTATTAATCCATTCTCCAGAACCATTGGGGCCTCTATGATATAAAAATTTAGTTCCATTTCTACCTAACAAAATATCTTTTTGTGATATTTTACTTTTTGAAATAAAAGAAAAAATTCCGCACATTATAAAATAATTTTTATATTAAAAGATTATTAAAGAAAGCTTTTCTTGGCAGTTGGTAGATCACAATATGTTAATATTTTTGAAATAGATTTGCCAGAATCGCCATTTCCATAAAGTGTATTTTTTTTATATTTACCATGTTTTATTTGGCGTTCAATAGCTTTTTCTATCTCAACTGAATTATAATCACAATCAATAACATTTTTACCTCTATCTCTTCCAGTTTGTCTAGTTCCTATATTTACAACTGGAACACCTAAATATGAAGATTCTCTGATACCAACACTAGAATTACCAATTAAACATAATGATTTCTTTATTAATGCAAGGAAATCTTCTGGAGGCATATTTTTTAAAAATTTTATTTTTAAATTATTATTATTTTCTCTAAAACTTCTTATTGCTTTACTTGCTTCATCAACGCCTGCATCAACATTTGGCCAAAACCAAAAAACTGGTATATTTATTTTTTTTATCGCATTTAAAGTTACTCTTATTTGTTTTGCTGTATTTTTCCATTCATATGTTACAGGATGTTGCATAACAACTAAAAAATCACTAGATATATCAATATTTTTTCCAACACCCTTATTAATAAAATTTTTATTAACATCCTTCTTCGATTTTATTATTTCTTGAACTAAATCAATAGATGGACATCCAGAAATAAAAACTTTTTTTGGATCTTCGCCTAATTTTAATAAACGCTTAGCAGCAATCTTATTTGATGCAAAATGTAAATCTGATAATTTTGTTACAGCATGTCTTACTTTTTCATCAATGGATCCTGTTATTTCTCCTCCTTGAATGTGGCCAACGGGAATATTTGTATAAGATGCACTTATGGCCGTTGCAATTGTTTCATATCTATCAGCAACAGTTAAAACAATATCAGGATTAATTCTATCAAATAAAGATGAAAGCTCGATAATACTTAAACCTGTTGATTTGGCACTTGTTAGCAAATTACCGCCTTCAACCAACATATGAACTTTGTAATTAACTTTAAATCCATCTTTATTAATAACATCAATTAAATTTCCATATCTATCTAATAAAGAGGAAGCGGTTAAAATTAATATTAATTCTAATTTTTTATTTTTTTTAATTTCTTTTAAAACACTCTTTACTCTTGCATAAGATGGTCTCGCAGATATAACTATACAAATTTTTCGTCTTGTTTTTTTTTTCATTTTAATAAAAATTCCTCAATAAACTATTTAATCATTATATTTAATTGTTTTATTTATTTCTTTATATATACGATCTTTTGTTTTTCCATCAAAAAAGCCATAAACATCGTATATTAATTCTTTTGGGCAAATTTGTTTTGGTAACTTTCCTTTAATACCATCATTCATTGCTTTTATAAGTTTGTCGGTAGATTTTGCAATATAAAAAGCTTTATTAAAATATTTTTTAAAATTAACATGCTCTTTAAAATACTTATTTTTTGCTTCAGCAAAAATAGGTACGATAACATTTTTATTCATTAATTTTGATTCAATTAAACTTGTGGAATTAATACCAACAATAACTGCTGATTCCTTTATCAATTCCTCTGAACTTTTATCTATAGATATATGTAAATTTGGAATTTTTTTTGCATCTAGTCCTCCTCTTTTTATTGCAGTATAAATTCTTTCACTCCAATGTTGCATAAATTTTGGTTTAATCCAAACTTCAATATCTGGGTTTTCATAAGCAAATTTTGCCATTGTATAATGAACTAAATCAAAATATTTATAAAATCCTTCATTGGGATTATCACAAAAAAAATAACGATTATAATTTATTCCTGAAACTATTAAACCAGTACAGTGAGTAAATGAAAATAATGTTATTTGCTTTTTTTGTATTTTCGAAATGTATTTATTTCTATAATATTGATCAGTTCTTAATGCGCCAGATACAACAATTTTCTCCTTTGAAGTTATGTTTGAACTTAAAAAAAGTTTTTTGGCATTTCCCCCATGAACAATTAGTTTTGTTCCTCTAAATTTATAATCTAAACCTATATAACGTTTCTTTGTTACTTCTGATGTATCAGGATCATGCAGACATTCTTTATGTAATGCAATAAAAGGTAATTTTATTTTAGAAGATGCTATTGACCAATCTTGATCATGTGGATAAAAAAAAGCACAAGTAATTAACGCATCAATTTTTTGATTTTTAATCAATTTTTTTAAAAAAATTTCTAAAAAACTTTGTAATTTTTTTCTTAATTTTAGAATTAATTTTATCTCATTCTCTTTTAATTTTCTTTCTTTAAGAACTTTTTCACTAGAAGCAAAAGAAACTTTATATCCAACTCCTTTATTATAATTTTCCCAATTAATTTTTGTAACTGGCGCTATCCATAACATATTAATAAGTGGTTGAATATTTGGATTAAAATCTAATAGTTGAATATTTTTGTGTTTTGATAATTCATTTAAATCATTTTTGTAACGGTCACTATGTAGAACTAGAATTCTAATAGTTTTTTTTTTTTCATATTATTTATAATTTTTAATTGTCTGCCAAACCAATAAACTAAAAAAGGTAAAAATATTCTTTGCCTAACAAATATTCTTAAAAAATTTATTAATTTTTTTTTTAATTGTGATTTATTTTTTGTTTGTAAGAATTTATAAATAAATTTAAAACTCATTAGCTTAACACAAATTTTTTTAAAAATTTTACTCCAGCAATACTACTTTTTTCCGGATGAAATTGACTCGCTATAATATTTTCTTTTCTAAATGCTCCTATATATGCTTCATTATTAAAATAATAATATGATAAATTAGTAATATTTAAATTTTTTTTTAAACCGTAATTATTCACATAATAATATGAGTTATTTAAATCTTTTTTTTTATTAAATATAGTTTGATACCAACCTAAGTGTGGCCTTCTTTCTTTTCCTTTTTTTAATTTTATAATTTTTCCTTTAATCAATGATAACCCTCTAACATTCTTAGATTCTTCACTTTGATCAAATAAAACTTGAAAACCAGCACAGATTCCAAAAATAAGTTTTTTTTTATCATTTCTTTCTTTAATAGTTTTTATAATGTCTTTATCAAAAGAATTCATAAATCCACTAAATGATGCAGCACCTGGAATTACAAGTAAATCACAAGTAATTATTTTTTTTTTATCATTTGTCAATTCAACATTATATTTTTGCTCTTCAAAAAAAGTAAAAATTGATTTAAAGTTACCAACCTGTGATTTTAATATTACAATTTTCATCTTGTTGATATTCTTGGAAATTTCTTTAATATTTTTTTTGGGTTAAATTTTGTTGATATATTCATGTTATTTTCTATATTTTCTATAGTTCTAAAATCTAAATAATTTTGTTTTCCTTTATTTTGTTTAAGAAATTGATAATGAAGTGATGAAGCAATAACAATTCCACTAATATTTTCAGATAAATTTATAATATTTTTTAAATCTTTTTCTGAACTAACTCCTCCTGAATATAAAAATGTTTGATTTTTTCTTTTAGATAGAATTTTAATTAAATCTAAATCAATACCATTACACCTACCATCATGTTCTATTGAATTGATCAAAATTTCACCATCAAAAATTGTTTGTAAATAATCTAACCATTGTTTTAAGTTTTCATTAGCTAGATTTCTAGAAGATTCAGTAAAACATCTATATTCATCATCTAAAATTTTTGTATAAACAGAAATAATTATATTTGCAGAACCAATCTTATTTATTAAATCTTTTAAGATATTTTTGTTTTTAAATATTGCAGAATTTATAATAATTCTATCAGCACCTTGGTTAAGAGCAGTAGTAGAACTTTTTATATCTTTTAAACCACCTCCGTATGCTAAAGGAATTCTTAAATTTTTAGCAGTATCGTCTATTAATTTAAATGCTGATGGCGTACCAAATAAACTCGATACACAATCAATAACAATTATTTCATCAAAATTTTTTTCACTATAATTTTTAATAAATTTACTTGCAGGACCTAAAATTCTCAAACCTTCATGGTTTATACCTTTAACTAAATTATCATTTTTAACTTCTAGCTTTGGGATTATTCTTATATTTCGCATTAATTTAAATTTTCTTTAACTTTGTTAATCCATTTATTTTTATTATTTTTATACCAAATATTTTTAGGTCTATTAGTGTCTATAATTTTCCAATAATTTTTTTCTGTTAAACCAATATAATCTAAAAAAAATTTAAAATTTTTTTTGGGAAACTCTTCATCATATTTTTTTATTAATTGGATAGCTTCATCTCTAGTTATATATCCATCCCTTATATCTCTACATGCATCATTCATAGTTCTTCCTTGTCCAAATTTTATCAACATTGTAAAGTAATATTGCCCATCTATTTTATCATCTAAACTAGAAAACTTTGTGTAAGTTCCTTCACTTCTTCCTAATGGATTGCTATTAAAATTACTAAATTTTTTAGAATAAAAATAATTTTGTTGAGGTGACCAATTCTCAAAATTACTGAAAAAAAATGTTTTAATTTTATTCTTTTTTACATCTTTTAAATTCATTGGCATATACAAAAATAAATCTTTAATATTTATTTTTTCTTTCTTTAATTCATTTAAAGTTAATCCTGCTAACTTTATATCTTTCTTTTTTCCATTAAATGCATAATGTTCTGGAGGCATTTCAAAGTTATCAAATGAATCTAAATTCGAAGGATGAACCTCTAAAGGAGATTCCCCGTACATTACCAATTTTACATTGTACATTTTTGCAAATTTTGGTCCTATATTTTTTTGACCAATAACAAATGGTTGAAATGGATTACACAAATTCTTAAAGGATAAACGAGTTAAAATTTTTTTTACTTTTGGATTTGGATTTACAACTATATTGTCTAAACCTGAGTTTATCCATTCTTGATGATTTATTTTACCTATATCAGTATAGACTATTGGTGCCCATGTGACAGTTAAAGGATTCATTGAATATTTATATTTTAATTTATGCGCAACAGCAAAACTATCTTTACCACCACTTCCTGGAACTATAACATCATAGCCTCCATCTTTTTTTTTATATTTTTTTAATATACTTATTAATTTTTTTTCTCTTTTTTTCCAATTAATTTTTCTTTTATATTCTGCATATTTACAAGCAAAACAAACTCCGTCATTATCAAATCTTGTAGATTCATGATAGGATTTTTTTTTAAGGAATTCAGGAGTACTAACTGGTCTAGTATTTGCCATAACACATTTTTTACAAATAATAATTTTTTTTTCCATTTAATTAATCAAAATTATTTACTTCATCCCAATTGTAAATATATCTTTTAACTTTGTTTTTATATAAAACACTGGCAAATCGACCTCTGTAATAATCTCTATTTAAAATTTCAATATTAGTTAATTTTCTATTTTTTTTTCCTAGAATCTTATTTTTAAAATTTGTCGATAATTTAGACAAAATTATTTTTTGATCACTTCTAGATAGATTTGAAAATTTGCTTATTTCATTTAATTGTTGCGGATTCATAGATACAATTCCATCACGAGTTTCTTCTGACTCTAATATTGTAAAATGTTTTTCAATTATTTTAGCACCTAAATAAATAGCATATTTAATTGCTATTAAATTTTTATCTAAAGCTGCAGTATGGTCTGAGTAACCAAAACTTTTAGTAAATTTTTTTAAAAAATTTAATCTATTTAAATTCACATCCTTAATTGGAGTTGGATAAATGCTAACACAATGTAAAAAAGAGAATTTCTTTTTTTTTAATATTGAAGCTGCTTTTTTTATTTCATTATCATATGTTCCACCAGTAGATACAATAATATTGTTAAAATTATTTACTAAATCTCTTAATAATTGAAAAGATGCGCAATCTATACTTGCAACTTTAATAAGTTTAAAATTTAATTCTTTTAATAATCTTATTTGTGATCTTGTAAAACAAGTAATTAAAGGAACAACATTATAACTTTCACATTTTTTTTTAAAATTTTCAATTTGTTTAATATTTAATTCTAGTTTTTTTAATCTTTTATATTCATCTTTATAAGGTCTTTTAATAGAATGAACTTTTTTATTTATTTTTATACCAGATTCAAATTTTGGCCTAAAAGTTAGTTCATTTGCAAAAATATTTTGAATTTTTAAATGTGTTGCTCCATGTTCAACTGCTTTATCAATCATTTCAGATAAAATAGCTGAATTTCCGTTATGATTCTGACAAAATTCAGCAATAATTGAAATTTTATTTTTTTTCATTAAGAATAAACTCACAATATTTAAAATCTATTTCATTATCAATATCAACTGAATTTTTAGCATTCATGAAATAGGGAATTACTTTTTTACCATATACCAAATTATTCTTATTTTTAAAAATTACATTTCTTTTTGTTAAATAAATTGAACCATTAGTTTTATAAATATTTGATTTAACATCTTGTCTTCTAAAAAATTTATTATTTAACAAATAAGGTTTTAAATAATTTTTTTTTAATATTCTTAAAAAAACTGGATGAGATTTAATTACCTTTTTTACAGATACAACTGAATCACAAATATTATTTTTCATAATATTAATTACTTTTTTTATATCAAGTGCATTTCGAAGGGGTGAAGTTGGTTGTAAAATTATAATCCAATCAATATGAACTTTGTCTTTTTTTTCAATAAAATCAATACAGTGTTTTATAACAGGTAATGTAGGAGTAGTGTCTTTAGATATAATTTTTGGTCTTATAAAAGGAACTTCTGCTCCTAGTTTTTTTGATAATTTTGCTATTTTTTTACTATCTGTGCTTACAACTATTTTATAAAATAGTTTTTTTAATTTTAGCGCTTCATTTATAGAATAAAAAATCAATGGCTTTTTATTTAAAAGTTTAATATTTTTGTCTTTAATTGTTTTTGAGCTACCTCGTGCAGGTATTATTGCCAGAATTTTTAAATCTTTTTTTATCATTTTTTATTAAAAATTTAATTAAGAATAAATATTTGAATTATTTTTTTATTTTAAGATTATCAATCTTAGCTTTATCTAAATCAGATATCTTACCAATATCAATCCAATAATCTGAAAATAAAAAAGCATTAATTTTCTTTTTTTTTTCAAAACCTAATTCAACGAGTTCAGGAAAATCTAATATTTTTTTTTCTTTTACTAATTTTACAGCTTCCTTACTTAATATATATATTCCTGTATTAATTAAACTTTTATAGGTTGGTTTTTCAACAATATTTGTAACTCTTGTTTTTTTAACTGAAACAACACCAAAATCATTTTTCATCTCATGATATTTAACAGCAATAGATAAAAAAGGATTATGTTTTGTATGAAATTCAAAAAAAGAATTAAAATCTAATGTAGTCAATATATCACCATTTATTATTAAAATTGGATAATTAACTTTCTCTTTTATTAACGAAAGAGAACCAATAGTGCCCAATGGTTTTTTTTCTTCTAAATAGTTTATTTTTATTCCTGAACTTTCATTAGATTTTAAAAAATGTTTTATTTTATTTTTTTTATAATTTATAGAAATATAAAAATTTTTAAAACCTTGTGATGTGCAATTTTCCAATATATTCATTAATAATGGTTTACCACCAATTTCAACCATTGTTTTAGGTTTATTATATGTTATAGGTCTCAATCTCTTTCCAAGACCTCCTGCCATAATAACAACTGTATTTTTTTTTTCTTTAGTAGTCCAAACTTCATCAATTGATTTTATATCTTTTAATTTTCTATCCTTATCAATAATAATTACTTGTTTGATAATATTAGATTTCATAATTTGGGAAATTTCTGCATTACTCCTATTTTCATTAACAAGAATTGGATTTTTATTCATTATTTTTGAAAGTTGCAAATTAGTATTAAAATTTTTAATTAATGATCTTCTAATATCCCCATCGGTAACAGTTCCAAGTATTTTATTATTTTTATTTTTAATAATTATTATTTTATAAATACTAAATTCTAGTATTTTTAAAGCATCTTGAATTGTATTTTCAGGATTTAATTGGTTTTTTTTTATATTATAAATCATTTTATGAAAAAATTAATTTGTGAAAAGTTTTATCTTTTCTAAGTTTATAAGAATTAATAATTGCATTTTTTAAATTTTTTTCACTAAAATTTGGCTTGTTTTTTTTATCAATGTTTATTTTTAAGAGGGATACTCTTTTTTTTAAAATTAAAGTATCTTTTTTAGTTAATTTATAAAAATCTACATCATTTAAAATTATTGGTAAATCTGTTTTTATCGCATGACTCCAAGTATTTGTACTTCTGTAATCAAAAAATAAATAATCATACTTATAACAAATAGCTTCAAAGGGTTCATTTTCAATTTCAATTTTTACTAATGATAATATTCTTTTAACTATTTCTTTATTACAATCAGGATGAGGTTTATAAATAACTTGATAACCTAATTTTTTTAAAGCACCTAATATTCTAATATGCCAATCAATTAAAATAGGTGGTGGAAAAAAAGTAATGCATAACCCTTGATTTAATAAAAAGGGAGGAGAAACGAATAATATTTTTTTCCCCTCTCTTTTTTTTTATATTTTTTTAATTGTATTTTTTTTTTTAATTAATAATAATGATTTCAATTTTAATTTTGAATGAGAAGATTTGCTATATTTCATAAATTTAAAATAGTAATTAATATGTTTCTTGTTAAATGTAAAAAAAATATCTGAACTATTAGATTCAGCAAATAAACTTGTTGAGGTATTAATAGAAAAATCACCAACAGAATGATCGAAGTTAAAAACCTTTCCTCCATTTTTTTTTACTGCAGCTGCAAGAATTCTACACCAAATTATCCCTAATGACCCTGTTAATAATAACTTGGGTAATTTATCTTTTACTTTATCTAATCTAGTAAGATACAAATTTACCCAAAAAAAATATTCTAGAATCCACTTTTTAAAATCATTTAATTCTTTTTTTGTAAGTCTACATTCTAATTTAATAAATTCTTTTTCTACTTTATTTAAAAAAAAATTTATTAAATTTAGATTCAATTTTTTTTTTTTTTTAGAATTAAATAATTAATAAGTTTTTTTATAAAACCATTCATATAAAGGAACTAAATAAAAAGTTTTTTTTTGATTATTTAAATATTCTTTAATCAAGGGATTATTTGATACAACTATATTTAATTCTTTTTTTTTTATTTTTTCTAGTCTTCTGTATGAAAAAACTTTTTTTGGATAAAAATTTTTTAATAATCTTAAATATCTAATTAATTTATTTTTTTTTTTTAATCCCTTTTGAAGATGTAAATGTTCAAATGAACCTTTGGTTTCTAAGCTAAATAATAATTTCTGAGTTTTATTATCATACTTATTTATTAAATTTTTAATTTTTTTTTCATGATATAAAATAAATAATTTTTGTGTTATGTAAATTTGTAAACAACTAAATATTTCAAAATCCTGTATCTTATTTTTAAAAAAAAAATTTTCTGAATCTAAAAAAATTTTTTTAATTTTATTACTGATTTTTTCATAATCACTATACTTTATCGGCCAATAAATATCTTTTATACCACTTTCAGTTAAATGTAATTTTCTTAATTGCAATTTGATTTTTTAAACTTTAATTATTTAATTAAATTTTTTAATTTATATTTTGTACCAACTTTTTTCCAAATATGATTTGATCTCCAACTGTTTATAACATCCCAAAACAGATCTTCTTTAATATTTAAATATTCTAAAAAAAATTTAAAATTTTTTCCGGGAAATTCATCATCATATTTCCTTACTAATGAAACACCTTCATCCCTTGTAATTTTTCCATCTCTTATTTCATGAGCACTATCTGAAGTAGCTCTACCAATACCAAATTTTATAAACCCTAGATAATAATGAAAACCATCAAGTTTATCGTCTAAACTTGCGTATCTAGAATAAGTTGATTCACTTCTGACTGGATTTAATTTAAAATTTGTATTTTTAGCACAATAATAATAATTTTCTTGGGGATCCCAAAAATGATAATAGCCAAAAAAATGTTGTTCAATTCCAATTTTTTTAATACTTTTAATATCAGGCGCATCATATATTTCTAAATCGCTTGAATTAATTTTATATTTTTTCCAAAATTTTAAAGGATAACTGGAAAAATAATGCTTATTTGCATAATTAACTTTTTTCATAGGTTGATATGCGTTAGTCATATCACCGCCATATTCAACTTCTCCATTCTCCCCATAAAAAATCAATGGTATTTCGTGTTGCACAGCTACTCGTAATGGAAAATTTGCTTGACCATATACAAAACCTTGAAAAGGTTCGCCAAGAACAATAAAGCCTAATTTAGCTAAACGTCTATTCACTATTCCATCAGGTTTTCCTAAAATATTATCAAGTCCTGCGTCAACTAAACCAGTATAATTTTTTAAACCAATATCTGTCCAGGCATTAGGTGACCAAGTAGCAGTAAGTGGCTTCATTCCATACTTTGCTTTAAGTATATGAGCAACATATCCGCTGTCTTTCCCGCCGCTTGATGGAACTACGCAATCATGTTTATTTGTTTTAGATCTATGTTTATCTAATAATCTTAATAATTCTTCATCTCTTTTAAACCAATTGACTTTTCTTTTATATTTAGCAAAATTACATGCACTGCAAACATTATTCTTGTCAAAAGTTATTCTTGGTCTTTGATTACTCATTGTACAAAGTTTACAAAATTGAACCTTTTTCGGTAAATTATATAATTTAATTACATTCTTTTTTATAATTTTCATTTTTTATTTCTAAAATTTTCTTTAATTAATTCATCAAAATTATAATTTCTAGAAGACTTTTTTCCTAATAAATTCCAAAAATACATTGGGCTAATCCCTCTACCTGATCTTTTAGTACTTATATTTTTTTTGGTAAATTTCTTTCCTTTTTTTATCTTTTGTAAAGCAATAATACTTTTTCTTGAAACATAAGAATTAGATTTTTCTTCTTTAGTTATTTCTCTTTTCAATTTACCTAAAGAGATTTCTGTAAGCCTTATAGAATTAACCATTTCAGAAAATTCTCTTTTATTAAAGGATGATGAATGATCGGGGCCTGAATCATTTTTATTTAACGTTAAATGCTTTTCAATAATATTAGCTCCTAAAGCTACAGCTATAGTAGAACTTATTATATTTGTACTATGATCAGAAAAACCAACTTCAAGATTAAAAATTTTTTTTAAATTCTTAATGTTATTTAAATTAACATTAGATGTTGATACTGGATATTCAGAATTACAATGCATTAAAATAATTTTATTTTTTATTTTTTTTTTGTTTTTTTTATATGCATTAATAAAATTTAAATTATTTATTTTTTTTTTCAGAAATGAATGTGTTAAAACATCTAAAGCTAAATTTATGTCTTTTATAGTTGACATTCCAGTTGATAAAAAAACTTTCTTACAATTTAGTCCAATATAATTTAATAATGGTGCATTTGTGATCTCTCCAGACGGAATTTTAATTATTCTTGTTTTAAGTTTTTTAATTAAAAACTTAGCACTATCTAAGTCAAATGGAGATGAAATAAACTTAATACCTAATTTATCAGCATATTTTTTTAATTTAATGAAAGAACTTTGAGATAATTGGTTTTTTTTTAACAATTCAAATTGATTTTTAAAAAATGAATTTTTTCTTTGATAATTCGCTAATTTTGAATTTTTAACCACTATATTACTTGTAATATAAGTTTGAAACTTAACTGCATCCGCGCCAGCACTGTAAGCAATTTTTATTAAATTTTTAGCTTTTTTTTCAGAACCATTATGGTTAATACCTATTTCCGCAATAATAAAAGTTTTTTTAATCATTTTTAATTAATTTTTAGAAAAAAATTTTTTAAGAAGTACTTTATCTAAATTTATTTTTTTAATTTGTTTTATTATTTTCCCTGATGTATTTCCATCGCCATAAAATTTTTTAAATTTATTTATTTTTGTTTTAAATTGATTTGATATTGCTACTTGAATTGATTTGATTATTTCTTTTTTATCTGTTTTACAATTAATAATAGATTTGGACATTAATCTACCTGACTGCCTAGTTCCGATATTTATTGTTGGTTTTTTGAAATATGGTGCATCTATAATACCACTAGATGAATTCCCTATAACAGCTGATGAATAATTCATAATATTTAAATATAAATCACCTCCTAAATTTTCGGTAAAAAAAACTTTATTTAAATTTTTTTTTTTAAATTCTTTTATTTTTTTAATAATATAATTGTATTTTGAATCAAAGCCCGGGCATGTAAAAACAAAATTATAATTTTTAAAGTATTTTAATGATTTAATTACTTCATTTATTAATTTTTTAGTTTCATTCTGATCTATCGTATTAGGATGAACACAAATTAAAAAATATTCTAAATCTGATTTAAAATTTAAAATTTTTTTTATATTTTTGTAGTTTATTTTTTTCATTAATTTTATTCTTTCTGCAGAAAGTGATCCGACATTAAATACTTTTTTTGGATCTTCACCCATTTGAATAACATTTCTTTTATATTGATCTGATGCTACAAAATGAAAATGCGACATTTTTGTTATTGAATGTCTTATACTATTATCAATTGACCCTTTTGTTATTTCACCGCCATGTAAATGAATAATAGGAATATTTTGAAACATAGCGCTTATAGCTACTGAAAGTATTTCATATCTATCACCAAATAAAATAATAGCATCAGGTTTAATTTTACAAACCTGACTATTTATTTTTTCTGATAAAATATTAAAAATATTAGACATTGGTAAATTCTTTATATTTTTTGATATTTTTATTTCTTTAACAAAATTATATTTTTCTTTATAAATATCTTTTATAGAATATCCGAATTCTTTTAAATGATGATTTCCGGTTACTATCAATGTTAATGATAAACTTTTTTCTTTTTTTATCTGATCAATTAATATTTTTTGTAAATAAAAATCAGATCTTGATACTGACACAAATAAAATTTTTTTTATTCTCACTTTTTATATTTTATTTTTAGATATTGTTTGTCCTGCTTTTATAAAAATATTAGAACCTATTTTGATATTAGGAGTAATTATTGTACCGGCTCCTATTAATGTATTATTTCCAATACTTACGTTTCCACATATAACTGCTCCTGGAGCAATATGTACATTTTCTCCAATTTTACAATCATGATCTATTAAAGCTCCTGTATTTATTATCGAATTTTTTCCTATACTACATCCTGGTTGAATTATAACACCAGCCATTATTTGAGATCCTTCATCAAAATAAACATCGTCAGAAATAATAGAAGTTGGATGTTTTAATTCTAAAAAATTAAAATTTTTTTTTTTAAATAATTCATAAACTTTTCTCCTTTTACTTTTATCTTTACTAAAACCAATGCCATTTATTAAAAAAATTTTATTTGAAGAATAATTTAAAATAGATTCATCATTTCCAAGATATTTACAATTCTTAATTTTTTTTTTTTTTATTTTTATCAATGAAACCAATTATTCTTAACCCTTTCTTTTTTAATACATCAAACAAAACTTTTGAATGCCCTCCTCCTCCTATTAAAATAATTGATTTATTCTTTATCATTTCTTACTAAATAATATCGGACTACTAGGTAAGCAAATTAAATTTTTATTAATAATATCAATATTTTCTAATTTCATTGACGGATATTTTTTATACATTGGCAACTTATGTATTGGAAACCAAATAGGTCTACAATGAACATATCGTTTTTCTAAATCTGATAATATTTTATTTCTTATTTTTAAAGAATTTTTTTTTAAAAAAATAATATTTAACCAATTATTTCTTTTAGTATTTAATGGTTCTTTAAAAAAATTTATTTCCTGAAACTTATGAAAATAATTTTGATAAAATTTAGTTAATAATTTTTTTCTTTTTAAAAAATTTTTCAATTTTTTTATTTGAGCACAACCAATAGCAGCATTAATATTGGGCATTCTATAATTGTATCCAACTTGATCATGAAAAAAATCAGTTCTTTTTATTTTTTTTGCAACATTTGATAAATGTTTTGCTTTTTCAAAAATTTTTTTATTATTTGTTAATATCGCTCCACCAGCACCTGTTGTAATAATTTTGTTTCCATTAAAACTTAATGCTGAAATTGTTCCAAAATTGCCAACATGTTTTTTTTTATAATAGGACCCAACCCCCTCGGCAGCATCTTCAACTAAATCAATTTTAAAAAGTTTTGCTAATTTCAATAATTCATTCATATTAGCAGGAGTACCGTAAACATGCGTAACGATTAAAGCTTTAATATAATTATTAGTATTTAAATTTTTTAAACCTTTTGAAGTTTGTCGAGTATTTTTATTTAAATATTCAATTAATTTTATTGCATCAACACCTAAAGTATTCAATTCAGAATCAACAAAATGCGGAGTTGCATTACAATACTTTATAGCATTAACAGTAGCTACAAAAGTTAAGGTTGGGACAAGTACTTCATCATTTTTTTTAACACCAATTGATTTTAAAGCTATATGTAAAGCCGAAGTGCCACTATTTAATAATAAAATATTTTTACATTTTATAATTTTTTTTAATTCATTCTCAAATTTTGAAATAAACTCTCCAGTTGTAGACACCCATCCAGTTTTCAAACAATTTCTTGAAAATTTAATTTCATCATTACCTATTTCTGGCTCATGTAATGCAAAATATTTGAAATTTCTTTTTTTTGCTACCAATTTAACAGCATTATGAATGTTTTCAGATATTTTTAGATAATTCATAATTAAAATATTTAAATTTCAATAGAAAAGTATTTATATATTATATTGATTTTTGTAATAGCTAAGATTTTCAGGATTATTAAACCAATTTAAAGTTTTTTCTAGTCCTTCATTAATGTTTACTTTAATTTTCCAATTAGTTTTTTTTATTAATTTTCTATTATCACATACTAAATTAGCGACTTCACTATCAATAGGTCTTTTTCTTTTTTTATCAATTTTAATTTTTATATTTAAATTTAATATT
Organism: uncultured Alphaproteobacteria bacterium; assembly: GCA_964405695.1. Classification (GTDB taxonomy): domain Bacteria; phylum Pseudomonadota; class Alphaproteobacteria; genus CAYOOR01. The sequence goes on from CAYOOR010000112.1 coordinate 29,067, forward strand.
TTTTCTAAAGACATAACCATTTCTTTCACAGATAAACTTTTTTTTGAACCAACATTTACAATTTCTCCAATAATTTTATTAGATTTAAATATTTCTAAAAATGCTGAACAAACATCTGACACATATATTAAATCTCTTTTTGTATTAATATTTCCAAGATAAATTTCTCTTTTTCTTTGTAAAATCTGAGAAATAATCGTAGGTATAATAGCTCTAGCAGATTGTCTTGGTCCATACGTGTTAAAAGGTCTTGCAATTTTAACTGGCAAATTAAAAGATCTAAAATAACTTAATGATAATTGATCCGCAGCAACTTTTGATGCAGCGTATGGTGATTGTGCGTTGATGGGATGAATTTCATTAATAGGAGTATATTGTGCAGAACCATAAATTTCGCTTGTGGATGTTATAATTACTTGATCAACTTCTTTGTGTTTCGAAGCCTCAAGAATATTATAAGTTCCTTCAACATTTGTTTTAATATAAGCTAAAGGAGAAATATATGAATATGGTATTCCAATCAAAGCTGCTAAATGAATAATATTTGAAGATTTTTTTACAACATTTAATACTGAATCATAATCACGTATGTCCCCTAAAATCATTTCAAAATCATTTTTATATTTACTATTTTCTAACCAACCCCAATTATTAAAACTGTTATAACGATCAAAAGCTATTACTTTAAAACCTTTTTCAACAAAAAATTCAACTAAGTGTGATCCAATAAAACCAGCTGCACCAGTTATTAATACTTTTTTCATAATACTTATTTATATTTAACCAATTTGTTTGAACTTAATTTGTAAATATTATCTGCATATTTTAAAACACTATTATCATGAGAAACTATTATAGTGGTTATTTTTTTAGATAATTTCTTTAAAGTTTTTAATATTGTTTGTTTATTCTTAGAATCAACACCTGAAGTAGGTTCATCTAAAATTAATAATTCAGGTTTCTGCAATATTGCTCTAGCTATAGATAATCTTTGTTTTTGCCCACCAGATAATTGCACTCCTCCTTCTCCTAATAATGTTTTTAAACCTTTGGGTAATTTTTTTATAAAATTATTACAATCTGAATATTTAATTGCATCATTAATTTCTTTATTTGAAAATTTTTTGCCTAAAGTAATATTATGTAAAATACTATAATTAAACATAAATTGATCTTGTGTAACATAACTTATTTTTTTTCTATAAGATAAAACATTATATAAATTTAAATCTTTTTTATTTAATAAAACTAATCCTTTTTGTGGTTTTTGAAAACCTACAATAATATCCAACACAGTAGTTTTCCCAATACCAGATCTTCCATAAAGTAAAGTTATTGAATTCTTTTTTAAAGAAAAGTTTACATTTTTTAAAAGAGGTTTGTTGTCAAAAGAAAAATCTAAATTTTTAAACTCTAAAGAATTAAAGTTATTTAATGTTTGCCCTTCTGTCGTAATTTCTCTTTTTTCAAAAGCTGTTTCTGTTATAGAATTCATTGTTCTAAAAAAATCTACATTAACAGATATTGCAAAATAATTTTGTTGTATGACAGTTAAATTATTTAAAATTCTTTGAAAAAAAACCGCCATAATTAAAACTGATGAAATGCTTACTCCTAATATTTGATTATATGAATAAATCAATACACATAAAAAAATTACAATTATAGGCTCTCTCATTATTGATAATAAAAATTTAGAAATTGCTAAACTGGTTTCATATTTTCTCAAAATTTGAAAATCTTTGTTAAATTGACTATTTAAATAATAATCTTTTGCCATACTTTTTAAAAATTTTATACCTTTCAAATAATCTGAAATCTTAGAGTTTATTAATTTTATTTGAGAATTTATTCCTTCTGCACTTTTTTCTCCATAAATTATTATTTTATTTAAAAATAAAAATATTATTAATCCAATTAAAATTCCAAAAAAAGTTCCGTATGGTGAAATAAATGCTGAAAAAATTAAAAAAATTGAGACATTAATTGAAGAGGCTATAAGTCTATTTATATTAATAAAAATAGATGCCGAATTAGGTGCGTTTATATTTATAAAACTAAAATAAGAACCTAATGGCTTAGATGATAAAAAAGTCCATTTAGATGAAATAACATTTTTAATTAAATTATTTCTAAAATTCATTGAAAACTTATGAGTAATAATTGAAATATATCTAAATGCAAAAAAATTAATAATGCATTTAGTGCAAATTAATATTGTTATAAATATTAAAATAGATAATAAAGATACATCTGTTTTAAAAAACTTAAAAATATAAGCTAATTTATTTTGTATAAAGGAACTTTGGGTTGATGTTTGATCCAAAAATAAGCTTAATAAAGCTAATAAAGAAACAATTCCCACACTCTCTAATAATGCGATAATAATAAAGCATAAAATTAAAAACAAAGAAATTTTTAAATAATTTCTTAAAAAAAACTTTATTATTTCAAATTTTGTATTAATTTCATTCATTTATAAAAAGGAAAAAAGAAAGAAAGAAAAAAAAAAACCATAGCTACCGCAATACAGTTAAAAAACTATATAAATATAAAAAAAAAATTATAACTTTAAGCAATATTTAAATATCTATTCTCTACAGTTAAATTTGTTAATTTGCCTAAAAAATTTAATAATACTTTAACTCTATCTTTGCTTTCTTTTTTTAAAAAATGACATTCCTTATTTTTAAAAGGCCCATCAACAATTTTAATTTTTTTTCCAACATAGAGTTTAATTAAATCAAATGGATTAATTATTTCTTTATTATTTAAAATTTTTTTTAGATTATTTATTACATAGTCAGGTACTGCTATTGGTTTATTTTGTGAGGTAAAAATATTTTTCACACCTCTTGTATAAAAAATTTTAGTCCAATTATCTTTTTTTACATCAAAAGAAACAAATAAATATCTTGGAAAAAGAAAAGAAAATATTTTTTTTTTATTTTTAAATTTTAAGTATTTTAATGACAAACAATCAAACTTTTGGTTACGTAAATTATTTTCAGCAACTATTTCTTTATTATGATGTGAATATATAACGTACCACTTTTTCATTTTATTATTTTTTCTTTTTTTTGGAAATTCGAAGTAATTCAGGTGTGAAAATATTATTATAATTAATAACTTTAATACATTCATCATAAACTTTTTGAGAATTATTTATTTCTAAAATTATTAATGCTTCAATTGAATATAATTTATTTATTTTTTTAATTTCATTTCTATTTATTTTTACTAAACGAAAAGAAAATTGTTTAGATAGAAGTTCAGTTATCTCAACTAAATCACCATCGCCAATAATACCTATATTTATATATTTTTTTTTTTTACATATACTTAGAATTTTTAAACATTCATTTTTTGCTTTTCTAAAAAAATCAAATGAATTTGTTAAATAATTAAAAGTTAATCTACTTTTTTCAGAAAAACCCTTAGGAGTTAAATAATAAAAATATCTTGCTTTTGGAATTTGTTTTACTTTAACTAAACCTTTTTTTATACACTTATTTAAATAAGTATTAGTTAAACCTACAGCTATAGATAATTGATCTGATAAATATCTTTGTGATGCTTTTCCATTTTTATCAAGTTCACTTAATAAATCCAATTGTATTTTTTCTTCAATTGTTTTTTTTCCTACTGAAAATGTTTTTTTTTGTATTATGCTCATAACGTGAACAATAACGTTCATAGTATGAATTGTCAACAAATATAACTAATTTTATTTAAAATATATGAAAAAAATTAAACTAAAATTTTATTGATAATATTAATTATTCGATTTGCTGGTGAAGTAAATGGATAACAAAATTTATAACAAGCTTTTTCTTGCTTTTTTTCTAGCAACCTAATTTTTTTTTTATTATTTATAAATTTCAAAGTTTTTTTTAATTTAGAGATTGTTTTACAATGAAAAGAATTTCCCATAATTTCATACATATTATCCTCATATTGTGTATCTAAAATATTATATGAAATTAGTGGTTTTTTTAATAACATAATTAAAAAACCAACAGTCGACTGTTTTTGAAATAAAATATTAGAAGATAAAATTACTTTTGCATTAAAATCTTCATTTCCTCTCCCAAAAATTAATTTATAATTATCAAATTTTTTTAAAAAAAATTTAATTTTTTTAATATCATCTTTTCTAGTTTTTGGATGTAATGTTAATAAAAAAAAGCAATTTTTTTTATTCTTTGATATTTCATTAATAAGAATATATATTTCTTTAATTTTGATTTCATCATATTTAGAATAAGTTAAAAAAAATGAATAAATAATTTTTTTATAATTAATATTTAAACTTTTTAAAAATGAATTTCTTTTTTTTTTATTCCAATTTTTTTTTATTTTAAAAATATTTTCATAATTAGGCATTCCACCTACAAAAACATTTCTATCTTTTAAATTACTTTGCTTACATAAAATTTCATAATTTTTTTTTTGTTCGTGACCGGTTACAATTAGATTTTTTGCACTACCCAATATACGATCTTTAGGTTTATATCCCATTATTTTATCAAATAGCAAAAACTTAGGAGGTTTTTTTGTTTTGTAATAATTTAAAGTTGAATTTAAATTCATAAATTCTGTAGCTACATAGATAATAATTGAAGGCATAAATAATCCTAGGCAATAAAAATATGGTTTTTGATCGTTAGGTAAAATTATTAAATCATAATTATTTTTTATTTTTAAAGACCAAAAATATGAAAAGATCCAAAGAAGAAATCTAAAAAAAATATTATTACTTCTGTTAATTAAAAATAAAAGAATTTTTGGAGCAAACCTAACATCAATTTTTTTATTTTTTGAAAGCTTCTCTTTAACTTTTGTATCAAAAGTTAAAAAAGTTACATTAAAATTCTTTTGTACTAATTTTTCACTTAAAATATACAAATAATTATACAAATAATAATCATGTAAGAGTGGTATTAAAATTTTTTTTTTTATAATCATTTATTTTCTTAAAATTTTCTCAACTTTTTTAATATCACTTGGATAATCAACTGAAGCATTTATCTCATTTAATTTAACAGCCAAAATTTTAAAATTATTTTCTAAAAATCTAATCATTTCTACTTTTTCTAAATTTTCTAGATAAGAAACTTTTAATTTAGAAAAATTATTTATCCCTTTTTTAGTAAATGCAAATAATCCTAAAGATATACTTACTTTTTTATTTTTTAATTTTTTAAAAAATGGAATTTGAGATCTTGATAAGTACAAAACCTCATTTGTAGAATTTTTTACTAAATAAGTTGGATAGTAATTCTTATGTTTAATGATTTTATTTAAATTATAATATCCTAATGCTGCATTATAGTTTTTATTTGATTTTATTTTTCTTATTAAAAAATCAATATTTTTTGGTTTTATTAATGGTTCATCGCCTTGTACATTAACATATATATCAGCATTTATTTTTTTTGATACTTCACTAACTCTATCTGAGCCTGTTTTATGTTTGGTACTTGTCATCATAACTTTGATATTGTTTTTAATACAAAATTTAAAAATTTTTACATTATCTGTTGCAACAACACAATTATTGGCTTCTTTTACTTTTAAACATTGTTCCCAAACTCTTCGTATCATTTCTTTTCCATTAATTAAAGCTAAAGGTTTACCAGGAAACCTTGAAGAATTCCATCTAGCAGGTATTACAATTAAAATTTTCATTTTTTATAAATTATTTAATTATTTTTTTCTCAATTAAAATCTTATTAATAATAAAAGATGCAAAAATAATAAGTATTGGTTCTATCGGATATCTATATCTTATAGAAGCAATAGTTATAATATGAATTAATGTAAATAAAGAAATAATAACTAAAAATGGCAATATTTTTTTTAAATACTTTTTTGAAAAAAATAATACAAAAATTAAAGATAAAAATAATATTAAGCCAAAAGACATAATTGAAATTATCTTGTACTTAATTTTATTATATTCATTTGCATTAAATGCATCTAAATAATCTATTTCTTTTGGTATATATTCCTCTGGAATTTCATAAGGATACAAATTCCAGAATCTAACAAATTTTTTAAAAATTAAATTTACTGTTTTATAGGGATTTTCTTTAATAAATTTAAAAGCTTCTTCTCTAAATTTTTTATCATTATTTAAAAAATCTTTATTATTATTCTTTGTGACTAAGGTATGATCAACATCAATCCCTCCAATTCCTCCCCCAGTTTTATTTTTTGGATTATTTCCTGAATAAAGATGATAATTAGCAGCTAAATTTAATTTTATAAATGAATTATACTTTAATAAATTGTGATACCACCATGGTGACAAAAGTACAATATAAACTAAAAAATATAATGACAGATAAAATAAAGTTTTCTTTAAAGTAAATTTTTTTGTTATTAAACAAAAAAAAATAATTACAAACGGCGAAATGATATCTGCTGTTGATTTTACATATATACTCAAAACAAACAATATTGAAGCGAATATTATTTTTTCTCTATAAAGCGCAAGAACAGCGCTAAAAAATAAAAAAACAAATAAAGTTTCTGTTAATCCACTTAATGAATAAAAAATGGAAAAGGGATAAATAGAAAAAATAATAGCACTTATTTTAGAAATATTTAAATCATCAAATATTTCTTTTGAAATAAAATAAACAATAAAAATAGTTAGAGAAGATAAAAAAATATCACCTATCAAATAACCAAGATTATTTTGAGTTAAAAAATTTGTTATGTAAATCCAAATTCCATATCCAGGCATGTGCAAAGTTGAATGGACTATTTTTAAAGAAAAAATTTCTTCACCCATTCTTTGAAAAGTTTGGGTATCACCAAAATCCTGTGGGAAAAAAAAGAAAAAAATTAATCTTAAAAAGAAACCAAAAAAAAATATCTTTGTAATTGAACAATATTGAAAAAAAGTTTTTATATTTAGCATTTTTTAAATTATTGGTAGCGGGGGTAGGATTTGAACCTACGACCTTCAGGTTATGAGCCTGACGAGCTACCGGGCTGCTCCACCCCGCGGTAATTTAATTTCTAATTCTAAACATTAAATTAACGTTTATAAAGACTTAGTTTTACTTTTTTATTTATTCTTTTTAAACCTATTATTGTTAAAAGAAAAAGCGCAGGCTCAAGTGGGATTCTATATCTAACATTTCCTAAATGTACTGAAGTTATTATAAAAGATATAATATAAAAAGTTAAAAAAATTATACTCCATGTATTTTTTTTACTATTACTTTTAAAAATACTAAATAATCCATATAATTGAATCAATCTCAAAAAAATCACAATTATTTGTGATAAAAACCAAATGAACCCATTGATTGAAAAATTAAAATTATCAATTGATATAATAGATTTTAAATCACTATATGAAACATCATGTCTATGAAAAATATTAATCATTGATGTGTGAAGTAATACTTTTAAAGTTGAGCCAATTGAAGCTGTAATAATTTGGTATGGAGACATTTTTCTTATTTCATCATAAAAAATTTCCATTTGAATTTTTTGGTGTTCAGATTTAATTTCAAAATTATCTGGAAATTTTTCATTTTCAGGTATATTTTCAAATTTTTTTATTCTTTTCTCAGATAATGTCCAAACTTTATTTAAAGAATCTAAATCTCGAGTACCACACCCCCATTTTTGTTTTAAACACGGATAGACCCAAAAAAGTAAATGAGCACTTTTTTGACTAGTTATAGATTTTCCTGTTATTTTATAATTAATTTTAGATGCCAATAAATTACAAAACAAAACAGGAATTAGAGAACAAAGAACTATTTTAAAGAATGAAAATTTTTTTTTAAAAAGAAGAAAAATTAATAAAAAAAAAGATAAAAAATATGCCAATAAAAATCCTGCTGGTTTTGTTAAAGTAGCAAAAAGTAAAAAAATAGAACCAATAAAAATATAAGTTAATAATTGTTTCTTAAAAATAAATTTAATAAAAAAAAACATGCCCAAAGATAAAAAAAATACATAAAAACTATCTGGTAAAATAATTGTCGATGACCAGAAAAGATGTACATTAAAGCCAAGTAAAAAAAAACAGGTCCAAAAGAATTTTTTTGTAAAAAAATTTTTAATTGCAAATAAAATCGAAATGGTAAAACCATTTATAAAAGATTGAAGTAAAGAAATAGCTAAATAATTATCTGATCCAAAAATCTTAAATATAAATGAAGTAAAATATGGATAAAAAGGTAATCTTACACTTTCTTTAACATTTATATTAACATATGCCAAAGTCTCAAAATCTGTGTTAAATATTCCAAAACGAAAATGCTGATAAAAGGTTGCAATTAAAGGAATTATAAAACCTATTAAAAAAATAATAGCATATTGATTAACACTAGTTTTTCTATTCATCAGAATATTGTAAACAAATTGAATATTTTTTTAAGAAAAAAAACCGGCAGCGACCTACTCTCCCACATCTTAAGATGGAGTACCATCGGCGCTGGAAAGTTTCACGGTCGAGTTCGGAATGGAATCGAGTGGGAGCTTCCCGCAATAGCCACCGGAAACATAAATATAATATAAGAAAAAAAAAATTTCAAGAAAAAATTAATATTTATCGTTACTGATAAAAAATGGATCTTTTAAAAGTGATAAGTTAAATTTATCAATTATTTTAATTTTTCTTTTAAAAAATTTTTTAATTATTTTATCTGTAAATTCCTTTTTTTTTGAATATCTTATTTCTTTCAAAGAATTATTTTTAATACATTTAATATCAAATATTGATTTTTTTTTAATTTTATCAACAAGAGAGTAAAATGCAGCCTTTACTGCTAACATTGAATACAAAAAAGGATCAGATACTTTTTTAGATAATGCATGATATAAAATATCTCCATCATCTAATCCTTTTGATAAATATTGAATAGTAGAGCCTACTAAATGAATATTATCATCATATAAGGCCCAAAAATTACAATCAGTCCCTCTATAATATGGAGAAATACCAATATGTATATTTATAGCTTTTTTTTTTATCAAAAAATTTACTAAATCTCCTTTTATATAACTAGAGCCAAAAACTATAAAAATATCACTTTTTAAAAAAGTACTTAATTTCTCCATATTACATTTATTTAAATCTCCAAATGGTACTGTTAATATTTTTATTTTTTTTTTATTAATTTTTGAGGAAAAATTTCCAAAAACTTTTTTTTCAGCGTTCAAAACTTTAGAAAAATAATTTTCTTTTACTTTTGAACTATTAAGATCTCCTGGAAAAAAAGTTTTTTTATCTTCTTGTATTACAAAGATTTCATTTGATATTTCTGATAATAAATTTATTAAAAAATTATGACGTAATTGATTAGCAGTTAATAATGTAATTTTCATTTTTTAATCATTCTAATTATAGTGCAGTGATCTTCTCTTGCTATCTCATATTGAGAATTATTTAATTTTTTAGTTTTTTTATCTAAAAAAGTTGAACTTGTAAAACCAATTTTAATATTTAATTTTCTTAAAACTCTTAAAGTGTTTTGATTATAAGAACTACAAGGATGAGACATAGATAATATCTCACTATCATTGCATCCGAGAATATTAGAAAGAAATTTCTTATTATTTCTATATTCCCTCATTTGCTCATTATAATTTAATTTTTCTAATAAATATGGATGTGTATGGGAATGCATTCCTATTATATGTCCTAAATCTTTTAATTTTCTTAAATTTTGATTACTCATATATAAAAATTTATAAAATTTATTTATATCAAAAGATTTTATGAAGAACATTTCATTCATTAAATTTCTGTATTCATTCTTACTTAAAAGATTATCTCTTAATAATCTAAATTTAATATCATTTATGGAATAATGAGGAAATTTTTTTTTTGTTAAATTTATCAAAGATTTTTTTTTATCAAAAAAATTATCAATATTTTTTTTACAAATTTTAAAAAATAAAAAATAAAATTCATCGATAGTTTTAAAAAATTTTGTTCTAAAATATCTATAAACCTCAATCATATCTGATTTACTTCTCGTAATTGAAGATTGAATAAAAAAAAAACTCTTAATTCTGAAATCTTCTATTACTGGGAGTGCTACATCAAATTGACTCTTAATACCATCGTCGAAAGTTAAACACAAATTATTCTTTTTTAATTTATTTTCATTAAGTCGTAACATAAATTCTTTTGCGTCCAAAATATTTTTTCTACCGACAAACTTAATTAATTTATATAATTCTTCTTTTGTAATTGCTCCTTGAGATTTGATATGCATTCTTTTATCACAAAAGTGATGAAACATTATCCCATGAAAAAAATTATTTTTTTTTTGATACATAAAATTAATATAAATTCTAAAATTATTTCACATATATTTTTATAAATTTCTTTTTATAATTAAAAAATAAATAATGTCCAAATTTAAAAAAATAATTTTACTTTCAATATTTTTAATAATTTTTATATCTTTTTTTGTTTTTAATTTAGATGAATATTTCTCACTTGATTATATTAAAAAAAATAATGAAATAATATCTGAATATATCAATTCAAATTATTATTATTAAATTATTTTATTTTATTTAATATTTTTAATTTCAATTTCTTTTTTTTACCAGTAATAGCAATAACAACAATTATACTAAGTTTTTTATATGGTCCATTTATTAATATACCATTAAGCATATTAACAATAACTTTAGGAGGAACATTAAATTTTTATTTATTACGACAAATAAATTTTAATAAAATTTTTTTAAAGGCAAATAAAATTCTTAAAAAAATTAATTTTAAAATTAATGAAAACCAGTTTCAATACTCTCTTTTATTAAGATTCATACCAATACCGTATATAATACAAAATGCAATTTTAGTTTTATTAAAAATAAAACCAAAAATTTTTGTAATATCAACGAT
>CAYOOR010000113.1:0-17521 GCA_964405695.1 uncultured Alphaproteobacteria bacterium
GAAGGAGAATATGCATGGACTGATAGATGGCAATCTGAAGTAGAATTCTTTATGCGTGACAAATATGAAAATAATTTTCGTTGGTATAAAACAGAATTTCAAAATGTATACGAATTGATTGAGACTGAAAAAGGAGCTGCAGCTTTATATTTTTCATTTAATTGGTATAGAGAAAAAGGTGAGGCTAATGAAATTGAATATAAACTGCTTCTTGAGAGAAATTTTTTAGGTGCAAAAAATGTATTAAATTTTGTATTTGAGAATGAGTTTGGAAGTAAAGCAGAAGGAAGTACTTCTTTTAAGATATCATATCTTTCTATGTTCAAAAAACCAATTTATAAAGGAATACAAATAGGTTTTGGTGGCGTACACAATCTAGGGCAATTAGATAATTTTGATTCACCAGGAAGACAAAAACACCAAATTGGTATTGGGTTTAAAAAATCATTTCCTATAAATGAAGAAATGGAATATGATTTCTTTATTGGACCACTTATAGGTTTAACTAATGCATCTGCAGATAGTACCTTGCTTTGGAATATGACATTAGAATTTTAAATTAATCATGAAAATAAAAGCGTATGAATTAAAAGATTTAGTTAATAAAAAAAAATATGCAGGATATTTAATCTATGGCCAGAATAAAGGTTTAGTTAGAGAAAAAAGTCAAATAATTATAGATATTTATAAAGATGACAAAACAGAAATCATAAAATTTGATAATGACGAATTAATTTCTGAACCATTTAAATTAAATAACGAATTTAATACATTTTCACTTACATCTGAAAAAAAAATTATTCATGTATTAAATACAAAAGATAATTTATCAAAAACAATAATTGAAACTATAACTGATAATAATTTAAATTGTTTAATAATTTTTGAAGCTGAAGAGCTAACGCCTAGATCTAAATTAAGAAAAATATTTGAAAAAGAAAAGCATCTCGGTGTTATCGCATGTTATTATGATACTGAAAGAGATATCCAGGATTTAGTTGAAAATAGTTTTAAAAAAGAAAATATAAATTTAAATAAAGACATAATCTTATTAATTTCTAAACATCTAGGAAATGAACGTCATATTATTAAAAATGAAATCGAAAAAATTATTTTATTTCTAAAAGATAAAAAAAATTTCGAAACTACAGATATCTTAAACTGTTTAAGCCAAAATGAAAATTTTGGATTTGATGATCTAAATTACAGTATTTGTGATGGAGATGTTATAAAACTTGATAAAGTCATAAATCAATTATATTTAGAAGGAATAAATCCTATAGCAATGCTTAGATCAGCAGGAAAACATTTTCAAAAAATACTATTTGTTAACGAAAAAATAGATTCCGGTATGAACGTTCGTGAATCAATTAGTCAATTAAAACCTCCTGTTTTTTTTCTTTATATTAATCAATTTAATAATCATATAAAAAATTGGAAAACAACTATTTGTTATAAAGTAATTGAAAGAATTATCGAAACCGAAAAAATGTGTAAGTTAAATTCTAAAATTTCAAAGATATTATGTTGGAGAACATTAAGAAATATATCTTCACTTAAATATAAATAATTATTCGCTTGTAAGCTTTTTTATTATATTTTCTCTCTGATCAATATTTCTGTATTCAATTTTTATATTTCCTTTATTGCCATTATTATTAATAGTTAATTTAACTCCAAGTTTTAAACTTAATTCTTTTTCAAGTAATGCTGTATCACTATCTTTTTCTTTATTAATTTTTTTTTGCTTTAATGAATTATTTTTATTATCAATTTTAAAAAAATCTTCAACATTTCTGACTGTTAAACCTTCATTAATGATACGTTTGGCAAAACTAACGGCGCCTGCATAACCAACTAAAAATCTGGCGTGACCAAGAGATAATTTTCCTTCCAAAATAAATTTTTTTACTTCATTTGGTAATGAAATTAATCTAAGCAAATTTGCAATATGGCTTCTACTTTTTGAAATAATAGAAGATAACTGGTCTTGAGTATAATTATATTCATTCATTAATCTATGATATCCTTCTGCTTCCTCTATTGCTGTTAGATCTTCTCTTTGTAAATTTTCGATTAGTCCAGATTCAAATGCTTTACGGTCATCAAAATCTGATACTATTACAGATATTTCTTTAATATTTGCTAATTTACAAGCTCTTAATCTTCTTTCCCCTGCAATCAGCTCATACTTATCTTTTTTCTTTCTAACTATAATTGGTTGAATTAAGCCATTTTTTTTTATAGATTCAGATAATTCATTAAGTTTTTCCTCATCAAATTTTCTTCTAGCTTGAAATTTACTTAATTCTATCTCTTTTACTAAAACTAAATTATTTTGATTTGATTCATTCTTAAATTCGGGATCGTCATAATTTGTATCTAAGAGAGCAGAAAGCCCTTTTCCTAATCTTTTTTTTTTTTCAATCATTTATATTATTCATTTACAGCTTTTTTTTTTTTCCTGTTTTAAAAATTCCTTAGCTAATCCAATATAAGCTTTTGAACCTTTACATTTTGAATCATATATTAAAACAGGTTTACCAAAACTTGGTGCCTCAGAAACTCTAACATTTCTTGGTATGATTGTTTTATAAACTTTACTTCCAAAAAAACCTTTAATATCAGAACTTACTTGTTCAGTTAATGAATTTCTTTTATCAACCATTGTAAGTACTAGACCTTCGATTTGTAATTCAGGATTATATGTTTTTTTAACCCTATTTATTGTATGAACTAAATGACTTAATCCTTCCAAGGAATAAAATTCGCATTGCATTGGAACTATAATAGAATTTGCTGCCGTAAAAGCATTAATAGTCAAAACTCCCAATGCTGGAGGGCAATCTATTAAAATATAATCAAATTTATTTTTTATTTTTTCAATTGCACTTTTTAATCTAATTTCTCTCTGTTCTTCTCTTGCCAATTCAACTTCAGCTCCGGATAAATCTAATGTAGAAGGAATTAACTTTAATTTCGAAATTTTTGTTTTATATATGGATTTAAATACTTTAGACGAATCATGTAATACATCATAAATATCATTTCTATCTTTTTTTTGCTCAAAACCAACACCAGTTGATGCATTTCCTTGTGGATCTAAATCAATTAACAGAACTTTTTTTTTTACTGAAACTAAAGCTGTTGCTAAGTTTATGGCAGTTGTAGTTTTTCCAACTCCACCTTTCTGATTTGCAATAGCTATAACTTTAGGATTTTTTAATTTTGACATTAATATAATTATAAATGTTTAAAATAAATAAAAAATTATTTTTTTCTTAAATTTTTAATTACTAAAATATTACCTTCATCACTTGTAACACTTTTTAAACATTTCAAACTGAAAACAAACCTATTTCTTGCAATTTTAATTTCTTTAAAAACTGTTTTTCCTTTTAAAAAAATACAATTTGTTTTTTTTTTTGTGAATTTAAGACTGTATTTAAGTAATTTAGCAAGTGAAGCTACAGCTCTTGCAGTAATAAAATCATAATTATTAATCGATGTTAAATTTTCTATTCTTGAATTATATATTTTAACATTTTTTAATTTTAAATTATCCTTAACTTCATTTAAAAATTCACATTTTTTATTATTTGCTTCAACAATATTAAAAAAATTATTTGAGCAAATAGCACAAACAATTGCGGGAAATCCTGCTCCACTTCCTATATCAAGAATTTTTTTCTTTTCCCCAATTATTTTTAATATTTGATATGAATCTAAAAAATGTCTATCCCAAATTGTTGCAAAAGCCTTATTACTTATAAGATTATGTTTTTTTTGCCATATTTTAAGTAATTTTAAATAATTTTTTAATTTTAAAAATTCAATGTTATTTATCTTATTTTTTTTTTTAAAATTTGTTTCAGCTAATTCGTTCATTCTTTTTTTCAAATTATTATTTTTTTTTTTATGAACAAATCTTAAAATATTAATAACAGCAACGGGAGTAACACCTGAAATTCGGGTTATTTCACCTAAATTTCTTGGTTTTATATATGTTAATTTCTCTAAAATTTCTTTCGTCAAATTTGGAATATTTTTATAATTCATATTCACAGGAATTTTTAATTTTTCATCCTTTTTTAAATCTTTAATATCTTGAAGTTGCCTTTCAACATAGCCTTTGTAAACAGAATTTGTTTCTAATTCCTCAAAAATATCGTCTGGTATTTTTTTTATTTCCGGCCATATATTTTCCAATTTTTTTCTATTAATATTTTTAAAAACTAATAAATCAAAAATATTTCTTTTTTTGCCATCTAAATTAATTTTTATGCCAAATTTTAGTAATTTATTAGGTGAAATAAGTAATTTTTTGTATTTTGTGTCAATTTTCTCTAATAATTTCTGTTTTTTATCAAAAATACGTTTTCTATCTAATTTAACACATCCAATAGCAATTCCTTTTGGGGTTAATCTTATATCAGCATTATCTGACCTTAATAATAGTCTGTACTCTGCTCTACTAGTAAACATTCTATATGGTTCCGTTACACCTTTATTAACTAAATCATCAATTAAAACTCCTATGTAAGCTTCTGATCTTGATAAAATAAATTCTTTTTTATTTTGAACTTTTAATCCAGCATTTATACCAGCTATTAATCCCTGTGCAGCAGCTTCTTCATATCCTGTTGTTCCATTTATTTGTCCAGCCAAGTATAAATTATTGATTTTATTGGTTTCTAAAGTATTTTTTAATTGTAAAGGATCAATGTAATCATATTCAATTGCGTATCCATGTTGTAAAATTTTCACATTTTCTAATCCTTCGATTGATTTAACAAATTCTTCCTGAACATTTTCTGGTAGTGAAGTTGATATTCCATTTGGATATATAATTTTTGAATTTAAACCTTCAGGTTCTAAAAATATGTGGTGCATATTTTTATCATTAAATTTAACAATTTTATCTTCTATCGATGGGCAATACCTAGGACCTATACTTTTGATTTGTCCTGAATAAATAGCTGATTTTACTAAATTTTTTTCAATTATTTCATGTGTCTTTTGATTAGTGTGAGTAATAAAACACGAAACTTGTTTAACTTTGATTGATTTATTCATAAATGAAAATGGTCTTATTTTTTTATCACTTTTCTGCTCTAACAATTTTCTGAAATTTATTGTTTTTTTTTCAATTCTAGGAGGAGTTCCTGTTTTCATTCTCCCCAAAGTAAAACCTAATTTCTTAAATGTTCTTGAAAGACCATAAGTTGCTTTTTCCCCTATTCTTCCCGCAGGTGTTTTTTTATTACCTATGTGAATTAAACCATTCAAAAAAGTTCCGGTAGTTAAAACAATTGTTTCACATGAAACAATGCCTTTTTTTTTCATAACAATAGCTTTAATAGCTTTTCTTTCATTTAATCTAAAATCAATGACTTCATCTTCTAAAATGGTTAAATTTTTTTCTTCTTTCAAAAGATTTTTGATTGCTTTTTTATATAATTTCCTGTCTGCTTGTGCTCTTAATCCTCTTACAGCTGGCCCTTTTGAAGCATTAAGAAGTCTGAATTGAATTCCCGCATTATCTATAGCTTTAGCTATAATCCCATCTAAAGCATCTATTTCTCTTACTAAATGACCCTTTCCAAGACCGCCTATTGATGGATTACATGACATTTCACCAATTTTTTTTAAATTATTAGTAACTAATAACGTTGAGCAACCGATTCGCGCTGCAGCCGTTGCAGCTTCACATCCAGCGTGACCTCCACCAACTACAACTACATTATAAGTTTCATGTGAAACTTTTTTTATTATTTTTTTACTTTTTTTAATATTGAACATCCTACAGCAGCTCCTTTATAGGCCTCTGTATAGCAAACTTCTATCGTATTAATATTTATAATTTCACCATGTATATATCCCTTACTTTCAGGGGAAATCCAATAAAAATTTTTATTATTCTTTCTTAAAACTCCTAAAAAATTTTTCTCCCCGTCTGCATATTTAAAATATCCTTTAAATAATCTTTCATTTTGTTCAAAAATAGTAATTTTTTTTTCCCAAGTTCTATATCCTTTTTCACTCGAATAACTTTTATTAATTCCCTTCCAAGTACCTTTTAAATCAAAAATGTAGTCTGATTTAGAATCTAGTGGAAAAATAAATAAAAATAAAAAAAATAAAAAAAAAATTCTTAACATTAAATTATTTACCTATACAAAAATCTTTAAATACTATATCCAATAATTTTTCAACGTTATATTTTCCAGTTACACTTTCAAGGGCATTAAGGCATAATCTCAAATCTTCTGCATTTAACTCCGGATTTTTATTTTCTTTAATTTTTTTCAAATTATAAAGACATTTTTTCAAATAAGTTCTATGTCTTATTCTAGTTAAAACTGGTTCACCAAAAAAAACATCTTTATATTTTAGTCTAATATAGTTTTCTAAATTTTTTAATAAAGTATTAATTCCATTTCCTTTTTTTGCAGATACAGAGAAAATTTTATTCTTATAATCTTTATTTAAAATATTGATTATACTAACTATTTTTTCATTACTTACCAAATCTATTTTATTTAAAATTATTATTGTTTTATCACAAATTAATTCTGATATTTCATTATCAATTTTTTTATTAGCATCTAAAACCAACAATTTTAAATTACTTTTTTTTATTTTATTTTTGGCTCTAAATATTCCTTTTTTTTCAATTGAATTTGCAGTTTTTTTTTTTAAACCTGCCGTATCAGATAGAATTACTGGTAACCCGGCTAAATTAAATTTTGACTCAATTATATCTCTTGTTGTACCTGATGTTTTACTTACGATTGAAACGTCTCTTTTTAACATTTGATTAATTAATGAAGATTTACCTACGTTAGGTTTTCCAAGCACAACTATTTCTATGCCACTTCTAATTATTTCACCTCTTTTACTATCTATTAAATAATTATCTATTTCTTTAATTAATTCAGTAACTTGCTTTAATATTTTTTTTTCAATAATTAGAGGAACTTCACTTTCATCAAAATCAATTAAGCCCTCATAATATGCTAAAATTTTAATAATTTTATTACCCCAATTATTAAGTACATAACTTAAATTTCCTTCTAATTGCTGAATAGCTAATTTTTTTTGAATTTTAGTATCAGCATTTACCAGATCATTTACAGCTTCAGCTTCTAAAAAATCCATTTTATTATTATTAAAAGCTCTTTTAGTAAATTCTCCCGCTTCTGCTTCTTTTACATTTTTTACTGATAGCAAATTTTGTACTAAATGTTCTAAAACAGCATTTCCACCATGTATGTGAATTTCTAGCATATCTTCACCTGTATAAGTTTTAGGTTTGGGAAACCAAATAATGACTGCTTTATCAATAATAGAAGAATCCTTAATATCATATAATTTGATTAAATTATAATAACGTGGTTTTAATTTTTTTTTTTTTGTAAGTAATTTACAAATTTTTTTTGATTCCGATCCTGAAATTCTTACCGTTTTTATTGCAGATAATCCTAAACCGCTTGCTAAAGCAAATATAGTTTTTAAATTAATTTTATAATTTATACTTTTATCCATTTTCTTTTGTTTTACTATCATATTGGGATTAATCAAGTTGAACAAATTAGAAAAAGAAACAAGTCCTTATCTTTTAGAGCATAAAAGAAATCCTGTAGAATGGTTTGCGTGGAATAAAAATTCTTTACAAAAAGCAAAAAAAGAAAACAAGCCAATTTTATTATCTATAGGATATTCTGCATGCCACTGGTGTCATGTAATGGCAAGAGAATCTTTTGAAAATAAAGATATTGCAAAGTTAATGAATAAAAATTTTATAAATATTAAAGTTGATAGAGAAGAAAGACCTGATTTAGATAATATTTACCAAAATGCTTTACAAGTTTTTGGCGAGCAAGGGGGATGGCCCCTTACTATGTTTTTAACACCTAATCTAGAACCTTTTTGGGGAGGAACATATTTTCCTCCAGTTGAAAAATTTGGGAGACCTGCTTTTTCAACAGTTTTAAAAACTATGTCTGATGTCTTTATAAATGAAAAAGATAAAATTAAAAAAAGTGTAGAATTAATCAAAAAGGGTATTAATGAAAGCTGTATCGATATTCCAAGTAATGACATTAATGAGAATTTACATAAACAAGTTTCAATTTCATTAATTGACTTAATTGATGAAGATAATGGAGGAATAAAAGGTGCGCCTAAATTTCCTAATGTTCCAATTTTTGAAAATATTTTAAGATTTTGCAAGACTGATATTTCAAAAGAAAAGAAAGTTACAAAATTAAAAATTTATAACACATTAGAAAAAATTTGTCTTGGTGGTATATATGATCATGTCGGAGGTGGTTTTTCTAGATACTCAACTGATGAAAAATGGATGGTACCTCATTTTGAAAAAATGTTATATGACAATGCCCAATTAATAGAACTTTTTATTTATGGATATCAATATTTTAAAGAACCTACATTTAAAATTAGAATATTTGACACAATTAATTGGATTTTAAGAGAAATGAAAACAAATGAAGGAGCTTTTGCAAGCGCAATAGATGCTGATAGCGAAAATATAGAAGGAAAATATTATGTCTGGAATAAAAAAGAAATTGATAAATGTCTTGGAAGTTCCTCAGAAAATTTTTGTAAAGTATTTAATATCAGTCAAAAAGGAAATTGGGAAAATAAAAATATTTTATATTTAAAAAAAAAAAGAAATATTAATGAAATAAAAAAAGACAGAGAATTATTAAATACTCTTTTAAAAGAAAGACAAAAAAGAATTTTTCCAAATATAGATAATAAAATATTAACAGACTGTAATGGATTGATGATTAATGCTTTAGCTAAAGCTGGATGGGTGTTTAATGTAAAAAAATGGATAACTGAAGCAAAAAAAAGTTATTCCTTTTTGTATCATAATTTAATTAAAAATGGAGAACTATACCATTCCTGGAAAAACAAAAAAATTAAAACTTTTGCTACAATAGATGATTATGCGAATTTAATGCGCTGTTCAATTACTTTATACGAAACTACTGGTGAAGAAAAATATTTAAATAATGCTACAGAATTTTCAAATAAAATTTTGAATAATTTTAAAGATAAAATAAAAGGTGGATATTATATTAATTCGAAAAAAACTGATGACGTTTTTATAAAATTGAAATCAATTTACAGTACATCAACTCCCTCAGGAATTAGCATAATAATAGAATCTTTTGCCAAATTATTTTTTTTAACAGGAAAAGATATATATTTTAATGAAGCTGAACTCGCATTAAAGTCAGTTTCAGGAAATTTAATTAAAAATTTTTTTAATTCTGCTTCTTTGATTAATTCATATGATTTATTAAAAAATGGAGTACACGTTGTTGTGATAAAAAAAAAAGAAAAAAAAATATTAAATAATATAAAAAAGAAATTTTTACCAAATATGATTTACCAAGAAATAAAAGATACTAAAAGCTTACCTAAAAAAAATATAATTACTGAAAAAACAACTATAAAAAATAAAACTACAGTTTTTATTTGTCGTAAACAAACCTGCTCAAAAGGAATAACAACATTAGATGAATTAAACAAAATTTTAAAATAAAAAAAATGAAACATGAAATTAAAACATTAAAAATAAAAACAAATGGTCAGGGATTATATGAATTTACGCAACAAATAATTAAATGGCTAAATAAAAAAAAAATTGCAGTTGGATTACTTACTATTTATATAAGACATACAAGTTGTTCATTATTGATACAAGAAAATGCTGATGATGATGTTAAAAAAGATTTACTAAATTTTTTCACACAAATTGCACCAGAAAATTCAAATTATATTCATAATTCCGAAGGCCCAGATGATATGCCTGCACATATAAAAAGTGCCTTAACTCAAACTAATTTATCTATTCCTATAGAAAATTATAAACTAGCTCTAGGTACATGGCAGGGCATTTATTTATTTGAACATAGAAAAATTACCCATAAACGTGAAATTAAATTACATTTAATATGTTAAAAAATGGATAAATCTACGAGAGAAATTTTACAAAAAACAATGCAATTACTTATATCAAAAGGATATAAAGTAATTACTGAATTTGCTTTACCTAATAAAAAAAGAGTAGATATTATTGGTATAAATTCAAAAAAAAAAATTGTAATAATTGAAGTTAAATCAAATAAAAATAATTTTAAAAATGATAATAAATGGAAAAAATATTTAAAATACTGTAATTATTTTTATTTTTCATGCAGCGAGGAAATAAAAAATATAAAATTTCCTCGAAATGTAGGTTTTATTTTATGCAGTTATAAAAAAAATATAAAAATTTCTAAATACTCACAATATAAAAAAATATCTGAATCAGTAAAAAATAAATTAATTCATAATTATGCTTTATCTGCAGCGTCAAAATTTCATAGATTAATCGATCCCCAATTTAATAAAAAGAGTAATAATTCTATTTATGTTTATAAAAAATGAATAGTAATAAAAGGGTATTTCTCTATAATATTATAAAATTATACATTTTTGTGGGGGATCAATGAAAGGCACTGTTAAATGGTATAATGCGAGAAAAGGCTATGGATTCATTACCGCAGAAGGTGAAGAAGGCGATATATTTGTTCACGCAACCTCATTAAAAAATTCAGGTTTAAAAAAACTTTTTACAGGATCAGAAGTAACATTCGAAGTTGAAAAAGATGAAAAAGGAAAAAGAGCTAAATCTTTAAAGGTTACTAAAGAAGTTAAAGAAGAAACTCAAAAAAAGGGAGAAACAAAAAAAACAGAAAAAAAGCCGGAAAAGATAGAAAAAAAACCGGAAAAAGTAGCAAAAAAGCCTGAAAAAGTATCAAAAAAACCTTAAAAAGTAACAAAAAAACCGGAAAAGGTAGCAAAAAAACCGGAAAAGGTAGCAAAAAAACCAGAAAAAGTAGCAAAAAAGACAGAAAAAGGAAAGAAAACAACTAAAAAAAAGTAAATTAAAGGAAAATAAACATAAAAAAAATATTATTAATTATTCTTTCACTTATTTTTATATTAAATACCGTAAAAGTTATAGCTGAAGAAAAAAATATTCAATTTATCTGTAAAACAGAAAATATTTCAAAAAAATACACTTTTTTATATATACCTTCAAGAAAAAGAATTATTTGGGTACAAAAAGGCAGAGAAATGAAAATAGACACAGAAAAAAATGATTTAATATCTTTTACTGGGTTTGGCGTATACGGTTTAGGATATGATTCATGGTTTCAATCTAAAATTTTTTTTAAAATCAATACAAAAAATGGTAAATTTGAACTCGTACCTGATAATAAAAAACATAACAAATATCCTCAATCAGGCACATGTCTTAACAAAAAATAACAATGAATATCTGTAATTAGAAAGACTATTTCTTTTTATTTCTTCTTTTGTTTCTTCTCCAAGTACTTCCGCGTTTTCTTCTACCTCTGTGTTTTTTTGGATATCCCATAATTTAGTTTAATATTGTGGGATTATAATGATATGAAATTGATAATTAAAGAAAAAATTTTAAATTAAATCTTGTAAAGAAGATTTTTTTAAAATCCTTTTTTTTAACTTTGTAAACGCTCTAGTTTCTAATTGCCTAACTCTTTCTTTACTTATATGCAATTCTTTTCCAATTGCTTCTAAAGTCAATGGAAATTGATTTAAATGTCTTTTCAAAATAATGTGTTTTTCTTTATCATTAAGAACTATTAAAGAACTTTTTAAAACTTTTTTTCTATTATTTTCCATGTCCAATTTCAAACTAATTTCATCAGGACACATAGATGTATCATTTAAAAAATCTAAGGGAGTTCTTTCATCATCACTATTTTTTAATGAATGATCTAAAAGCATATCTCTTTTTAAAACTCTTTCTGAAATATTTTCAACTTCTGAAACTTTAACATTCATATCTTTTGCAATTTCATGGGTTATAGATTTATTACTACTATTTTCTAGTGAATAATTTTCAATTTTATTTCTAATTCGGCTTAATTGAAAAAATAATAATTTTTGACTAGAAGTTGAACCAATTCTTACAATTGACCAATTTCTTAATACAAATTCTTGCATAGAAGATTTTATCCACCAACGTGCATAAGTAGAAAATCTAACATCAACACTTGTATCGAATTTATAAGCTGCTTTTAATATACCAATATTACCTTCTTGTAATAAATCGCCAAAAGGTAAACCAAATTTTCTAAATCTTATAGCGCAACTTATAACTAATTTTTCATATGAATTTATTAATGTATGTAAAGCTTTAACATCTTTTCTTTTTGCCCATAAATTAGTAACTTTTTTTTCATCCTCAACAGATAATAGTGGTGCTTTCATTGCCTTAGAAACAAATTTCAAATTATCTTTTTGAGTCAAAGTATCATCAATATGTGACATAACTTTCAATACCACAATTAGATGTTAAGAAAATCGATTAATTTCGATAAAAGTAATTAATTTTTTAGATTACTAATTTTAATTTTTTTTTAAAAATGATGCTATTAATACTCCAGAAAAATTATGCCAAATACTAAAAAGCGCGCCAGGAAGAGCTGCTAAATAACCAAAATATTTAAATGCAAGAGCAGTTGCAAGTCCAGAATTCTGCATTCCTACCTCAATTGCAATTGTTTTTGCCGTTTTATTATTTAAATTTATTTTCTTACAAAAAAAATAACTAATTAAAAAACCAAAAATATTATGAAAAATTACAGCAAAAAAAATTAAAAAACCATATTCAAAAATATTTTTAGCATTTAATGCAATAATTATTGAAATAATAAAAACAATTGAAAAAACTGATATCAGAGGTAAATAATTACTAATTTTTTTTAAAGGAAAAATATTAAAAGTATTTATAATTAAACCAAAAAAAACAGGAATTATAACTATTTTAAAAATACTAATCATCATATCAAAAATTGAGACATCAATAATAGCTCCTGTATAAAAAAAAAATAAGATTGGCATTATAAAAACTGCCAACAAAGTTGAACAAAAAGTTAATGTAATTGATAATGCAACATCCCCTTTTGCTAGATAACAAATAACATTAGAAGCGGTCCCGCCTGGAGCGCATCCAACCAAAATTACTCCTAAACCAATAATTTTATTTATTTCTAAAATATTTATTATTAAAAAACCTAAAAAAGGCATTAAAAAAAATTGTAAAGAGATTCCTAATAGAACAATTTTAAAATTTTTAAAAATTTTAATAAAATTTGAAAATTTTAAAGTTAATCCCATTGAAAACATTACAAGACTTAATAATGGAATTATTAAAAAATCTTTTTTTATCCAAAAATCAGGTTCTTTAAAAGACCAAAAAGAGAATAAAATTATCCATAAAGGAAATAATTTTGTTGACGTTGCAACAATCTTATTCATAGGATTTATAAAATTTTACAAACTTCAGAAAATTCAAATCTAGGCAATCTATCAAGCAATTTACTATTATCCCCGTAACCTAAATTACATAGAAAATTTGATTTAAAACGACCATCAGAAAAAAATTCATTATCTATCCCTTTATTATCAAACCCAGACATAGGTCCAACATCTAAACCAAGTGCTCTTGCTGCTAACATAAAATAACCTCCTTGAAGAGTTGAATTTCTAAATGCAGTTGTTTCAGCCTTTGAAGGAGGATTTGATAAAACTTTTTTCATACCAGGATTATGTGGAAATAATTTTGGAAGATGATCAAAAAATTTAGTATCATAGGCTATAATAGCAACAACAGGTGCTGTCATTGTTTTTTCAATATTTCCTTCACTTAAATGTTCTCTAATTCTTTCTTTTGCATCTTTAGATTTTAGAAAAATAATTCTCATAGGCTCTGAATTTGCACTAGTCGGACAATTTTTAACTAGATCATATAAATCTCTTAAAATTTTTTCATCTATATCTTTTTCTTGCCAATTATAATGACTTCTTGCTTTAACAAATAATTTATCTATAAAATCTTTACTCATAATGAAATATTGAAAAATTTATTTAAAAAAAATATATATATCCAATAACAAGCGCCTGTAGATATTATTGCTACAAACATAGATAAAGAAAAATTGAGATTTAATTTAACTAAAATAGGAAAAAAAATAAAAAAAGTTAACGACGGTATTATCATAAGCAAAGTATTATTTGTTAATTCTACAACCTGTTTATAGTCTTTTGTATCCCAATAAAGCCATATTAAAGTTAAAATTGTAATTAATGGCATAGATACTATTAAACCTGCTAATAAAGATGACCTTTTAGCAATTTCAGCTGCTAAAACAATAATTGAAGCTGTAATAAGAATTTTAAAAATATTAAATATCATCTTTATAATTAAAATTTTTTTTAAACATTAAATTGAGCAATTCCATCTTTAAAAGAAAAATCTATATCGTGATTTTCAGTTATTGTTATAAAAATATTTTCAGTTTTAATTCCTGGATTTTTAGATAAATTTTCAACTACTTTTTTATAAAAAGACTCTTTTAACTTATTTGAACGTCCTGAACGCATAACTAAATGCATCATAACTCTATCCTCTGTTCTATTTTGATATTGAAGACAATCTTGACTTACTTGATGAACAACTTGATATAAGTCATCATCAGGAAAATCCATAGTTTCAATAACAGCAGAATTAATCCCTTTTGAAACTGCTTTAATATATTCTTTATCTTTACCTTCAAGTAAAGTAATAGTTATAAACGGCATTAATTACTCCTTAAAAAAATAATTATAAATAATTAATTTCTAACATCAATAGTAGAGCTAAATTTAACGAAACTTTAATAAAAAATATTATTTAAATTTATTCCAAATAGGTGCTTTAATTTTTTTGATAAATTCTTTATGTAAATCTTCTTCTTCTTTAGAAAGATTAAATTTTCTTTTATCTAAAATTTCTTTTTTAAAATTTTTTAATTTAACGACAGTTTTTTCTTCTTTAGCAGAATTTAAATTTAAATTTGGTTGTTGGCCTCCTTTTAATTCTAAATAAACCTTAGCTAATAATTTTGTATCTATTAACGCACCATGTTTTTTTCTAATTGATAAATCAATATCAAATCTTCTGCATAATGCATCTAAATTAGCAGGTGAACCAGGAAATTTTTTTCTAGAAATAACTAACGTATCAATAATTTTGTTTTTAATAATATTTAAATTATTTTTTTTTAATTCATAATTTAAAAAAGGAATATCAAAATAAATTCCATTATGAACAATTAATGGATCATTCTTAATAAATTTTAAAAAATTCGGTATCTCTTCTTTAAAAATTTTTTTATCAAATAAAAAATTATCTTTTATACCATGAATTTCTTCACTTTTACCAACACTTCTTTCTGGGTTTATATAAATTTGAAAAATTTTTCCTGTAGGTATTAAATTTTTTAATTCTACACAAGCAATTTCGATAATTTTATGACCATCTTTATAATCTAATCCTGTAGTTTCTATATCAATAACTAATTCTCTCATTAAGGTTTAATTATAAAATAATTATTAAATAATAAAAATTATTTTTTATTTTTTAAAATTTTTTGTAAAACTAAATTTAAATTTTTTTTTTTTTCTTCTTTTTTATTCGAATTAATAACTATAAAATCTGCATTTTTTTTTTTTTTATTAGAAATTTGATTTAATAAAATATTATTAAATAATTATAATGTCATATTTTTTATCATCATTATTATTTTTTTTTTTATTTTTTTATTTATATTCATCAAAATAATAAAATCATATTTTTTTTCACTTTTTTTTTCAAAAATTATAGGTATTTCTAAAATTACAATTTTATTTTTTTTATTTTTATTTAAAAAATTTTTTTTATTTTTATTTACCAAAGGATGGATAATTTTTTCTAAAATTTGTAATTTTTTTTTTCGACTAAAAACCTGAGATGCTAACATTTCTTTATTTAATTTTTTATTTATGAATACGTTTGGAAATTTTTTAAAAATTTTTTTTTTTACATAATTTAATTTTAAAATTTTTTTTACTTCTTCATCAGCAGAAAAAGTTTTAATTTTTTTTGATTTAAAAAAATTTAAAGCAAAAGTTTTACCACTACCAATTAAACCTGTTAATCCAACAAGAATCATTTTATTTTATTTTCTAAAATTTTTTGGATGTTACTATTTTTTGGTTTTTTTTTAAACCAATATAAAAATGCTTTTTCAGCTTGGTATATTAACATTTTTATCCCATTAATATTTTTAATTTTTAATTCTTTTGCTTTTTTAATTAATTTTGTTTCAATGGGATTATAAATTAAGTCATATACTATCGCATTTTTATTTAAAAAATTTAAATCAATATCTAAATTTTTAAAATTTTTCATACCCATAGGTGTAGTATTAATTAAAATATTTGTATCATGTAAATAATTATTTATTTCTTTTAAATTTTTATAAATAAATTTAATCTTTGTTTTTTTAATTTTACTTAAAATTTCATTTACCATTTTTTTTGAATTATTAATTGTTCTATTAAAAATAACTATTTTTTTAAAATTCATTTTTATTAAAGAATATAATACAGCTCTACTTGCACCACCACTTCCAATAATGATTGCATTTTTTTTAATTTTAATATTATTTTCTAATGATTTTTTAAAGCCGTATACGTCAGTATTTTTTCCAATTATTTTACCTTTATTTGAAAATATCAAAACATTTACAGCCCCTATAACTTTTACAATTTTATCTTTTCTATCTAAATATTTTAATGCTTTTTCTTTTAAAGGTATTGTTAAATTCACTCCTAAAAATTTTAATTTAATAAGTTTTTCAATAGTTTTCTTAAAATTTTTTTCTGGTGTTTTAATAGATATATATTTTGAATTAATACTTAATTCTTTTAACCAAAAATTATGTATAGTCGGGGATAAACTATGCTTTATAGGATTTCCTAATATACCTATTTTTTTCATTTTTAATATTTAATCTTTTTTTTTTTTAAAAAATTTAATAATGGAATTAATGGTAGTCCTAATATCGTAAAATAACTTCCTTTAATTTTTTCAAATAATGATATTCCTATATCTTCTATTTGATATAAACCTGATGTTTTCATATTTTTAATTTTTAATTTTTTAATATAAATATCAATTTCTTTTTTAGTTAATTTTTTTAATTTTAAAATCGCTTCATCATTATAATTCCATATTTTCTGGTTATTTTTTGAAATAAACAAACTAGAATATATTTTATGTTCTTTACCATTTAATAAATTCAGCATTTTTTTTGCTTCTTCTTTTGTTTTAGGTTTTGATAGAAATTTTTTTTTAAAAATTAAACATGTATCTACACCTATTACATAATCAAATTTATATTTTAAAGAAGTATATAAAGATTTTTTTTTAGCTAATAATTGACAAATAATTTCTGGTTTTTTTTTTTTTATTTTTTTTTTTTGTTTTTGTTGATTAATTAATGGTTTTGTTTTTAAAAATTTTTATTTGATTTGTTTTAAAATTTTTTTTGTGGTGGGGGTTGGTGGTGCGGGTATTTTATTT
>CAYOOR010000114.1:0-6136 GCA_964405695.1 uncultured Alphaproteobacteria bacterium
CATAGCATACTTTATTAGACATCATTTGAATTCTTTGACCAATTTTTAAAATTCCATTTTTTACTCTTACTAAAGTTATAACTCCCAAATATTTATCATACCAACTATCTATAACAAAAACTTGTAATGGACTTTCATTAATTCCTTTAGGAGAAGGTAATTTTGAAATTAATAAATTTAATAATTCTTCAACTCCTTCTCCTGTTTTTGCAGAAATTTTTATGGCATCTTTTGCTTGAATCCCAATTATATCTTCAATTTGCTTAATTACATTTTCTGGATCTGATGCAGGTAAATCTATTTAATTTAATACAGGTATTATTTCATGATTACTAGAAATTGCTTGATATGAATTTGCTAAGGTTTGGGCTTCTACTCCTTGAGTACTATCTACAACAAGAATTGACCCTTCGCAAGCAGCTAAAGATCTATTTACTTCATATGAAAAATCTACATGTCCTGGCGTATCTATTAAATTTAATTTGTAGTATTCATTATCATATTTATAGTTTAATTGTACAGTTTGTGCTTTTATAGTAATTCCTCTTTCTCTTTCTATATCCATTGAATCTAAAAGCTGTTCGCGGAATTCTCTTTGCGAAACACCACCACAAAATTGTATTAATCTATCAGCTAAAGTAGATTTACCATGATCT
This sequence comes from uncultured Alphaproteobacteria bacterium, assembly GCA_964405695.1. Lineage (GTDB taxonomy): Bacteria > Pseudomonadota > Alphaproteobacteria > CAYOOR01. The sequence goes on from CAYOOR010000114.1 coordinate 657, forward strand.
ATATGAGCTATTATTGCAAAGTTTCTAATATTAGAAATTTTCATATAAGATTATTTTTCTCTTAAAACTGCACCTGTATTATTTACAACACTAGAAATAATATTTTTACAAATTACTTCTATTTCAGAATCTTTTAAAGTTTTTTCTTTTGGTTGTAATACTATTGATATAGCAATAGATTTTTTCCCTTCAGGAATACCTTCTCCTTCATACACATCAAAAATATTTATTTCTTTTATTAATTTGCTTTCTACTTTACTAACTAAATCAACTAAAATCTTTGATTCTATTTGTTTATCTAAAATAAAAGCAAAATCTCTTTCTACTTTTTGAAAATTTTTATTAATAAATTCTTCTTTTTTACTTTGAAATTCCCTTGGTAAAACATTTAAATTCAATTCAAAAGCATATACAGGAAAATTAATTTGAAATTTTTTTAAAAAATCAGGATGTATTTCACCAAAAAAACCTGCATTTATTTTAGAAAAAAAATTTATCGAACCACTTTTTCCTGGATGAAAATAATCAGTTGATTCACTTTTTATTGAATATGATTTTTCAGGTAATTTACAACAAAATAATATAGATTCTAAATCTGCTTTAACATCAAATACATCAAAAAATCTTTCTTTTTTTAACCAATGTTTTTTTTTCTGACCACACCTTATACCTGAAAGAAATATTTGTTGCTGATCACTATATTTATCATCAAAAACTGGTCCTAATTCAAATAAACAAACCTTGTCTTCACCATTAGAAATATTTTTGTATGCTGCATCTAAAAGATTAGGAATTATTGATTGTCGCATAATATCTAAATCATTACTAATTGGATTTTTTATTGTTATAGGTTTATTTTTCTCATTAAAATTACTTTTTTTTTTAGACATAAAAGACCAGGTTACAGTTTCATTTAAACCTCTTTGTATCAAAGATCTTTTAATATTCAATTCACGAATTTGGCAACGATTATCAATTTTTTTATTATTACTTATATAAATTGATTGCGATGGAATTTTATCATAACCATAAACACGAATAATTTCTTCAATAATATCTTCTTCATTACAGATATCATGCCTCCAACTTGGAATGGACAATTTTATTTTTGAACCTTTAGTAGAAATTTTAAAACCTAAATTATTTAAAATACTTTTAATAATTTTTGAAGAAATATTTATTCCAATAAAATTTTCAATTCTTTTTATATCAAAAATTATTTCCTTTTTACTCAAAGGAATTTTACCATCAAAAGTTACTAGGCTTACCTCACCGCCGCACAATTCAGTTATTAATTTAGTTGCTTCATCTATGCCAGTAATAACTGTATGTGGATCAACACCTCTCTCGAATCTATGTCTTGCGTCAGTCTCAATATTCAATAATCTTCCTGTTTTTGCAATTGATATTGGATCAAAAAAAGCAGATTCTAAAAAAATATTTTTTGTATTCAAGTCACACATTGATTTTTTTCCACCAATAACACCGGCTAAACTTAATAAATTTTTACTATCTTTAATAGCAATCATATCTTTAGATAATTTATAATTTTGATCATCTAAACCTTCTAAACTTTCTCCCCCTTTTGCTAAAAATATTTCTAAATTTCCATTAAGTTTTTCTGCATCAAATACATGCAAAGGTCTGCATGAATCTATTGTTAAATAATTAGTTATATCAACTAATGCTGATATTGGTTTTAATCCAACTGCCTGAAGTTGTTTTTTTAACCAATCTGGGCTTTCACAATTTTTAACATTTTTAATATAACGTCCATAAAATACTGGACAAAATTTGATAGCTTCCTTAGATATTTTTACATTAATTTTACTTTTAAAACTAGTTTTAATATTTAACTTTTTTTTTTCTATAAATTTACCTTGACCACTTGCAGCTAAATCTCTAGCTATACCATAAACACCTAAACAATCTGGTCTGTTTGGTGTAATTTCTACGTCAATAATTTTTTCCGAAGGATAAAGAGTTGATAATAAACTTCCAACTTTTGCTCCTTCATTTAAATGAATTATTCCTTCACTATTATTACCCAATCCTATTTCTTTCTCTGAACAAAGCATGCCATGACTTTCAACATCTCTTATCTTAGATTTTTTAATTATAAAATTTTCCTCTAACATTTTAGTTCCTATTGGTGCTAAAACTACTTTCATATTTTTTTTTACATTAGGAGCACCACAAACAATATTTAAATTATTTTTTCCATCATCAACAATGCAAATTTTTAATCTATCAGCGTTTGGATGGTTTTTAACATCAATTACTTTAGCAATTTTAAATTGTTTAAGAAAATCCTGATTATCCACAACATCACTAACTTCTATACCAAGCATTGTTAATTTTTCACAAAGCTCATCGATATTTTTTTTAGTTTTTAAATATTTTTGTAACCAAGAAAATGTAAATTTCATTTTTTTTATTTTAAAGTTTTTCTATATTTTCAAAAATTCCAAATCCAAAATTTTTAATCCACTTAATATCAGAATCAAAAAAATTTCTTAAATCTGAAATTCCTTACTTTAACATTGCTAATCTTTCTACTCCCATACCAAAAGCAAATCCTTGATATTTTTTTGAGTCTACTTTGCAATATTTTAAAACTTCCGCATGCACCATACCACAACCCATAACTTCTAACCAATCTCCTCCATCACCAATCCTAATTTGTTCTTTATTTTTAAAACACCCTATATCAATTTCAGCTGATGGCTCTGTAAATGGGAAAAAACTAGGTCTAAAACGAACAGGTAAATTCTTTATTTCAAAAAATTCTCTACAAAAATCCATGATGCATCCTTTTAAATGACTCATATTAATATCTGAATCTAAACATAAGCCCTCAATCTGATGAAACATTGGTGTGTGTGTTATATCAGAATCAGCTCTATAGGTTCTTCCTGGAGCTATAATTCTTAAAGGAGGTTTTTTTTTTTCTAAAGTTCTAATTTGAACTGGCGAAGTATGAGTTCTCAAAAGATTATTTTTTTTATTTTTTAAATAAAAAGTATCGTGTAATTGTCTTGCTGGATGTTCTTCTGGAATATTTAAAGCTGTAAAATTATGATAATCATCTTCGATATCAGGACCTAAAGCAGTTGCAAATCCCATTTTTTGAAAAATTTTTGTCACTTCTGCTATACTTTGAGTTATTGGATGTAACTTTCCTTCATCATATGGTCTTGTTGATAAAGTTATATCTATATTTTCTTTTTTTAATTTTTGTAATGTCTCACTATTGTTTAAATTTTTATTTTTTTCTTGAAATAATTGATTTATTTTATTTTTTAAATCATCTATACTAATAATATTAGATAATTTATTTTCTATATATTTTTCTAAATCTGTTAATTTTTCTACCATGAATATACTTAAAACTATAAAATTTATTTTAACAGTTTTATAAAGAGTTTTTTATTAATTTTTTTTATTTTGTTTGTCGGATTTTATCTACAATAAACTTAAATGTAGTAGGGTTATTTTTAGCTAAATCAGAAAGAATCTTTCTATCAATATCAATATCTGCCTTTTTTATACCATTAATAAATTGACTGTAACTCATACCATTTTCTCTTACACCTGCATTTATTCTTTGTATCCACAGACCTCTAAAATTTCTTTTTTTAGTTCTCCGATCACGATAAGCATATTGTAAACCTTTCTCAACTTTTTCTATAGCAATACGAAAAACATTTTTGGATCTACCTCTATATCCTTTAGCTTGTTTTATTATTTTTTTATGCCTTGCTCTTGCTTGTACGCCTCTTTTAATTCTTGTCATAATTTTAAATTAATTATTGTATGGTAAATAATCTCTTATTGTTTGAAAATTTGATTTTTTTAAAATTGTTGTACCTCTAGTTTTTCTTTTCATTGATTGACTTCTTTTTCTTAGATTATGTTTTTTAAATGCATAATTTCTTTTTATTTTACCAGAACCAGTAAAACTAAATCTTTTCTTCGCAGCACTTCTTGTTTTTAATTTTGGCATAAATAAAATATCTATAAAATGTAAGAAATATAACGACTATTATCAACGAAATCAACAGATTTAATTAATAGGATTTAAGACCATAACTAATTGTCTGCCTAACATTTTGGGCTCTTGTTCAACTGAAGCAACATTTTTAATTTCCTCTTTAATTCTAATAAAAAGATTTTTACCTAAATCTCTATTCCCATAAAATTCCCTGCCTTTCCATCTTAATGTTACTTTTACTTTATCTCCTTTTTCTAAAAATTTTTGAATATGTCTCATTTTTATTTGATAATCATGATCATCAATTCCAGGTCTAAATCTAACTTCTTTTGTTACAGAAATCTTTTGTTTCTTTTTTTGTTGATTTTGTTTTTTTTGTTGTTGATATTTATATTTTCCTAAATCAAGTATTTTACATATTGGGGGCTTAGTATTAGGTGAAATTTCAACTAAATCTAAACCAAGATCTTTAGCTTTTTTTATACCATCATCAACTGAAAATTCCCCTAGCATTTCACCTTCATGATCGATTAATTTTATTTTTTCCGCTCTTATATAATGATTGACTCTAGGGCCACGCGATTTATAGAACCTCTTGCGATTATGTTGTTGTATACTATCTCCTTTTAAAAAATTAATTAAATTAAATTATCTATTAAAATTATATTTATTCAAATTTTTTTTTTAATATATTCTATAGCTTTTTCCGTTTTTAAAAATTTTTGGTTTTCTACTGCAAGTTCTCTAATAGTTAATGAATTATTTTTTTCTTCTTTATCACCAATAATTATTATAATTGGAACTTTTTTATGACTATGTTCTCTAATTTTATAGTTTATTTTTTCATTACGTGTGTCCAACTCAATATTAATACCTAATTTTGAGAAACTTTTATAAACTTCATTTGCATATTTTTTAAATTTTTCTGTAATAGTACAAATTGTAACTTGGGTAGGGGCTAACCAAAAAGGTAACTTTCCATTGTAATGTTCTATTAAAATTCCTAAAAATCTTTCCAAAGAACCAAATAAGGCTCTATGTATAAGTACAGGTTTTTGTTTTGAACCTTTTTCATTAACATAATTAGCATTTAATCTTTCTGGTAAATTAAAATCAACTTGTACTGTACCACATTGCCACTCTCTATTAATTGCATCTTTAAGGACAAATTCTATTTTAGGACCTTAAAATGCCCCTTCCCCTTTATTAATTGTATATTCGACTTCTGCTTTTTTAACTGCTTCTAATAAGGCTTTTTCTGATTTATCCCATATTTTACCTGAACCTACTCTTTTTTTTGGTCTATCAGCAAAATTAATCTTTATATTTTTAAAACCGAAATCATTATAAATATTTAAAATAAGATTAGTTACATCAATACATTCTTTGGTTATTTGATCTTCTGTACAAAAAATATGGGCATCGTCCTGTGTAAAAGATCGAACTCTCATCATTCCATGAACTGCCCCTGATGGTTCATATCTAT
>CAYOOR010000115.1:0-8395 GCA_964405695.1 uncultured Alphaproteobacteria bacterium
GAATTGGCCTCATCAACATTAGCGGATGCCCGTACCCTGTAGAGACGGAGGATAATAGCCATCGCCAGACCCACTTCAGCGGCAGCTACTGTGATGACAAATATGGCGATGACTTGGCCGACCAATCGACCAGGATCTAAGAAGGCAGCATAAGCTACGGCGTTGATGTTAACTGCGTTGAGAATAAGCTCGATCGACATCAAGATCATCACCGCGTTACGGCGCGCCATAACCCCATAAGCACCTATGGCGAAGAGAGCCGCACTCAGTAATTCAAAGTGATACAGTTCCATTTGTTATTCCTCGCTCGGGTTATCCGAGGCTCGAGCCAAAATGATTGCGCCAATGAGGGCCACCAATAGAACAAGAGAGGCTATCTCAAAGGGAACGACCCAGTTGGTGAATAGTTCTGCACCCAGATTTTCAAGACTCTGCCCAATCGGTTCCTGGACGTTGAGTTTGTTGTTGAAGATGACAACACCCAACACGCCAAAGATGCTTATCGCGGCTATTCCAGCCACGGCCCACTGGGGATTGTCTCGGACGTTGGAGAACTCCTCAGCGCGAGTTAACATCAACGCAAACAACAAGACGATGGTGATGGCTCCTCCATAGATGAGCACCTGGACCAAAGCTAGGAACTCGGCTACTAGCAGGATGAACACTCCAGCGACGGACGCCAGACTTAATAATAGGTAGAGAGCTGCATGAGCTACGTTCCGCGTGATGACCACCCCTAAAGCCCCGCCTAGCACTAGGATAGCCAGGAAACTGAAGGCGACTACGTCAGCACCCACTATTTAGCCTCCTCTAATGGAAGCTCTTCGGTTGTTTCTGCCACAGCATTTTTGGCGGCAGCTAGTGCCTCTTTCTTGGCAGCGGGTGAAATCCAGTTAGACTCGCTTTGGTACTTCTTCCCCATTTCCAACAGCACTGGCAGGTTAACCCTTCGACCGTTGCGAGCAAAATGGCTAATCTCGTGCTCGTGGCTCATCTCGATGGCGTCAAAGTTGCAGACCTCAACACAAATCCCGCATAGGATACAGCGACCCAGGTTGATTTCGAATTCATCAATAATTTTGCGGCGTGTACTCTCCCCCGATGCATGTTTTGGATTATCGACCATCGTGCCTGACATACACTGGGTGGGGCACATACGTACACACACCATGCAGCCCACGCAGTAGGGTTCGGAGCCCCCCGAGTCCCACGTCAGGGCAGGAAATCCGACCTGCCTCTCTTGTAGCGGCAGGTGTTGTTTCGGGTACTGAGCTGTCACTGGCTTTCGCATTGATGTCCGGAGAGTCATCAACATACCCTTCAGTGTACTAAGCACGGCGCACCTCCCTGGCAGGTATAAGCCTCACAGTCGGACGAACTTTCCTAGATGCCGTTTTGATATAGATGAAAGTACTAGCGGCTACGAGGACCGTGAGGCTCAACAACGCTTGAACCCAATCAGGCCACCTGTAAAAGAGTGCAAAAGCGACCATTAGGAAGTTTAAGAACGACAATGGCACCAACGCTTGCCACCCGAATGCCATAAGTTGGTCAATCCGAAGTCTCGGGAGAGTCACTCTTAGCCAAAACATTACAATTATTACTGAATAACACTTGATAAGAAACCAGGCCACTTCTGGTAGCAGCGGGCCAGACCATCCACCTAGAAAGAAAATGGTTATTAATGCAGCTACCAAAAATGTATTCATATATTCGGCGAGAAAGAATATGGACCAATGGGCCCCGCTGTATTCAATGAATGGCCCACCCACCAACTCTGATTCTGCTTGAAATATGTCGAAAGGACTGCGGCCTACTTCTGCCAATCCGGCGAGCAGAAAAATGATGAGAGCCAAAGGTTGAATCAGCAAGTACCAGACGCTTCCTTGGCCTGTGGCAATGTCTGTGAGATTCAAAGTTCCTGCGAGCATCGCGATGGTGATCGCGATGACGATGAGTGGGATTTCGTAGCTGATAAGCTGAGCTGCACTTCGTAATCCACCAATGATGCCGTACTTGTTTGCGGAACCCCAACCAGCCATGATCAGGCCTATGATGGAAAGAACTGACATTGCCAGGACGTACAACAGGCCAAGGTCCATGTCGCGTAGCACAAGGTCTGAACTAAAGGGCACGACGACCCACACAGCAAAGCTAGGAACAAAAACCGCCAGGGGTGCAATCCAGTAGACTGGTCTATCAACCCAGGCTGGCATGATGTCTTCTTTTAGCAGGAGTTTCAATCCATCAGCAATAGGTTGGAGCAACCCGTAAGGGCCGACCCGCATAGGCCCTATACGTTGCTGGATCCGGGCTAATGCCTTGCGTTCAACCCATGTGAGGGAGAGGACTACAACGCTGAGGATGGACAAGAGCGACAGGGATTTGACCAGGATCGAGAATACGTCTTTCCCACCGTAGCCAATCGCCAAAACCACAATGGATACCAGTGAAGCCAGAACAACTGCGAGAGGGATCAGGAGGATCACCGATCCACCTCCCCCAATACAATATCCAATGAGCCAAGAATCATCACAGCATCAGCCACATACACGCCGCGTAGCATCGGTCTGAGAGCCTGAAGGTTGCTGAATGAAGGAGGTCTTACCTTGAGACGGTACGGTTTATCACCGCCGTCGCTGACCAAATAGACACCCATCTCGCCACGTGGGGTTTCCGATCGGAAATAGACTTCACCGGCAGGAGGGCGAGGGATGCTACGCACTCCGGTGGCTTTAACGGGGCCGTCATCAGGCATCTGTTCCAGTGCTTGTTGAACAATGCGAACTGATTGACGCATCTCCTCCACACGCATGGCATACCGATCCCAAGTGTCTCCATTTTCACCTACAGGAATATCGAAGTCAAAGCGGTCATAGATAGAGTAGGGCTCGATCACGCGGACGTCGTCAGGAATTCCAGATGCCCGAAGGGATGGTCCCGTCAATCCGTAGTCTAGAGCGTCCTGCCCACTGATCATACCGACATTCCGAGACCGTGCCAGGAAGACCTCGTTGTAAGTCAGAAGTTTATCTCCTTCTTCAATGCCCCGCTCTAGCGCTGGGAGAATGCCAGCCACGCGTGCTGAGAAATCGTCCGGTGGATCCTCCCGTAATCCGCCGATCCGTAAGTAGTTATGCATCATTCGTGCGCCACTGACCGCTTCAAAGAGGTTTTGTATACGTTCGCGCTCACGAAAGCCGTACATGATGGGTGTCATAGCCCCAGCGTCCAAGCCCATAGTACCGTAGAACAACATGTGGCTCGAGATGCGATTAAGTTCGCAAAGGATGACCCTTATATACTCAGCGCGCTCTGGAACCGTGATACCCATGATCTTTTCAACGGCAGAACAAAATGTCATTTCCATGTTGTAGTTGCCGATGTAGTCCATGCGGTCGAAGAGCGTAATGATCTGAGGGTAGAGTTCACCCTCGCTCAGTTTCTCTGATCCACGGTGGAGATACCCAATGTGAGGCTCAGCATCAACAATCCGTTCACCATCTACCCAGAGCACCATACGGAATACACCATGAGTCGATGGGTGCTGCGGACCCATATTCACCATAATGTCTACGGATTCGAGGTTTTGTGCTTCAGTCATGGCTGCATTGGCTCGCTACATCATCCTGCCTAGCAGCTTTTTGGTCTGATCCTCGGAGATTCCGAACGTCCGGGAGGATAGCGGTCCATCAGCAAGGACTGGCTCTCGAGCTCCCAGACTCGCATTCTCTTGGTTCTGGAAAAAGAGTCCAATATTGATAGTGGAACCCCATTCCATGGCTTTTTCACAAGCGGCTTTCCAATCGCCCGCGTCGTGCCCCTGCTCCTCGAGCTTGGATATCCTTTCTTTAAAGAAGTCGTGGGAGTTATCGTCGTTGAAGGTGACACAAGGGCTGAAGATATCCACCAGTGAAAACCCTTTGTGTTCGATAGCTGCCTTAATGATGGCGGTGGTGTGGCGGATATCGCCACTATATGCACGAGCCACATAGGAAGCACCGTTCATGATTGCAGACGTGATGGGGTTGATGGGTGTCTCCACGTTGCCGTAGGGCGTACTCTTGGTTTTCATATCTAAGCGACTTGTTGGAGAGATCTGGCCAGTAGTTAGGCCGTAGATCTGGTTATTCATTACTATGTAGGTGATGTCTACGTTCCGGCGGGCAGTGTGGGTTAAATGGTTGCCTCCGATGCCGTAACCGTCTCCGTCTCCACCAGTCGCAATGACAGTCAATTCATGATTGGCCAGTTTGGCGCCAGTGGCAAATGGCAAGGAACGGCCATGCAGTGTGTGCATGCCGTAAGAGTTGATGTACCCGGGTAGGTTAGACGAACAACCGATGCCGCTGACAGTCAGAATTCGGTGCGGCTGAAGGCCCAACTCTGCACAAGCGCGCTGAAGTGAATTCAATACGCCAAAATCGCCGCAACCCGGGCACCAGTCCGGGTTGATCCCGGACCTAAAATCCGAAGCCTTGAGTTCTATTGTTCCGGTGGTCATGTTCAGCTACTCCCTATACGTTTACTTCTTGGTATGGGACAAAGGTATCAACTTTGCCCGCTAGAATCTCCTGAACGCCATCAGCGATGTGGTGTGGCATGAAGGGTTCGCCGTCGTACTTACGAATGTGTTTGTCAATGGTAAGGCCCGTCTCGCTACGGAGGTAGCGGTAGAACTGACCCGAGTAATTATTTTCTACAATGATGGTACACTTGGCATTCTTCACCACTGCAGTAATGGCATCGCCATGAAAGGGAACCATCCATTTCACCTGGAGCCAGTTCCCAGTGACACCTCTATCCTTCAGTTGAACAATGGCTTCTTTAATCGCGCCTTCTGAAGATCCCCATCCTACTAGAGTCACCTCAGCGTCCCTTGGACCCTGGAGTTCTGGTGCTGCAACGCGCTCGAGAATGTCGGAGAACTTCCGAGCGCGACGCTCCACGCTGGCCCGCCGCTTGTATGGGTTTGTGAACTCGTCGCTAATGAGGCTGCCGTCCTCGTCATGTTCGTCCGTCGAAACGACGTGGATGTAGCCTTCGATACCAGGCACAGCGCGAGGTGCGATGCCGCTCTCTGTGTCCTTATAGCGGAGGTACCCGTTTTGTGTTGATGGTTCGGTGATGAGCGCTCCGCGGTCTATTATGGGGTTCATGTTAATGACGTCTGGATCCACACTGAAGGTGCCCTCAGAGATTAACAGGTCAGAGAGAACCAGTCCGGGGCACTGGTAGTGGTCCACGAGGTTAAATATCTCAGGAATGGTGGTGAAGGCGTCTAGGGCACTGGTGGGAGCTACGATCAGCCTGGGAAAATCTCCCTGGCTTGCGCCTAGCGTCTGCCATAGGTCACCCTGTTCTGTTTTGGTGGGTACACCAGTGGATGGGCCAGCCCGTTGGACGTCCACCATCACAACTGGGATTTCCATCATTGCTGCTGCCCCTACTGCTTCAGTCATCAATGCGAAACCTCCACCTGAAGTGGATGCCATGGCTCTTACCCCTGTGTGGGCTGCACCGATGATCATGTTTGCCACACCAATTTCGTCCTCTACTTGCCGAACCATAATTCCCAAGTCGCGTGAGTTCTGAGCAAACCAGTGAAGAACGCCCGTTGAAGGGCTCATGGGGTAGGCCGCGTAGAATTTGACGCCTGCCGCTGCACCTCCCATGCCGATAGCCTCGTTCCCAGCCCATTGAGCCAGGGGCTTAGGATTTTCTGGTACCGAAGTTGGGAACGACTCAAAGTTCTTGGTTGCGTAATCGTACCCAGCTTTTGCCACCCCAACGTTTTCATCAACTACAGATTGCCCCTGCCGTGCGAAACGCGCCTTTAAACTCTCCTCAAGGATGGCGAAATCCAGTCCCATGAGAGAGCACGTTGCACCTACGGCCACGGTATTCTGAACCAATCTGTTGCGACTCTGCGTAAGTTCAGAGACAGGGATGGGGCAGAGGCCAACGCCCTTGGCTGCGCTACCAGGATTGATGGTGTCGCTGTTAAATAAGGCACGCGTGCCATCTCCTAACAATCCAAGATGCCTGTCCATCGTGTCTTGGTTGAGACATACGATCATGTCCAACTTGTCACCATGGGTGTAAACAGGTTCTTGCGCAACCCGGATTGTCAGAAAAATGTGACCACCCCTAACAATCGATTGATAGGCGTTGTAGGCGTTTAAATGTAGACCCCGTCGGATGAACAACCTAGCCATAATATTTCCAGGCGTTGCGATACCTTGGCCGGCTTCACCCCCTATTGCAAGTGCAAAATCAAAACTGCCTGCAGCCATATATGTGCTCCTCTGTGCAATATTCCAAATATATATCTAATAAATAACCTGGGCAGTATACGAGTAATTCTACAGAGCGTATACCTCTCAGCCCTGAAATGCCAAAGATTCTCCTATACCTATAGAAATATCCTATAGCTCGTGGTGGAGCTATGGATCCTGAAAATGTTTCGTCCCTTATCCTCGTGACAGGCGAACAAGTTACTATTTACCATTCCTCATAGTCATGAAATGGGAAAGATTTTAGCCCCGGAAACCCTTCAAACCCCTCGTAGAGTAGCAAGACCCTCATATCGGGATGCCCTTCGAAGTTCACGCCGAAAAGATCATGCCCTTCCCGTTCAAACCAATCAGCGCTGCGCCACAGTCCGGATACAGAAGGCACAGTGGCATCCTCTGGGTTGGTATCTACTTTCAGCACAATCTTGTGCCGATGTTCCCGAGACCAGAGGTGGTAAACCACCTGTAACTTGGTCTCGTAATCGACGACAGAGAGGCAGCGAAGGTAGTCAAACGAAAGAGAAGGATCCTCCTTCAAAACATCACATAATTCCAAGAGCCGATCGGCGGTTATTTTCACCAATACCTCGTCTAGGGCGCTGGTAATCTCGGGTTCAAACGAAGCTAACGGGCCTGGCAACAGTGCGACAAGGGCTTCGCCCCTTTTGTCCAGGGTTGGACCCACTGGTGTCGCCGGTGTATGGCTAGTTGCCGGCGCCGGAGTCGTTTCCGGATCTTTCGATTGCTCTTCCGCCATATTGCCTCGCATCGTGTTGAATCTTGTCTTGAAGGCGTAGGATACCGTCCATCAACGCTTCTGGCCGAGGGGGGCACCCTGGTATATATACGTCGACAGGGACTATATGATCTACACCCATCACCACGGAGTAGGAACGATAGTAGGGTCCACCGTTTGTGGCGCAGCTCCCCATGGCGATGACCCACTTTGGCTCAGGCATCTGTTCGTAAAGAAGGCGAATAGGCTCTTCCATCTTCTTCACCACCGTACCTGCCACAATCATTACATCTGACTGGCGCGGCGACGGCCATGTGACAACGCCCATCCGATCTAGGTCATGGTTAGCCATGTAAGTCGACATCATTTCGATAGCACAACAGGCTAACCCAAATGTTAAGGGCCATAGCGAATTTTTTCGTGCCATTGCAAAGAGATCTTCGGCTCGCGCAGTGACTATACCTGGGGTTGCACTCCGATATGGCGCAGGCGGTGCAACATTGCCCGCAGATGCAGAAGACGGAGGCAATTCAAGGCTGGTGTTTCGGCTCCATGCTTCGGCCCAAGTTGGTACCGATGGGCTGATTCCCTTGTTGATTGGTTCTTTTTCTATCCCCACTTAAGGACTCCTTTTCTCCAACCGTAGAGCACACCAAAGAGCAGGATTCCAATGAACAGGATCATTTCGTAGAACACCCAAGTAGCTCCCGTTAGGAAGGTTAGTATCCATGGGAAGAGGAAGACCGCTTCTACGTCAAAGAGCAGAAACAAGATGGCAAAGATATAGTAGCGTATATGTATCTGTGACCAACTGAATGGCATCGGCGGAATTCCACATTCAAATGGAAGTTCCTTAGCTTCCGATTGACGCTTCGGAGCGAGTATTAAGCTGCCAAGCAACATTCCGCCCATTGCTAATAATCCCACCACCGCAGCCAAGACAACGGCGATGTAATTTAGGGCATACCCTTCTGCCATACAAAACCTCCAAACAGCTTGACCACTATAGCATGTAGGGCGATACCCTGCATCAAACTATTGTTGAATTGTATCCTCGTGGACACCGGTGACTGCCTGTGAGTTGGTGTGCTAGTCCATGTGCAAGCGTGTGCTAGAATGCTCCGGCTCACTGTGGGGAGTAAGAGGGGATAATGAAAATGAAGGCCTTTGTAACTCAATATATGGGGGCGCTAGAGTTTCAGGACTATCGGTGGTTATGGTTCGCTGCGATGAGCGGTGCATCCGCTTATTGGGCGCTTATCGTGGCGCGTGGAGTCCTGGTTCTGGAAATGTCTGGATCATCTGGTATGGTGGGGATTGTTACATTTGCCGCAATGGCTCCTCGATTTATTATTCCGCCTGT
>CAYOOR010000116.1:0-7594 GCA_964405695.1 uncultured Alphaproteobacteria bacterium
GATTTATTTGTTTAGTACCATGATAAATACCTAAATTGTCTGATTGTCCAACTGTATTTGATGTAGCAAATAATCTAATAGCAGGGTGAGGAGTAATAATTTCATTATTATCTAATAAAGTAAATTTTCCATCCGTTTCTAATATTCTTTGTATAACAAACATTACTTCTGGTTTGCCAGCATCATATTCATCAAAAACAAGAGTGGTAGGTCTTTTAATAGACCATGGTAACATCCCATCTTTATACTGGGTAATTTGTTTACCATTTTTTACAATAATTGTATCTTTTCCTATTAAATCTCCACGAGTTATATGACTATCAAGATTAATCCTTACACATGGCCAATTTAATCTAGCTGCTATTTGTTCAATATGAGTTGTCTTACCTGTTCCATGATATCCTTGAATTAACACTCTCTTGTTTTCAGAGAATCCTGTTAAAATTGATATTGTAGTGTCATTATCAAAAAAATAATTTTTGTCAATTTTTGGAACTAAATCTGTTTTATTACTGAAAGCAGGTATTTTTAAATCTTCTTCTGTTCCAAAAACTTGTTTAGATGATATTTTTATATCAGGTATATGTGAAATTGAATCAGTTAAAATATTTTCCATGATTTGTTATATAATTTTATTTAATTTTAATTAAATACTTTTTTAATTTCTTCAAAAGCCTGATTTATTTCTTTTAATTTTTCTTCATATTTTATATTTCCCTTATTCTTATCTGGATGATATTTTTTAACTAATTTTTTATATTTTTCATTAATAATTTTAATTGTTAATTCATTATTATTTAAATTAAAAATTTTAAGAGATTTTTCTAATTTCTTATTTTTGTTTTTTTTAAAATATTCTTTTTTATTTTTTTTAAAGAAATTAAAATAATTATTAAAAATTTTTTCAAAATTTTTTATTTTAAAATTACTTGTTGAAAAATTCCACGTTGGTCTCCAACCTATAGTATCTAGCTGAATATGTTTTTCAATTTCATTTTGAGACATATCTTTACAGTAATTCCAATCTTTATTGTATTCTTTAATATGTTGTTCACAGAACCATATGTAATTATTTAATTCACTTTTAGATTTAGGTGCTTTATATACTCCTGGATTATTACAATCATTTTTATTACAGATTCTAACTTGAGAAAAAGTTTCTTTTTCAAATAATTTTTTCTTATTTTTTTTCATTATAGTATTATGTACATAAAAAAAAGAAATTAAAAGGCTTTGATAATTAATTATGAAAATTGAAGATTTAATAAAGGAAAAAATAAAAAAAGAATTTCCTGATGCTATTTTTTCAATAAAAAATACATCGAATAAACATAAAACTCATAAACAAAATAAAGTTGGCAATGAAACACATTTTGTTATTACTATTAAAACAAAAAAATTTTCTAAATTATCTAAACTACAAAGACATAAATTATTTTTTAAAATTCTAGGATCTGAAATAATAAATCAAACTCATTCAATTTCGATGAATTTGCAAGATAAAGAATAGTATTTTTTAATTAATTAGTTTAAAGGTGTAACCTTTACAATTTCAATATGATTTTTTTTTGCTTTTATTATTTCAAATCTATAATTATAAAAACTAAATATTTTTCCTGGTTCTGGTATTGTTTTAATTTCATAAAATATTAAACCAGCTAAGGTAGATGCTTTATTATCTGGCAGATTCCAACCGAATTCTCTATTTACATCTCTAATAGTTACATTTCCGTTTATAGTAAAATTACCATCTTTTAAACGTTTAGCGCCTTTAATTTTTATATCATGTTCATCTTCAATATCTCCAACAATTTCTTCAATTACATCTTCTAAAGTAACAATCCCCATTAAAGTACCATATTCATCTACAACAAAAGCCAAATGTCTTTGTTTTTTTTTAAACTCTTGTAATTGATCTAATACAGATGTTGTTTCAGGAATAAACCAAGGATTCTTTGCAATTGTTTTTAAGTCTAATTTTTTATTATTTTTTATTTTTAAAACATCTTTAACATTTAAAATACCTAAAATTTTATCAGAATTTTTATCGTATAAAGGCAATCTAGTATATTGGCTCTTTAATATTTTTTTGATATTTGCATTAATCGAGTTATTCACATAAATTACTTCAATGTTTTTTCTATGAGTCATTATTTCTTTTACTTGTAAATCATCTAAATCGAGTATGCTTTGTAACATATCTTTTTCATGCCTAGATCCTTCAGTTTTAGCATGTAAATCTATAGCACCTCTTAATTCATCTTCAGTAGTTCCAATATCAGTGCTTATTTTAAATTTAAATATTTTTAGGATACTATGGGTAAAATAATGAATTAAATTAGTAAAAGGAGATAAAATTTTTACTAAAAATCTAATTATTGGGGAAAATAATAAAGAATATTTTTCAGCTTTATTAATTGCAATAGTTTTTGGAATTATTTCGCCAAATAGTAAGATGAGTATTGTCATAATACATGTTGAATAAATAATAGCTTTTTCACTATTGTTAGAATAATTTATTATAAAGCTTGTAGCAATTGCCGTTGCTAATGTATTTACTAAATTATTGCCTAAAAGTAATGTTCCGATTAATTTCTCTTTTTGTAATTTTAAAAAATTAACTATTTTTGCCCTTGGATTTTTTTTTTTTTCTAATTGATGAATTTTAGCTTTAGATACTGCTGTTAAAGCTGTTTCAGAACCAGAAAAAAAACCGGATAATAAAATTAAAAAAAGTATTAAAAATATAATTGAAATTGTATACCAGTCCATTTTAAGAAATAGAATCTTCTATATTTTTTTTTTTAACATTATTAAAAATAAAAGCATTTCCAATTTTTTTACATAAAACAAAATTTAATTTGCCATTTAGATATTTTTTATCATAAATCATATTATTAATTATATCTTTTTTTTTAATTTTAAGTTTTTTTAAAAATCCCATATTTATTGGTAATCCAAAATTTAAAAGAATATTTTCAATTTTTATTAATTCATTTGAAGGTAAAAAACCAAGAATATTCGATAATTTACTTGCCATACAAATTCCAATAGATACTGCTTCACCATGTAATAATTTATTAGAATATTTTGAACATTTTTCCATAGAATGTCCATAAGTATGACCTAAATTTAATAAGGCCCTAGTATTATTTAAATCTTTTTCATCTTTAAGAACAATATTTTTTTTTGTAATAACGCTCTTTTTTACCACTTCGATTAATGCAGATTGATTATTATTAAGTATTTTTTTTATATTTTTTTCAAGCCAATTAAAAAAAATTTTATCATTTATTAATCCATATTTAATAACTTCAGCATATCCTGATATTAACTGTCTTTTTGGTAATGAGTTAAGTAAATTTATATCACATACTACTAGTTTAGGCTGATAAAACGTTCCTATAAGATTTTTTCCATAGGAACTATTTACTCCAGTTTTACCACCTACTGAACTATCAACTTGAGCTAATAAAGTAGTGGGGAAATGTACTAAATTTATCCCTCTTAATGCTATACTTGCAACAAAGCCTGATATATCACCTATTACTCCACCACCTAAACCAAAAATTGCATCATTTCTAGAAACTTTATTTTTAAGCAAAAAATTTAATATTTTATTTATAGTTTGTAATTCTTTAGCTTTTTCTCCTGAATTCAAAGTAATAGTTTTAATTATTATTTTTTTAGGGACAAGATTTAATATTTTTTTTAAATGTAATCTTTTAATTTCAGTATCTGTAATTATAAATATTTTTTTTGCATGTTTTATTTTAGAAAAAATAATTTTTTTTGTTTTTTTTAATATATTAGATCCAACAATTACTTGATAGAAATTATTTTTTAACGGGACATTTATTTTATGATATTTACTCAATTTATTAATTTAGATATTATTTTAATATAATTAAATATATTTTTTAATTTTTTTTAAAATTTGCTCACTAGTTTTTTTTGGGCTTTTATTTGATCGTATCATTATCTTTGCTTGAGAGTATAGTGGTTTTCTAATTTTTAGTAAATTATTAATAATTTTGTAATTCTTTTTATTATCCATTGTTAACAAGGGTCTTTCATTTGATTTTTTACATCTTTTAAATATTAATTCTTTTTTAGTATTCAACCAAATTGATATTGTTTTTTTTAAAATTATTTTTCTTACTTCTTTATTTAATAAAGACCCACCACCTATAGCAATAACACAAGAATCTTTTTTTAATAATAATTTTGAAATTATTTTTTTTTCTATATTTCTAAAATAATCTTCTCCATGTTTTTCAAAGATAGTTTTTATTTTTAAACCAACATTTTTTTCTATTAGTTTATCTGTATCTATAAAATCAATTTTTAATTTTTCAGATAAAACATTTCCTATTGTAGATTTGCCACAACCCATCATTCCTAATAATACAATCTTTTTTTTCATATAATTAATTAACCTATTTTTTTTTGTATTGATAGAATATATTTTAAGTTAATACTAATATAAATAAATAATAATTATGTTTAGAAGTCGTAAAAAAAGCTTTTTTGAAAAAAAAATGAATATTTTTCTATTATTAATCGTTTTTATTCTAATAATTTTATTTTTTTTTTTAGAATGGTTTGTTCCGGTTCCTAAAATTAAAGTTGAAAAAGAAATTGAAATAGAACAATACAAAAAATAATTTTTTTATAATTTTATGAAAATATTAAAGAAATTTTTTTTAATTTTAATTATCATTTTAATTAATAATAATGTTTTAGCAGGTTTAGGCAATACTACTGTAGGTCCAGGAGGTTTTAAACGAGATATAGAAGTCAATGAGGTAGAAGATATAACCATTCCTGAAAAAAAAAATGAAGTAAAAGATGAACAACAAATAGAAACAATAGAATTAAAAAATATTGATGCTAACACAGTAGGTACTTTAGTTGAAAATGATGGAGGATTAAGTTATGAAATGTGGAAAGGTTCAGAAAAAGATTTAATAAAAAAATATTTAAAAGATTTGCCAATTAATTTAGAATCTAATTTAGCAATAAATTTAATAAAAAAAGTTCTTTTATCTAGCGCTGCTTCTCCTGGCTCAGATAAAGAATTAGATTTAATTTTAATTAGAATTAATAAACTTATTGAATTAGGTGATTTTGATAATGCAAAATCATTAATTGATTTAGTAAATGTTCAAGATAATGAAGAGATTTTGATTAAACATACAGAAATTAATCTATCTTTAAATAATTTTGATTTAGTTTGTTCAGATATAGAAGATAAAAGAAATAATTTTAAAGAAAATTTTTTTTGGCGAAAAGTTGAAATTTTTTGTCAAATATTAAACAATCAATTAAATAAAGCAAATTTATCATTATCTTTATTAAAAGAAGATAAAAATTTTACAGATAAAAAATTTTTAAAAATTATAGATAGTTTAGTTTATAAAGAAGAAATAGATAATAATGATTTAGATAATTTAAATCTTTTAAATTTGGCAATGACAAGAGTAGCTAATATTACTTTAAAAGATGATTATGCTTTAAATAATAATCCTTTATTACTTAGTATGATATATAGAATGTCTAATGCTCCTATAACTTTAAGAATAGAAGCGATAGAAAGGTCAAAAAAACTTTTTAACCTACCTATAGAAACTATTGAAGAAATTTATAATAGTTATGAATTTGATAATAGAGATATAAAAATTTCTTTAAAAGAAGAGATTTTACTTGGTTATGAATCTCAGGCAATTTTATATCAAATGGCTATAGCAGAAGAAAATGATGAAAAAAAAGCTAAAATTTTAAAAAAATCTTTTGATTTAGCAATTATTAATGGAAATTTTAATTTAATTTCTAATTTAAATTTAAAAACATTAATGGAAATAAAGCCATCAAAAAAATTATCATGGTTTGCCAATATTGCATGTAAATCTTTTTTAGCTTCTAATCAAATTAATGAAGCTTTAGAATGGTTTGAGATTTTAGAAAAAAAAAAAAATGAAGATATAAATTTTTTTAAAGATTTTGTAGAAATATGGGCAATTATCGAATTTTTATATTTAAAAGATAATGAAATTAATTATAAAAGAATTTCACAAGAAGATGTTTTAAAATCATTAGATAAATTTGAGAATAAAGAAGAATTTCATAATTTTGATACATTAGGTTTTTATATTCTTAAAATTTTTGGGATTGAAATAAACCCTAAATTTTGGTTTATTAATTTAAAAAATGAAGAATTTAGTTCTTCTGTAATGCCTAATTCTTCTCTAATTTCTTTACTTGAATATTCTTCAAAAAATAGAAAAATCGGGGAAACTATTTTATTAATTTTAATGTCTTTAGACGGAAAGAATTTTAACGAATTTCATCCTTTTTTCTTGCAAACTGTAATTAGTTCACTAAATCAAATAGGTCTAGAAGAAAATACTTTTGATTTAGCAATTGAGACGCTAATTGACAGATAAATATGCAAGAAGAACTAAAGAATTTCACACAAACTTTGTATTCTGAGGAAGGGGTACATCAAAATACAATTATTTCATATAAATATGATATTAATCAATTTAATAATTTTATAAAAAAAAAGAATAAATCATTTAGATCAGTTTTAAAAAAGGACATTATAAGTTTTTTAGAAAGCCTTTCTTCAAAAAAATTAAAAAATAAATCAAAATCTAGGAAAATTTTTGCCTTAAAAAAATTTTTTAAATTTTTAATTTCAGAAAAGATTATTATTAATAATCCAATGGAAAAAATTGATATTCCAAGATCAGAAGATACAATTTCAATTACTTTAAATACTCAACAAATTAAAAAGATATTAAATTTTGTGTCAAATAAAATTAATAATTATTTAGACATTAGATCTAATTTAATAGTAGAATTGTTGTATTCCACAGGTATTAGAGTGTCAGAATTAATTTCAATAAAAACTAATAATATTAATTTAAAAAATAAAAATATTTTAATTGACCCACCTGAAAAAGGAAAAAGTAGAAAAGAACGAGTAGTTTTTTTTGGGAAACAAACTTTAGATGTTCTAGAAAAATATTTGGAATATAAAAAGATTTATTTTAAACATAAAGATACTCCTTGGCTTTTTCCTTCCAATAATACAGATAATTATTTAACACGTAGAAGAGTTTTACAAATTTTACATAAATTAGCGGATAAGATTAATATTGATAAATCATTAATGCATCCACATTCATTTAGACATGCATTTGGAAATCATCTTTTAAATTCAGGTGCAGATATAAGAGTTGTACAAAAATTGCTAGGTCATTCAAGTATAGTAACAACTCAAAAATATACTGAACATAGAGAAAAATTAATTGAAACTATTGAAAATTTTCACCCATTAAATAAAAATAATGAAAATATTGTTTGAAATTTATCGATTGTATTGGTATTAATTTGTTTTATTAAAAGAAAGGATAATTTAAAATGAGTTTTTTTGAAGTAGAACAAGCAACATCAAGATTGAATAGAAGTGAATTAGCCGTTCCTGGTAGTTCACCAGATTTTTTTGAAAAGGCAGCAAAATCAGATTCTGATGTCATATTTTTAGATCTTGAGGATGCAGTAGCTCCGGATGATAAAGAAAAAGCAA
>CAYOOR010000117.1:0-12069 GCA_964405695.1 uncultured Alphaproteobacteria bacterium
CGATCAATTTTAAATTTTTGTTCTTTTCTTATACTCATAATTAGTTTATATAAAAATTAAAAAAAAACTTAAAATGTCAATAATTTACTTATTTATTTAAATTTTTTACCACACCTAATAAAATTTTTATTTCTTTTTCAGTTAATTTTGCTCTATTAAAAATAATTTTTATATTTCTTAACATTAATTCTTTTTTTTCTTGAACTTTAAAAAAATTATTTTTTTCTAAATAAAATTCTAAAACTTTAAAAAAATTAAATAATTCCTTTTTTTTACTTTTTTTTATATTTTTTATTGTTTTTTTTATAAACGTTTTCGAATTATATATTTCATAAACAACTAACAATACACTTTGTGCCAAATTAAGAGAATTAAAATTACTATTTAATGGAATTTCAATTATTTTATCACATAAAGAAATACTTTCATTTTTTAAACCCGTTCTCTCAGGGCCAAACAAAATTCCAGTTTTATTTCCACTAAATTGATTAATTTGTTTAATACTTGTTTTAAGATTAACAACTTTAATATTTAAGTCTCTTTTTCGATTAGAAGTTGCATAAACATATTTAAGATCATGAATTGCATCCTCTAAATTATTAAATATTTTTGCATTTTTTAAAATTTCACCTGCTTTAGCAGAATTTTTATAAGATACTTTACTTGGCTTCCATTTTTTTTTTTTGATAATTCTTAAATTCAAAAAATTGAAATTTAACATAGCTCTAGCTACAGCCCCAATATTTTCATCTAATTGAGGTTCATATAATATTATTACTGGAAATTTATTATAATTACTTTTCAAAAGCTGATTTTGTTTTTGATTTAATTAATTTATAAGTAATACTTTCTTTTAATGCTATGTATGATGCATTTATAACATTAGAAGAAACACCAACCGTCGACCAATGGTTCTTATTTTTATCTGAACTTTCAATAATTACTCTTGTAATAGCCTTAGTACCTTGATCTGGTGTCAAAATTCTAACCTTATAATCTATTAAATCCATTTTTTTTAGAATTGGATAGGATTTTATTAAAACACCTCGTAGTGCGTTATCTAAAGCATTAACAGGGCCATTTCCTATAGATTTTGAAATATATTCTTTTTTAACTTTTACAATTATATTTGCTTTTGCTGTATTACTATTTTTTAAATTATCTTTTAAATCTTTAAACTCATTTATAACTTCAAAAGATTTTAATTTAAAATATTCTGGAACTTTAATTAATTCTTTCATTATAAAAAGTTCAAAACTTGCTTCAGCTCCATCATAAGAATAACCTTCGTATTCTTTTTTTTTTAATTTCTTAACTAAATAATCAATCTTCTTTTCATTAACTTTAAAACCAAGCTCTTTAAGTTTTATAGCTAAACTAGATTTTCCAGACTGATCAGATACTATAATATTTCTTTTATTACCTACAATTTCAGGTTTAATATGTTCATAGGTTTTTGAATGTTTTTGAATACCGGATGCATGCAAACCTCCTTTGTGAGCAAAAGCTGAATCACCTACATAAGGAAAGGATGGATTGCTTTTTCTTAATAATCGTTCATCTATAAATTTAGAAATTTTAGTTAAATTTTTTAATTTTTTTTTATTTATTGATGTTTGTAAACCCATTTTCAAAATTAACGTTGGAATTATAGATGTTAAATTAGTATTTCCACATCTCTCTCCCAAACCATTAAATGTTCCTTGCACCTGTCTTGCTCCAGCTCTAATTGCTGCCAATGAATTAGCAACCGCATTTTCAGTATCATTATGACAATGTATACCTATTTTATAATTTGGAATATTTTGGCATACTTCTTTAACTATTTTTTCAATATCATTTGGCAAAGTACCTCCATTTGTGTCACACAAAACTATCCATCTAGCTCCTGCTTTATTAGCCACCTTAATACATTCTAAAGCAAAATTCTTTTTTGATTTAAATCCATCAAAAAAATGTTCTGCGTCAAATAATACTTCATCAAAAAAATTGCATGCTACTTCAATATTTTTTTTAATTATTTTTAAATTTTCTTCTTCTGTAATATTTAGTGCTTGCTTAACTTGAAAATCCCAACTTTTCCCAACAATACATATAGTTTTTACTTTAAATTTTTTTTTTATTTCATTAAAATTTTTTTTTAAAATTTTTAAATTTTTATTTGTCATACCAAAAGAAACAAGTTTTGATATATTTAGTTTTGGAGATCTTTTAAAAAATTCTGTATCAGTTTTATTAGCCCCTGGCCAACCACCTTCAATGTAATCTAATCCAAATTCATTCAACATTTTAGCAATTGCTATTTTATCACTAAGACTAAAATCAACACCTTTAGTTTGCGCACCATCTCTTAAAGTGCTGTCGTATAGATAAATTTTTTTATTATCTTGCATTTTTTTTTATTTTACATACAGGTATGGGTAACATTTTATGTAAATTTATATTTCTTATTTTTTGATATTTTTTATAAAATTTACTTTTTTTATTATTCATTGCATCTTGAATTTCTAAATAATTTAAACCCATTTGATTTGCATCTGTTCTTCCATCATCCCATAAACCATCAGTTGGCGTTGCATGAATTATTTCATCTAAAATTTTTAACTCCTTTCCGATTTCCCAAACATCACTTTTTGTACAATCAGCTATTGGAGAAATATCTACTCCTCCATCTCCATATTTAGTATAGAAACCTACGCCAAAATCTTCAACTTTATTTCCAGTTCCAACAACTATACCATTGTTACTTTGAGCTACTTGATATAATGTCATCATTCTTAATCTTGCTCTTGAATTAGCAAATCCATGAGCATTATTAAATTTTTTTAACGAAGACTCAAAAGATTTAAATGATTTATCCAAATTTATTATAGGAGTTTCTACATTATTAAATTTTTTCTTTAACCAATTCTGATGTTTTAAACTTAAATTATGTTGTTTTTTTAATTGTCTGATTGGCATTGCTACAGCAAAAACTTTTTTTCTAGTCATTGCACAAATAGTGCTTACTACAGAAGAATCAATTCCTCCGGAAACGCCTATAATTAAAGACTCTGCTTCTTTTGGCATTGATTTACAATATTTTAATATCCAGTTTTTAATATATTTTATTTTGCTTGATACTTTCATAAGTAAAAAAAAATAAATTTAAAAAAATTATTTAGTTATTAGCAGCAATATTTTTTTTTTGATTATTTTTTTCTTCTCTTATTTTTTTTAATGCTTCAGCAGTTAAAAAAGCCATTTCTAGTGCTTGGGATGCATTCAAACGAGGATCGCAATGTGTGCGATAACGATCGCCCAATTTTTCATCTGATATTTCTTGTGCGCCACCAGTGCATTCAGTAACTTCCTGTCCTGTCATTTCAAAATGAACTCCACTAGCAACAGTATTTTCTGATTTATGAATATCAAAAAATAATTCAGTTTCTTTTAAAATATTTTTAAAAGGTCTTGTTTTATAATTACTAGATTATTTTATTGTATTTGCATGCATAGGATCACAAAAACAATTAACATTTCTACCTTCACTTTTTATTTTCTTTAAAAGTGCTGGAAGTAATTTTGTAATTTTATCATGGCCTAATCTTGTTATTAAAGTTAATCTACCTTTTTCATTTTTAGGATTTAATTTATCAATTAATTTTAATAAATCACTAATACCTAAAGTTGGTCCTAC
Organism: uncultured Alphaproteobacteria bacterium; assembly: GCA_964405695.1. Classification (GTDB taxonomy): domain Bacteria; phylum Pseudomonadota; class Alphaproteobacteria; genus CAYOOR01. The sequence continues at coordinate 3,680 of CAYOOR010000117.1, forward strand.
TTTTAAACCTATTGGATTTGCTAAACCGCTTAAAAAATTTATATGCGCCCCATTTATATCCCTTGTTCTATCTCCAACCCATAACATATGTGCTGAACAGTCATACCATTTACCGCTAGTACTATCTATTCTTGTAAGAGCTTCTTCATATGATAAAAGTAAGCTCTCATGAGAAGTAAACAATTTCATTTCTCTTATTTCAGGAACTGTATCTGAATTAATTCCACATGCTTCCATAAAAGAAAGAGATTCAGATATTTGATTTGCAATTTCTTTATATTTTTCACCTTGTGGGCTTTTATCAACAAATCCTAAATTCCATCTATGAACCTGATTTAAATCAGCATATCCACCTTGGGAAAGTGCTCTTAATAAATTTAATGTTGAAGCGGACTGATTATACGCCTGAATCATTCTATTTGGATCTGGAGTTCTGGATTCATCAGTAAAATCTAGTCCATTTATAATATCGCCTCTATAAGAATCTAATTCTTTACCATCTTTTTTTTCAGTAGGTTCAGATCTTGGTTTAGCAAACTGTCCACCTAATCTACTAAGCTTAATAACAGGTAAAGATGCACCAAAAGTTAAAATTACAGACATTTGTAATAATACTCTTAATGTATCTCTTATATAATTAGGATGAAAATCTGCAAAACTTTCTGCACAATCTCCTCCCTGTAAAACAAAACATTTTCCTTCAGCTGCATCAGCTAAATATTTTTGTAATTTTCTAGATTCACCTGCAGAAACTAAAGGTGGTAAATTCTTTAAAGTTTTTTCTGTGCTTTCTAAAGCTTTTTTATCAGGGTATTCAGGCACCTGAACTATATGCTTTTTTCTCCAATCAGTTGGTTTCCATTTATTAGTCATATTAAAATTCTATAATTTACTAGTGATATAATTAATAATATAAGTAAATTATTCAATTTATTTTATTTTTTATTAAGTGGATCATCATCTTTTATCCAATTTTCAAGGGATTTTTCATATAAATTAAAATCTCTGCCATTATGTAAAGTAAAGGTAATATACTGATTTTCCTTTTTTATACTAAAAAATTGATTTACTGCTTTTACAAAACATTTAACTAATTCTCTTCTCTGCCTCACAGATCTTCCTACTCTTATATCTAAATTCATAAAACACACATATTCGTTGTCTTTAGCTCTTCCTAAACTTAATGAGTCTTTTCTAAGTTCTCTTAAACTAATAGCAATGTGATCTGTTCCAGTCTTCATTATTTTACCGAAACTATCTCTTATATATCTACAGAATTTATTTTTATCTCTAGTTTTTATTTTTTTATTTATGTCAAATTGTAAATGGGGCATTTTATTTTTCTTTCTATTTAAAAAAAATTTCTTTACAAATTGCTTTTCATTAATATAAATTAACTTTAACAAATTTTCTTTATGATAAGATATATATCTTCATATTTTTTACTATTAACTTCATCAATGCATTTATTTTGTTGCGTTATTCCTTTTTTTTTAAGCATAACTTCACTTAGTAGTTCTATAGGATTTACATCATTATTTTTTATTAATTTAGAGTGGTTTGAAAAATTTGAAACATATTCTATTATTTTTACATTAATAATTTTATCATTGTTTGCTATATCAGAAGTAAATAGCAGAAAATTAAATTGTGCTAAAAATGGCCATTGTGATCATCCGCCTTGTGACAATAAAAAAAGATTAGTAAGATTCAATTTGATTTTATCTACAATTATTTTTTCTTTTAACGCTTTAGTTTTTTTCCTGGAAAAACTATAAGAAAACTATTCCACGGTGACTGATTTAGCAAGATTTCTTGGTTGATCCACATCTGTTCCTTTAAGAACCGCTGTATGATAAGCAATTAATTGAACTGGTATAGAATAAAGTATTGGAGAAATTATATCATGAGTTTCTGGCAAACATATATTTGTTATTTTTTTATTATTTATTTTTTTAATTCCTTTTTTATCACTTATAAAAATTACTTTCGCTCCTCTTGATAAAACCTCTTCTACATTACTAATTGTTTTGTCAATTAAATGATCTGATGGAGCAATAACTATAACAGGTACTCCCTTTTCAACTAAAGCAATTGGGCCATGTTTTATTTCACCTGCAGGATATCCTTCTGCATGTATATATGAAATTTCTTTTAATTTCAATGCACCTTCAAGAGCTACTGGATAATTTGTACCTCTTCCAATATACAAAACATTCTTTGCGTTCTTTATGCTAGTTGCTATTTTATGAAAATTATTATCCATTTTAAGAATTTTACTAATATGACCTGGTGCTTCCAATAAAGCATTAGATAATTTTTTAATTTCATTTCTACTGATTGTTTTATTAAAATTGGACATGAATAGCGTTAATGCTCCTAAAGCTATTAATTGCGTTGTAAACGCTTTTGTAGAAGCAACGCCAATTTCAGGCCCAGCATGTGTTTCAATAACATTATTAGACTCTCTTGCAATACTGCTTTCTGAACTGTTTATAATTCCTAAAGTTTTATTTTTCTTTTGATTAAAATATCTAAGTACTGCTAAAGTATCAGCGGTCTCTCCAGATTGAGATAAAAAAACATTTAAAGTATTTTTATTATCAATTATATTTCTGTATCTAAATTCTGAAGCTATATCTACTTCAGTTTTAATATTGGAATATTTTTCAAGCCAATATTTACCAATTAATGATGCATGATATGAAGTACCACAGGCTGCAATATTAATTTCTTTAATGTTATTATATTTTTTTGCAAAAGAAGGAATTAATATTCTTTTTTTTTTAGTATCTATAAAATATTTAAGTGCATCACCAATAACAGCAGGTTGTTCAAAAATTTCTTTCTGCATGTAATGGTTATAACCGCTCATTTTAATTTTATTTTTTGAAAGAGATGTGATCGTTATACTTCTTTTAACTCTTTTACCGTCTTGATTATAAATTTTAAAATTGTTTGAAGTAATTTCTGCAATATCTCCTTCATTCAAATAGCATAATTTTTGTGTTAATGGAGCTAAAGCAATACTGTCAGATCCAATATAATTACAATTCTTTCCTTTTCCAATAGCAAGAGGGCTTCCTCTTTTAGCACAGATTAAATAATTATTGATTCCAGAAAATATTATTCCTAATGCAAATGCTCCGTCAATTTTTTTTAATGCAGCAATTGTTGCTTTTAATGGAGGCAAATTTTTTTTTAAATAATAACTGATTAAATGCGCAATAACTTCAGTATCTGTATCAGACTTAAAAATAATTTTTTCTTTTTCCAATTTTTTTCTTAATTCATCATAATTTTCTATAATTCCATTATGAACTACCGCTACATCTCCACTTAAATGTGGATGAGCATTAATTTTACTTGGAATACCGTGTGTTGCCCATCTAGTATGTCCTATTCCAACATTACCTTTAATAGGATTTTTTTTTAATAATTTTTTTAAATTTTCAATTTTACCTAAAGATCTCCTTCTATCAATTTTTCCATTTAATAATGTAGCAATGCCGGCAGAATCATATCCTCTATACTCTAATCTTTTCAATCCTTCTATTAATAATGAAGAAACTTTGTTATGTCCTATAACACCAATTATTCCGCACATAAATTATCTTTTCCTATTTTTTTTATAATTTGAAAATATTTCTTGTTTATTTCTCTCTACAGCTAATGCTTTCTCTTTTACTGACTCAGTTATAACACTACCCGCTCCAACTATACTATTTTTATTTAATTTAATTGGTGCCACTAGAGAGACATTGGAACCGACAAAAACATTGTTATCAATTCTAGTTTTATTTTTTTTTATCCCATCATAATTACAAGTTATAACGCCTGCTCCAATATTTACATTTTCACCAATTTCACTATCACCTAAATAAGTTAAGTGATTAATTTTTGTATTTTTTTTAATAAAAGTTTTTTTTATTTCTACAAAATTTCCGATACTACTATTTTTATTAATTATTGTTTCAGGTCTTAATCTTGCAAATGGGCCTATAGTTACACTATCAAATATTTTTGCACCTTCTATATGCGAAAAAGCTTTTATATGGACATTATCTTTAATTATTACTTTCGGGCCAAAAAAAACATTTGGTTCTATAATAACATCCTTACCTATCCTAGTATCATAATGAAAAAAAACAGTCTCAGGATCTAATAATTTAACTCCATTAGATATAAATTTATTTCTTAAAATATTTTGAAAATATGCTTCAGCTACTACTAATTCTTGTTTTGTATTTATCCCTAATGTTTTTAAAAAATTTTCTTCTAAGAAATCTACTTTTAAATTTTCTCGAGTTGCTAATTCTATTATATCAGTTAAGTAATATTCTCTTTTTTTATTTTTAGGTTTAATTTTTAAAATTAATCTTTTTAAAACGTTACTTTTTATTAAGATAATTCCAGAATTGCACAAAGAGATTTTTTTTTGCTGACTTGTTGCATCTTTAAATTCAATAATTTTTTTTACGCCACCTTCATCATTTAAAATAATTCTACCATACTCATTTTCTTTTTTTGTTTTAACGCCTAATATAACAATATCTGAATTTTTTTTTTTTTTTAAATTTACCATATTATTAATAACTTTTTGATCAATAAATGGATTATCAGCATAAAGTATTAAAATATCTTCTTTTGCTTTAGAATAAAATTTTCTACTAGCCATTACAGCGTTTGCAGTTCCTAGCTGTTTTTTTTGGAAAGAAAAATTAATATTTTTATAAATAGTTTTTAATTCAGTCAATTTCGGACTTATCACAATATTAATATCTTTTTTTTTAACTATTTTAGTTACATTTTCTAAAACATGATTAAGAATTGTTTTCCCTCCAATTGTATGTAATATTTTAGATTTTGAAGATAATATTCTTTTACTTTCACCAGCTGCTAAAATAATTATTTTAAGAGATTTATTAATCATATAAAAAAAAATTTTTGAAAAAAAAAAAAAAATAGAAAATTGTTTTAAATTAATTAATAAATAAATATGATGTGTTTGTATTTGTTTTACAATAAACATTTTGTAACTCAAAGTTTCATATAATTTTAATTATGAATATAAAAAAAATATTAACTGATTCATTTAAAGTAGGATTAAATGCTGTTAAACCTATAAATATAATTAAAAATAAATTACCCTCTCCTCCTAAAGGACGTACTTACGTAATTGGAGCTGGTAAAGCTGCTGCTTCAATGGCAAAAGCAATAGAAACTAATTGGCCAAACAAATCACCTTTAGATGGTAGTGTAATTACTAGATATAAACATTCACTAAAAACAAAAAAAATTAAAGTATATGAATCTGGACATCCCATGCCTGATACAGCCGGTATGAAAGCTGCAAATAATTTTATCAATAAAATCAATAGTTTAGATAAAGATGACTTACTTTTATGTTTAATAAGTGGTGGAGGATCTAGCTTAATGTTAGTGCCTCAAAATGGTTTAAATATGAATGATTTAAGAAATATAACAAAAAATTTGTTAAATTGTGGAGCAGAAATAAGTGAAATAAATACGGTAAGAAAACATTTATCTAAAATTCATGGCGGCAAAATTCCTATGTATACAAACGCAAAAATTGTAACATTAATAATTTCAGATGTTACTGGTGATAAAATAACAGATATTGCATCAGGACCTTGTTGCCCAGATCCAACTACTTTTCAAAATGCGATTAAAATATTAGAAAAATATAAAATTCAAAATAAGAAAATTTTTGAATTTTTAAAAAAGGGAATAAAAGGGAAAATTCTTGAAAATCCAAAAAAAAATAATCCTATTTTCAAAAATGTTAAAAATATTTTACTTGCATCAGGTAGAGATATGTTAAAAAACGCCGAATTGCATTTAAAAAAAAATAAAATTCAAACTGTAAATTTAGGTGATAATATTAAAGGAGAATCTCGTCAAGTTGCTATAAATCACGCAAAAAAAATATTAAAAACTAACAAAAAAAAATTTGCAATAATTTCAGGAGGTGAAACTACAGTCACAGTAAGTGGTTCAGGTAAAGGCGGTAGGAATTCTGAATATGCATTATCATTATTCAATAAAGTTAAGCATACTAAAAATATTGCTGTAATTTCTTGCGATACTGATGGTATAGATGGTTCAGAAAATAACGCGGGTGTTTATTTTGATCAAAATACAATAAAAAAATCAAAAAAAATATTTTTAGATCCTGAGGTTTATTTAAAAAAAAATGATTCTTATACTTTTTTTAAAAAACTTAATTCTCTGATATACACAGGCCCGACTTTAACAAATGTTAATGATTATAGAGTGGTAATAAAAATATAATTAAAAATCACCTGAAACAACATTACTAGGTTTCCCAGCTACAAAATTTTCTATATTATCAATTAATTGATCAGATAAATTTTGCATTGCTTCCATACTAGCCCAAGAAACATGAGGAGTAAGTATAAAATTTGGTCTTTTGACAATTTTAAAAAAAGGATGGGTATCTGGAATAGGCTCTTTAGTTACAACATCAAATGCTGCTCCAGATATATAACCTTTTTCAATAGCTTCTACCAAGTCTTCTTCTTTAACAAGTCCTCCTCTAGCAGTATTTATTAAAATTGGTTTTTTCTTCATTTTTTTAAATTCAGGTAATGAAATCATATTTTTAGTTTGTGGCAATAAAGGTGAATGTAATGTAATTACATCGCTAGTTTCTAAAACTTCATCCCAAGGTGTATATAAAGGGCCTAAACCATCAACCCCTTTGTGAGCTGCAAATAAAATATTCATATTAAAACCTCTTGCGATAGTTGCTACACCTTGCCCTATAGCCCCCTCTCCAATTATTCCAATTGTGCTATTATGCAACTCTCTTATTTCATGATTAAAAAAACAAAATTGATTAGCTTTTTTCCATTCACCATTAATAACATCTTCCTTATAACCGACGATACCTCTCCTTAAAGCTAAGATTAAAGCAAAAGTATGTTCTGGCACAGTAGTAATTGCATAACCTTGTAAATTTGAATCTATAATATCATTATCTCTGCAATATTCTTAATCAACTACATCTGTTCCGGTTGCAGCGACTGCTATCATTTTTAAATCTGGCAATTTTTTTAGATTTTCCTCTCTCATAGGAACTTTATTAATTATAGCAATTGTTGCACCTTTAAGTCTTTCTAAAATAATTTTATTATCGTTATGATCGGTATAATCAAATTCATCCCATTCATGATCAAAAGTTGGCTTACGAACTATTATATTCTTTTCGATTGTTGCTCTATCTAAAAAGACTATTTTATGTTTCATTTAAAGATAAAAAAATTTAATCATTAGGTAATGCAGGCGCTGTTTCTCTATAATATTCCTCAGCTGCAGCAATTCCACTACCTGGTTTTATATCAATTCCAACATCTCTCATTGCCATTTCAGCCCCTGAAATTGCACCTAGACACATTAATTCATTTAAATCACCTAAGTGGCCAATTCTAAATACTTTTCCTGCAACATTAGTTAAACCTGCACCTAATGCTAAATTGTATTTTAAATATGCAGTTTTAATAACATTAGCTGAATCAAATTCTTCAGGAACATAAATAGCTGTTACAGTATCTGACTCCCACTTCTTTTCTTTTGCACAGATTTTTAAACCCCAACCTTTTACTGCCTGTCTAACTCCTTCTGCTAAACGATGATGTCTTTTAAAAACATTTTCTAAACCTTCTTCATCAATCATGTTTAATGATTCTCTCAAACCATACATTATGCCTAATGCTGGGGTATAAGGAAACCAACCATCAGTATTTGTTTTCAACATATCTTCAAAAGCAAAATAGCATTTATTAAATTTTGAAGATTTAGAAGCTTCTAGCGCTTTTTTACTAACACATAAAATTCCAAGGCCTGCTGGCAACATTAATCCTTTTTGTGAACCTGTAACAGCACAATCTACGCCCCATTTATCGAATTCAAAATTTATACTAGCAATTGAACTTACACCATCTACAAACAATAATGCAGGATGTTTTGCATCATCTAAAACTTTTCTAACCCCTTCAATATCGCTTGTAACACCTGTTGCAGTTTCATTGTGACAAGCAAGCACTGCTTTAATTTCTTTATTTTTATCATTTTTCAAATGCTCTGCATATTTTTCTAATGGGACTCCTTCCCCCCATTCAACATCAATATCAATTACATCTAAGCCTAATCTCTTACACATATCCATCCACAACATACTAAATTGTCCGAATCTTGAAGTAAGGATTTTATCACCTGGTGATAAAGTATTAAGTAAACTTGCTTCCCAAGAACCTGTTCCGCTTGATGGCCACATAATAACAGTTCCATCTTTAGTTTTAAAAATTTTTCTCATATCTTCATAAAGAGGTTTTGTAAATTTTGGG
>CAYOOR010000118.1:0-3029 GCA_964405695.1 uncultured Alphaproteobacteria bacterium
AAAATTTATTTTTTTTATTCTTAATTAACTCAAGTGCAAAATTTTCAATACCAGGATTATGACTTACTAGCATTAATGAACTAAAATTATCAATTGTCTTATTAACAATAGTTATAAAACTATTTAAATTAGCCATATATAAGTCATTGCTATAAAAAATATTTTCTTTTTTTTTAACGATTCTATTAGTTAATTCCCATGTTTGTTTTGCTCTTATGGCATTTGAACAATATACAATTTCAGGAATAAGTTTTTTTTTATTTAAAAACTTACCTATTTTATTGCAAGATTTTATACCTCTAGAAGACAAAGGGCGATCAAAGTCATCTAACTCAGGATCATTCCAACTTGATTTAGCATGTCTTAACAAAAAAATTGTTTTCATTAATTTTTGATATTAAAATATATTTATGTTAGATGTCCAATCTAAAATATTTAATAGTAACATTGAAAAAATTAAAAAAAAAGTTAACTTTAATCTCAATTTCAAAAAATCAGCTAAAGTATCCATAATTGATATAGGTTCTAATTCTATAAGACTTGTTGCATATGATAAATTAAGCAGAGTTCCAAGATTAATTTATTCTGAAAAAGTTTTTTGTTCTTTAGCAAAGAATTTAGATTTAGATAATAAAATCCCAAAAAAAAATTATAAAAAAACCATAAATGTTATTAAAAGATTTTACAAAATATCATTGGATATAAAATCATCTGAACTTTTTGTTTTTGCTACTGCTGCTGTGAGAGAAGCTATTAATGGTAATAAATTAAAAAATGAAATAGAAAAAATTATAAATAATAAAATTATAATTCTTTCCGAGCACGAAGAGGCCAATCTTTCATCCTTAGGTTTATTATCATCATTTCCAAGTGCAAACGGTATTATGGCTGATTTAGGCGGAGGTAGCTTAGAATTATCTCTAATTGAAAATGGAAAAATTATTAATCATGCTTCTTTAAAAATTGGTGTAATAAGATTTTTAAATGATTATAAGACAAAAAAAAATCAATGTTTTAAAAAAATAAATACTCGTTTAAATGAGTTAGCTTGGTTAAAAAATAACGAAAAGAAAAATTTTTATTTAATTGGAGGTAGTTTTAGGAGTTTAGCAAAAGTACACATTTGGAAAGAAAAATATCCACTATCTATTATTCAAGGTTATACAATTGATAACAAACAAATAAGAAATTTTATAAATATATCTTCAAATATTAGTTCTAAAGAAATTAAAAATATTTCCGAGATTGAGAATGAAAGAATTAAAACAATTCCCATCGCAACTATGATATTGAAGTGTTTGGTTAAAAAGATTGAACCAAAAAAATTTGTTTTTTGTTCCCAGGGTTTAAGAGAGGGTTTTCTATATAGCCTTTTAGATGATGACAAAAGAAATATAGATCCATTAATTTTTATTTCGAAAAAAATGTCAAAGAATTTTAATAATTCTTTTTTTAATGGAGATTTAATATTTCAATGGTTAAATCCAATTTTTAAGAATGAAAATGATAATTTTAAACGTCTTCGCATTTCTATATCAAATTTAGCAGAATTATCCTACTGGCATAATTTTAAAGATATAGAAGCAAATTATGCTTTAAATACAATTTTATATTATCCTTTTTTGTCACTGACTCATGAGCAAAGAATTTTCTTAGGTTTAACTATTTATACAGCTTGTGGTGGAAAGATTAATAGCATCGACATTACGAAATATATTAAATTTTTAAAAAAAGATGCGATTAATGCTGCCTGTATTCTTGGTTATGGAATTAAATTAGCTTATCTTGTATCTGGAGGTTTATATAGAAATCTAAAAGATTATTCATTGCAAGTTTCTAATAATGAGATTTTTTTAGTTACAGCAAATAAAAAGATAATTAAAACAAGCATAAAAATAAAAAGAACTTTGAAGAGAATATCTAAGTTAATTAAAACTAAGAAAATAAAGCTGGTAAGTTCTGATTCTCAAATATTGTAACAAAATTGTAATATATTTATCTTACAATTCATAAAGAATGTACTTTTTAATCGCTATACTTCTTTGCTCTCTATACGGTTTTTACATTGGTAAGAAGAAATCTTTATCGTTAGTAGATAAAGGAAATGCAAAGTTACTAACCGCTAAACCAAATTATCACGGATATTACATTTTTTTTTGGTGTTTAATTCCGGCAATCATTATTTATATTACATTTTCTATATCTGGTAATATTTTAATAAAATCAATTGTATTAAATTTGGTTCCAAATATTAATGAAATGTCGCAAACAAATATTATTTTTGTATATGATCAAATTAAATCAATGGCCTTAGGTAGTGCCGATGCTTTTAATACTGATGAAAAATTAATACCAGCTGCTAATAAATATAATTCCTTAAAACAAACTTCTAACATTTCTTTTTTTCTAATTATTTTATGTTTTTTATCTGTTGTTATTATTTTTTTTAAAAAAAAAATTCAAATTGATTTCCCGGCTAGAATAAAAGTTGAAAAATTTTTTTCTTGTATTTTATTACTATGTTCTGTAATAGCAATTTTTACAACAATTGGAATAGTATTATCTTTACTTTTTGAGAGCCTAAGGTTTTTTAAATCAATTTCTTTCTTCGATTTTATATTTGGAACTCATTGGAGTCCACAAATGGCAATTAGAGAAGATCAGGTCGGTAGTTCAGGAAGTTTTGGATCAATACCTCTTATTACTGGAACTTTACTTATAACCTTTATTGCAATGGTAATTTCTGTCCCAGTTGGTCTTTTTTCTGCAATTTATTTATCAGATTATGCTCCAAAAAAAATTAGAAATATCACTAAACCATTGCTAGAAATTCTTGCTGGAATTCCAACAGTTGTATATGGTTTTTTTGCAGCTTTAACAATAGGACCAATTTTAAGAAAATTCGGCGATTTATTTGGATTAAATATAGTTTCAGAAAGTGCACTTGCTGCTGGACTAGTTATGGGAATTATGATCATACCATTTATATCATCTTTGTCTGATGATGTAATTAACGCAGTTCCTCAAAG
>CAYOOR010000119.1:0-6852 GCA_964405695.1 uncultured Alphaproteobacteria bacterium
AATTTTTTTTTTTCAATACTTTTAAAATGAAATAATTATAATTATAAAATAGAATATATATTATGTTAAGAAATTTAGATTCAATTGGTGAATATTTATCATATCCTATTATTAGGTTTATTACTGGAATATTGCTAATACCACACGGATATGGAAAATTATATAAGGGTTTTAACGGTAATTTAGACGGTTTTATTAATTTTCTTGATAAAGAATATTCAAATCCAGTTTTTACTGGATTTTTTTTAGCTTATTTAATTGCATTGACTGAATTTATAGGCGGAATTTGCATTGCTTTGGGTTTTTTCACTAGAATTGCTGCCTTATCAGTTACCATATTTATGGCTTTTGCTGTCGAGCAACATTTAGATCAAGGTTTCTTTTGGACAAAAGAGGGTTATGAGTATCCTTTAATGTGGGGAATAATAGCTTTTGCAATTTTTTTGAAAGGTTCGGGAAATTTATCATTAGATGGAAAATTCAGATAAAAAAAATATTCTATGGCTTTTCTTTTTTGTATCTTTATGTCTTATTCTTGGAAATGGATTAGGTGGTTATTTCACATTTATATCTGTTGAAGGTTGGTATCAAACATTAAATAAGCCGAATTTTAATCCCCCTGACTGGATTTTTGCTCCTGTTTGGACAACTTTATATATATTAATGGGAATTTCAATTTGGTTAATTTGGAAAAAAGAAAAAAGTAAAATTCGAACTATAGCAATTATAATTTTTTGGCTTCAACTTTTTTTTAATATTTTTTGGACATTTCTTTTTTTTGGAATTCAAAAAATAAACTATAGTTTAATAGAAATATTTTTTTTAATATTTTTAATAACAATAAATATTTTTTATTTTTTAAAACTTAATAAAATTGCAGGATATTTATTAATTCCATATCTATTATGGGTTATTTATGCATCTATATTAACTTATAATATTTGGATTTTAAATTAAACATGGCTGGGGCGGCAGGATTCGAACCTGCGAATGCGAGTACCAAAAACTCGTGCCTTACCACTTGGCGACGCCCCAATAAAAAAAAATATTAATACAGAATTATATTAAAAAGTAAATTAATTCAAAGTTTAACTTTTAAAATTATAAACTCCTGACCACCAATTAGAATAACTTTTATTTAATATATGGCTAGCATTAATAGCATCTATTTTATTTTTAAATAAACCAAAGACTGTAGGCCCACTTCCAGTCATACTAAAAAAAAAACAATTTTTTGTAATGCTAAAAAAATCTAAAATATCTTTAATTTCAGGAAGTATTTTTATAGAATATTCTTCTAAATCATTTCTTTGTTTTAAAATCCATTTAAAAAAATTTAATTTGTTTAAATTAATTTTTGTCCTTCTAAAATTATTCTTTTTATTGTAACTTTCAAAAACTTTTTTTGTGGAAAGTTCTTTCTTTGGATTTATTAATAATATATACAAAGAAGGAATTTTAGGAGCATTATCTAAAATATCACCATAGCCAGAAAGAAAAGCGTTTTTATTATTTAAACAAACTGGAACATCCGATCCAATTTGCATCGCAAGTTTTAACAAATTTTTCTTCTTAATTCTATTATTATTTAAATAATTTAATCCTTTTAAAATAGCTGCAGCATCTGCTGAACCTCCACCTAATCCAGCTGATACGGGGATATTTTTTTTTAAAAATATTTTATATTTAGTTTTTAAATTTAAAAATTTTGAGTAGATAGTAAAAGTTTTTTTTATAATATTATCACTATTTTTTAAATAATTTTTAAAAGGACCTTCAATTTTTATTGAAAATCTTTTATTTTGATCAATTTTAATCTCATCATAAAGATTAATAAAACAAATCAAACTTTCTAAATTATGCATATTATCTTTTGTTTTGTTATAAACATTAAGAGATAAATTTATCTTTGCATAAGCTTTAGATTTAAAAGTTTTTTTAATTATCATTAAATTAAATGAAATTTAACTTATTTGAATCAAAATTTTCTATCTTTTTTTTAATTTTTTTTTCTAATTCTTTTTCTGGTTTAAAATCTATAGCTTTTTTCCATTGATACAACGCCTCTAATTTTCGACCTATTTGATAATAAGCATCACCTAAATGATCATTAATAATTGGATCTGTTGGTTTTAAATCTACAGCTTTTTCTAATTCTTTAACTGCATTTTCATATTCTTCAAGTCGATAATAAGCCCACCCTAAACTATCAACTATATAAGGATCTCTTGGTCTTGAACTAACAGCTTTAATTATAAAATCTTTAGCTTTATCTAAATTAATTCCTTTTTCTATCCATGAATAACTCAAATAATTTAACACATCAGGTTGATTAGGTAAAAATTCTAAAATTGTTAAAAAATCTTTTTCTGCTAAATTCCATTTATTATTTCTTTCTAAAGCTATTCCTCGAGAATATAAAAGATCCCAATGATTAACATTTATTTTTTCAATTCTATTTACAGCCTTATTATAAAAATTAATAGCTTTTTCAAAATCATTATTATTTCTGTAAATATCTCCAAGAAGTTTTAAAGCATCATAGCGGTCCTCTTTTTCATTTATCATTTTTTTTAACATTGGAATTGATTTATCACTTTTTCCCATAATTTCTAAATTTCTTGCTGTTTTTAATTTAGAATGCCAAAAAAAATTTGATGTTGGCTTTATTTTTTTATACAAATTGTTTGCATATTCATATCTTTTATTATTTTCCATTAATTCTGCTAAATATAAATTTGATACTTCAAAATCTTCCTTTAAAAAAAGTGAAAAATGTGAGTAAATAATAGAAAAATTATTTGTAAAATCAGAATTAAAAGTGCTCGCAATACCACTAAATAATTCTGCAATAACATCGTCTAAATTATTTACTTCTTTTTTTGGTAATTCTTTTTTTTTAATTCTATTAAGATCATTTTCTATAAGTAAAGTATCTTCCGAATTATCTATAAATTTTAAATAAGTTTCTTTAGCTTTATCAAAATCACTATTTCTTTCAAAAGCATTTGCTGCTATTTTAACTGTTCTATATGATGGCTTTTCATACGAATTTAGTGCTTTATTATAATATTCTAAAGCTTTATTTTTTTTATTAAAATGCTCATGAAGCAATGCTTGATTTAAATATCTTAAACCATTAATAACAAGATCTTGCTCAAGTTCATTTAATTTATCATTCGATTTTTTTAAATTTTTTGTTTCTTCAGCAATTAACCAAGATTCAATAATAGGAACAGAAAATCTTTCATAAGAACTTTTTTTTATTTTTTTTAGTTTACTTAATGCAGATTTAAATTTTTTTTCTTTTATATCTGAAACTATTAAGGTCATTAATATATTTATAGAATCTAAATCATCAAAATTGAGCTTGTCTTCAATTTTTTTTCCTAATGAAATACAATCTTTAATATTTCCTTCTAACAAATATAATGTACAAAGTTTTTGAGCAACATCCTGATCGTGGAAAGAATTAATATTATTAACATCGAGAACTTTTTCAAAATATATTATGGCCTCTTTATTATGCTTATTATTATAAGCACTCTCTCCTGCTAAATAATTTCCGTAATCTAAAGCTATTAAAAAATTACAAGAAGTAAAAAAAATATAACTAATTAATATAAAAAAAAATTTCATAAAATAAATTACATATTTGGATAACGAGGCCCTCCTCCACCTTCCGGTGTTACCCAATTAATATTTTGATTAGGATCTTTTATATCACAAGTTTTACAATGTACACAGTTTTGTGAATTAATTTGTAATTTAGGAGAATTACTTTCTAAACCTACTATTTCATAAACTCCAGCAGGGCAATATCTTTGTTCAGGGGAATCATGTTTTTCTAAATTATATTCTATAGGAATAGAATTATTTTTTAATTTCAAATGACATGGTTGGTTCTCAGCATGATTAGTATTAGAAATAAAAACTGAAGATAATTTATCAAATGTTAAAATTCCATCAGGTTTAGGATATTCTATTTTTTTTGATTTGTTAGCTTCTTGTAAAGTTTTATGATCTTCGTGATGTTGAAAAGTCCATGGTGCTTTTCCTCTAAAAACAAAAGTATCAATGGCACTATAAATTAAACCTGCCCAAAATCCCCATTGATAAGAAGGCCTTATATTTCTTACTCTATAAAGTTCAACCCATTCCCATGATTTTTTTAATTCATCTTCATAAGAACTAATTTCAGAAACTCAATTGATAATATTTTTAAATATTTCTTCAGCTGCAATCATTCCAGATTTCATTGCTGTATGTGTTCCTTTTATTTTTGGAACGTTCATAAAACCTGCAGTGCAACCAACAAGTAGTCCTCCGGGGACAGTTAGTTTTGGAATTGATTGAAACCCACCTTCATTTAATGCTCTAGCTCCATAAGATATTCTTTTACCACCCTCGAAAATTTTTCTAATCTTTGGGTGTGTTTTAAATCTTTGAAATTCATCAAATGGACTTAAATATGGGTTCTTATAATCTAATCCAATTACAAAACCTACAGAAACCTGATTATTTTCTAAATAATACAAAAATGATCCTCCATATGTTTGATTATTCAATGGCCATCCAATGGAATGAATTACTTCACCTAATTTATGATTCTCTGGTTTAATTTCCCACAACTCTTTTAAACCTATACCATAAGTTTGAGGGTTAGAATTTTCTCTTAAATTAAATTTTTTCATTAATGTTTTTGTTAAAGATCCGTGACAACCTTCTCCAAATATTGTTTGTTTAGCTAAAAGATCATAACCTAATTGAAAATTTTCTGATTGTGAACCATCTTTATTAATACCTTGGTCACCTGTTCTAATTCCAATAATTTTATTACCAGTCTCATTATAAAGTATTTCAGAAGCAGCAAACCCTGGAAAAATATTGACACCTAATGCCTCTGCTTCTTTTGCAAGCCATCTACAAAAATTACCTAAGCTAACGATATAATTTCCGTGATTTTTCATTTGAGGAGGTGTTGGTAATTGAAAAGATTTATTTTTTGTTAAAAGTAAAAAATTATCTTTTTTTGCTTCAGTTTTTAAAGGAGAATCTTTACTTTTCCAATCTGGTATTAATTCATCAAGAGCTTTAGTTTCTAAAACAGCCCCTGATAAAATATGTGCTCCTACTTCTGAACCTTTCTCAACAATTCCAATATTTAATTCTTTATTATTCTTTTTTGCTAATTGAGCAAGTTTTATACCTGATGATAATCCAGATGGCCCAGCGCCAACAATTAAAACATCAAAATTCATTTTTTCTCTAGTCATAATTTAAAGATATAAATAAAATTATTAACTTATCAAATTTGTTTCTTTAGTCACAAATTTTTTTGTATCATAATACTTAATATATTTTAACATTTTATTAAAAAAATTACATGTGCTGAACTTAATTAATTTATATAATTACATAAAGAAATGAAAATAAAACTTAATATTGCTATTCTTACAATATCCGATACACGAAATACTAAAACTGATAAATCTGGTAAAATATTAAAAAATTTGATTAATAATTCACACCATAATTTATTTGAAAAAAAAATTTGTAAAGATAATAAAAATGAAATAAAAAAAATTATAAAAAATTGGCTAAAAAAAAAGAAACTAAATGTAATAATAGCAACAGGCGGAACAGGTTTAACAAAAAGAGATATAACACCTGAAGTTTTTAACTCTTTTTTTGAAAAAGAAATTCCAGGATTTGGAGAAATTTTCAGGATGATAAGTTTTAAAAAAATAAAAACTTCAACTTTACAATCAAGAGCTTGTGCTGGAATTTCAAATGGAAAATATATGTTCTCATTACCTGGATCTCCCTCAGCTTGTAAAGATGCATGGGAAAAAATAATTAAATATCAATTAGATTCATCTTTTAAGCCATGTAATTTAGTTGAAATTATATCAAAAATTAAATAATGAATTTCAATTTAGAAAAGAATTATGGTGAAATTATAGTGGGTATAGATGAAGTAGGAAGAGGAACTCTCGCAGGACCTGTCCTTGCTGCAGCAATATATATTAATCGATCAAAATGGAATAACTATTTGAAAAAATACCCTGAAATAACAAAAATAAATGATTCAAAAAAAATTTCCAAAAAATTAAGAATTAAATTATATAAAATATTAACTAAAATTTCCTTATTTTCAATTGGTGCAGCAAGTGTTAAAGAAATAGAAAATAAAAATATTTTAAAAGCAAGTTTAATTGCTATGGAAAGAGCTTACAAATCTCTTAAACTAACTGCTGATTTTGTTCTAGTAGATGGGATCAATTTGCCAAAAATTAATGCAAAAACAAAAGCAATTAAAAATGGTGATAATAAATCAATTTCTATTGCATCTGCTTCAATCATAGCAAAAGTTATTAGAGATAAATTAATGTTTAAATTATCAAATAAATATCCAGATTTCTTTTGGGATAAAAATTCAGGATACGGAACAAAAGAACATATTGATAAAATAAAATTAATAGGAATTTCACCACATCATAGAAAATCATTTAATCCTATAACAAAAATGATAAGATAATGTACGTTTTGTTGGGATTAAAATGAAAATAAAAAATTTTTTTATAAATAAAATTTATAATAGCGATTGTATTAAAAAAATTAATCAACTTCCTTCAAATTCTGTTGATTTAATCTTTGCTGATCCACCTTATAATTTACAATTAAACGGCGAGTTGCATCGCCCCAACAATAGCCGCGTTGCCGGCGTAGACAACGCGTGGGATCGCTTCAAGGATTTTGCCAGTTATGACGCCTTTACAAATGCCTGGCTGGTAGAAGTGTACCGAGTGCTAAAACCTAATGGTAGCTTGAGGGTAATTGGTAGCTATC
>CAYOOR010000120.1:0-2994 GCA_964405695.1 uncultured Alphaproteobacteria bacterium
CCATGCATTTGTTGCAGTTGAAGCTGCTACAATTGCCATGCAAATTGCTGCAATAAGCATTTTACCAAAATATGGCCTTACATGTTCTTTTACTAATCTTTTTATAAGTTTAATACTTTTTTCGTTTTTATTTTCCATAAATATTATCCAGCAACTGTCATATTATCTATTAACATTGTTGGAGAATTTAATCCTTGTTTAAATTCAAGGTCATCCGCTACTACAATTTTTTTAAACATTTCTTTTAAATTATCTGCAATAGTAATTACATTAATAGGATATGTTATTTCACCTTTATCTATCCAAAATCCTGAACCGCCTCGACTATAATCCCCATTTAATAAATTTACACTTGAACCCATTAATTCTGTTAAATAGATACCTTTTCTAATATTACCAATTAAATTTTTGCGGCTAATTTTTCCTGGTTCAAAGTAAAGATTAGTTGGATTAGGAGAAGGAGGACTTGAAACACTTCTAGATGCATGTCCTGTAGAAGAAAGATTAAGCTGATTAGCAGTACTTAAATCTAAAAACCATGTTTTAAGCATGCCACTTTCGACAATATTTGTTTTTTTTGTTGCTAATCCTTCTCCATCAAATGGTTTAGATTGTAAACCTTTTATTTTTAAAGGATTATCAGTGATATTTATTTCATTTGAAAAAATTCTTTTATTTAATTTTTTTTTTAAAAAACTAGTTCCTCTTGCTATTGAATTTCCATTTATTGCATTAGAAAGATGCTTTAAAAAACTATTTGCAACTCTTGGTGAAAAAATAACAGGAATTTTACATGTTTTAATTTTTTTTGGATTTAATCTTTTTACGGCAAGCTCGCCGGCATTTTTTCCAATTAAGCTTGTTTTTATTAAATCTTTTTCAAAAACACTACTAGCAAAATCATACTCTCTTTCCATTGCTGTTCCTTTACCAGCAATTAAAACTGCATATACACTATAGTTAGATGATTCATAATTTACATTTAATCCATTGCTATTAAATAAAAAAATTTTTGATTTATTCCATCCTGCCTCTGCACCTTCTGAATTAGTTACTCCTTTTACATTAAGACCAGCTTTTTCTGTTTCAATAGCTTTTTCTTTTAGAGATTTTATTGATGGCTCTTTTTTATCAAGAATTTTTAAGTTTGGAATTTTTTTAATTATCTCATTTTTTTTTGCAATTTTACAATTTAGATCTTTTGGAACAGCATCAATCATTTTTGAAGCTTTATAAATAAGTCCTTCAAGACTTTTATTATTTAAATCATTTGTAGATATTATTACTTGTTTATTATTTTTTATATATCTTAATCCTAAATCATTACTTTCAGATCTTTCTAATTTTTCAATTTTTTTTAATCTGCATCCTACATCAATATTAATATTCTCAACATAAACAACATCTATATTATCAGCTCCAGTTTTTTTTGATTTTTTAATTAAAAATTCAGCTTTTTCGTATATCTTCGATTTGATCATTTTTATAAATAATTAATTATTAAATATAGTTAAAAAGTAAACCAAGTGTTATAAAAAAACCATACCAAGAATTTACTTGAAAAATTTTATAACAATTTTCTTTTTTTAATTTTTTTTCTTTAAATATTTTTGAAATAATTATAAGTGTAAATAAAATTATTATAGTAAAAAAAATTATATTTAAGTTATTTTTTATTCCAATATAAAAAAGAAATATAAGAAAAAATGTAAAAAATGAACTTGAATAATATTTGATATTTTTTTCTAAATATATAGCTAAGGATTTTACACCAATTCTTTTATCATCCTTAATATCCTGATATCCATATATTGTATCATATCCTAAAGTCCAAAAAATACATGCAAGATATAATGTTAAACTTTGCATCTCAAATGCTCCTTTTGCAGCTGTCCAAGATATTAAGACACTAAAATTAAAAACAATTGCTAAAAATAATTGTGGAATATAAATATATCTTTTCATAAAAGGATAAATAAAAATTAAAGGCAAAACTAATATTCCCAGAAGGATTGATGAAAAATTTAAACTTAATAATATTGAAAGTGCTATCGATAAAAAAATAATAAGTAAAATTATTGCATCGGTATTTTCCAAATTTCCTGAAGCTAAAGGACGATCTTTTGTTCTTTCAACATATTTATCAAATTTTTTATCTATCAAGTCATTTATAATACAACCTGCAGATCTCATTATAAAAGAACCATAAATAATTAATAAAGTTAGATAAATATCGATTTCTTGTTTTAAAACAATTAAAATTGACCAAATAGCTGGAAACATTAATAACATTATTCCAGTAGGTTTATTAATTCTTATTAGTAAGAAAAAATTTTTTAAGTAATATAAAATATATTTAAACATAAAAATTTGAAAGATATTCTGCCATTAAAAAGATTATTTATAAAGACTGAAATTAAAGAGCAATCTTTAATTAATTTATCATTAATGAACTCACATTATATATCAAATGTTTTAAGGATAAGAGAAAAACAAAAACTTTCAATTTTTAATGGTAAACAAGGAGAATGGGAAGGAATTATAACATACTTAAATAATAAAAAATGTTCAGTTTTAATTGAAAAACAAATAAAAAAACAAGAAAAAGAGGATATTTTAAATATTATATATACTCCTATAAAAGGTAATAGAAATTATTATTTAATAGAAAAAATTACTGAATTAGGAATTTCTAATATTTATCCAATAATAACTGAAAGATCAGTTATTAAAAAATTTAATTTTAAGAAAGCAAATAATTGTGCCGTAGCTGCCGCTCAACAATCAGGAAGACTTAGTGTCCCAAGAATATTTGAAATTAAAAATTTAAAAAATTTATTTACAATATGGAATAAAAAAGATCAAATTATTTTTTGTGATGAAACTGAAAAAAAAAAAAATTTTAATTATTTTTTAACATTAAAAAAAAATATAAATAATATACTTATTGGACCTGAGGGCGGTTTCTCATATAAAGAAAAAGATTTTTTGATA
>CAYOOR010000121.1:0-11713 GCA_964405695.1 uncultured Alphaproteobacteria bacterium
AATGTTATATCGTGCCTCTTATTTATAAAATAGATACAAAAAAAAATTTAAAGAATAAAAAAGATTTTTCTCAACTTAAAAGTCTTGTAAATAAAGATCTAATTAAAGTAAATAGCTTAATAAAAAAAAAATTAATTAATAATATTCCTTTCATTCAAAAAGTATCTGAACATTTATTTGACGCAGGTGGAAAAAGAATTAGACCTATGTTGTGTTTAGCCGCTGGAAAATTATGTGATTATAACGAAAAAAATATTATTGAATTAGCTGCTTGTGTAGAATTTATACATACAGCTACACTTTTACATGATGACGTTATAGATAATAGTAAAAAAAGAAGAGGTATTTCAACAGCACATGAAATTTGGGGTAATAAAAGTAGTGTTTTAGTTGGAGATTTCTTATTAAGCAAATCATTTGAATTAATGGTCAATATTGAACAAACAAAAGTTTTAAAACTTTTATCACAAACTGCATCAATATTAATTAAAGGTGAAATTTCACAATTATTATCAAATAACGATATTTCTATAACTGAAGACGATTATTTAGAAGTTATTAAAGCGAAAACATCAAAATTATTTGCTACATCCTGTGAAATTGCAGCGTTAATTGCAGATAAGCCAAAAATTTACTCAAATGCATTAAATAGTTATGGGATGAATTTAGGAATGACATTTCAAATGATTGATGATTTATTAGATTATAAATCAATTGAAAATTATACTGGAAAAAAAATAGGTAATGATTTTACTGAAGGTAAAGTAACATTACCAATTATTCTCGCTTATCACAGAGGTAATAATACTGAAAGAAAGTTTTGGATAAAAACTATAAAAAATAGCGAACAAAAAAAAGGTGATTTTGAAAAAGCATGTGATTATCTTAATAAACGAAACATACTAAATGATATTTTTACTAGAGCAAAACATTACGGTCATGTAGCTAAAGATGCGTTAGAAATATTTCCTAATAAAAAAGAAAAAAAAATATTGCTAGAATTAATCGACTTCACACTCAATAGAAACTTTTAACTAAGAATTTTTTCTAAAAAATAACTAGGTTTTATCAAGTCCATCCCTTCTTTTTGAATAACAGTTTCTGATGTTTTTAAATTAGGATTTCTAATTTTGCCATCTGGTGGAATTATAGGATACAAATTTCTTAAAAAAACTGAAGGGTAATGTTTTTTGTATACAGTTTGATTATAAGGTGGTGAACCACCATGGATAATATAGGTTTTAAGTTTACATGCTAATGATAAATGTGCAGTTCCACTATCATTTCCAATATAAAACTTAGATAAACTCATTAATGCCATTGTTTCTTCAATTGGTTTACAAAAATTTATAATTTTTCCATTCTTTAATTTTATTAATTTTCTAATTTCGTTAGCTAATTTATTTTCTTGAGGTGCACCAATAAGAAAAAATGAATATTTTAAATGTGAATCAAGTTTATTGATTAATTCAATAAAATATTCCTTTTTCCAAGTTCTACTTAAATCGGTTGAACTAAATCCAATTAAAATCCATTTTTTTGGATATTTCTTATAATTATTCTTTATAATTTTTATTTTTTTTTTATCTATTTTTAAAAAAGGATTTAATGGTTTTAAAGATACATTATTATTTTTTAAAAAAAAATATCCCTTTTCTACAGGAATAACTTTTTTTAAATTTTTATTTAATTTTTTGCAATTTCTCAAAAAAAAATTTTGAATTCCAAAACCATAGCCATATATTTCTCTAACACCAGAAATATAGCTAATAAAAGCAAATCTAGGGCTCCTATGAAAAATCCAA
The DNA here is from genome assembly GCA_964405695.1 of uncultured Alphaproteobacteria bacterium. GTDB lineage: Bacteria > Pseudomonadota > Alphaproteobacteria > CAYOOR01. Next base: position 1,806 of record CAYOOR010000121.1, read on the forward strand.
ATCTTTTTTACTTTATTTTTTACAATGTTATGAGAAAAAGAAAATAAATTAAGAAAACTAGAAAAGATGTTATACCTATTTTTAATATAAATTATTTTAATTTTTTTTTCACATGAAAGAAGTTCCTTGGCTTTTGTTCTTTTTTTCGTAAATATTAAAAATTTATCTTTAGGAAACTTTTTCAATAAAGCATTAATAAAAGTTAAATTGCTTAAAAAGTCCCCAATACCATAATAAGGTAAAACAATTGCTTGAACATTCATAAAAATTATAAAATTTTAATTCTTACTATTTAGCTAATTTCATTGATATTATTTTATCTGGATTATCAACCATTCCATTAGAGCCTTCGCCTCTTTTTATTTTATCAACATATTCCATTCCTTCAGTTACTTGTCCCCAAACAGTATATTGATTATTCAAAAAAGACGATTCTTCAAAACAAATGAAAAATTGGCTATCTGCGCTATCAGGATCCTGAGCTCTCGCCATTGATACTGTGCCTCTTATATGAGGTAAAGAATTAAACTCTGCAGGGATATTTTGTCCTGAACCTCCTGTACCATTGCCTAAAGGATCGCCTGTTTGAGCCATAAATCCATCTATTACTCTATGAAACTTCAAACCATCATAAAATTTTTCATTAATTAACTCTTTTACTCTTTTTACATGCTCTGGAGCTTGCTCAGGTTTCATTTCAATTACCACCCTACCATCTTTAAGTTCTAGATAAACAGTATTTGATGAATCTTGTGCCATTGTATTTTTTATAAAAAATAAAAAAAATAAAATTTTAAAAAAGGATTTCATTTTTATAATTTTGAAATATATTATAGTTAATAATATATTTATTTCTTAACTTTTTTTAAGGTTTTTTTAAAATGAATTTTTTTAAATTGTTAATGACTTCTTTATCTTTTGTAATTCTAATTAATGCTAATTCGTTTGCTGCTGATGCTGCAAAAGGAAAAAAAATATATACAAAATGTAAAGCCTGTCATAATGCAGACGCGGAAAAAAATAAAATTGGACCGCATTTAGTTAAAATTGTAGGTAGAAAAGCAGGCTCAGTTGAAAGCTATAAAAAATATTCTGATGATTTAAAAGGTGCTGGTATAGTTTGGAATGAAGCAAATCTCAATAAATGGTTAGAGAATCCAAAAGGAATGTACAAAGGTACTAAAATGTTATATCCAGGTCTAAAAAAAGAACAAGATAGGCTTGATGTCATCGAATATTTAAAAACTAAATAATTTTTTATTAGTTAAATAATATTTGATAAATCTAAAAAAGCATATAGATACACATCCTAACTTTCCTAAAAAAGGTATACTTTTTTATGATATCTCATCATTAATGGCTAATGCTAAAATATGGAAAGAAACAATTAACCAATTTTCTAACTTAGTGAAAAAATACAAACCGCAAGTTTTAGCTGGAATTGAATCAAGAGGATTTATTTTTGCATCTGCTATTGGTTATAAATTAGGATGTGATGTAATTATGATAAGAAAAAAAGGTAAATTACCAGGTGAGACTATTTCATATAATTATAAATTAGAATATGGAAAAGATTGTCTAGAAATTCAAAAAAGAAAAGAATTAAAAAATAAAAGAATTATTTTAATTGATGATTTATTAGCCACTGGTGGAACTGCAAATGCAGCTATTAAACTTTTAATAAAAACAAAAACAAACATAATAGCTTTCCTTTGTTTAATTGAACTTACAAATTTAAAGGGAAGAAATAATATTGAAATTGAAACAAATTCTTTATTATCTTTTGATGAATAAATACTTATTAATTCTTTTCTTTTTAATTTTTTTTCAATCAGAACTTAAATCAAAAGAAATTATTGGTAAACCTATAATACATGATGGTGATAGTATAAAAATAAATAACGAAAAAATAAGATTTTCAGATATAGATGCATTTGAAAAAAAACAAACATGTAAAAAAAATGAAATTAAATATAAATGTGGTGAAGAAGCTATAAAAAATTTATCAACAATTATCTCTAATCAAAAAATTCGCTGTGTAACTAAGAAAAAAGATCCTTACAAAAGATGGTTAGCAACTTGCTATATAGGAAAATTAAATATTAATGAAAATATGGTTCTTTTTGGTAATGCATTTAGTTATATGTCAAAAAAATATAAAAATACTGAGAATGATGCTAAAAAAGTTAAAGCTGGGGCTTGGTCAGGAGAATTTATCTTTCCGTGGGAATGGAGAAAATTAAAAAAAAAAAATTTTTCAAGATAGGTAATAAAAAAAAAATAAAAAAAAACTTATTTTTAATACCTATAAATCTAATAATTCTTTTTTAAAAAGATCTTCAGATAAGTCTATTGCTTCATTTAATTTTTTTATTTCTTTATAAATTTTTTTTGATTTATTCTTGTTATAAATTTTCAATTTTTTATCTCTAATATTCTTTATTTTTTTTATAATTACAGCTAAGTCGCTAGTTTTATTTAAATTTTTATAATCCTTTATAGTTGACATATTTTCATTAATTTTTTCTTTTTTAATATTAAATTTTTCTTTAATTTGAACATTTCTTTGTTTATTTTTCTTTTTTTTCTTTTTCAAAGTTTTGCCACTATCTTCAATTTTATTCGTTAACAATAATGGTTCATCATCAAGATTTTTTTTTTTAACTTTTTTTAAATTTATTTTTTTTTTAAATAAATTTGATAATGATTGATCTTTACTTATAATTTTAGTTGAAGATGATTTCGTTTTATCACTTCCTTTTTTATCTTTAAGTTTATCTTCAATCATTTTTAACGATTGTTCTATTGTTGGAGATATTTCTTTATCAATCATAATATTAATAATATCAATAATTATTAATTTTTAAAATTTTTTAATTGAAAAAATATATATTGTAGGCGATGGGGGAATCGAACCCCCGACACATGGATTAAGAATCCATTGTTCTACCCCTGAACTAATCGCCCATTAAATCAGATATTATGAAGTTTATAATCACGATAATTATATCCACTTAATATAATTCCAAAACCTATAAAATTAGAAATAATAGCAGATCCTCCATAAGAACATAAAGGTAAGGGAACGCCGACAACAGGTAATAATCCTGTTACCATACCTATATTAATAAACGTAACTAAAAAAAATGAACTTATAAAACTAATTCCAAAAATCTTAGAAAAATAATTTTTAGAATTTAAACTTATTTTTATTGTCCAAACTATTAATATAAAATATAAAAGAAACAAAATAAGAATGCCTAAAAAGCCAAATTCTTCCCCTAATACCGCAAAAATAAAATCTGTTTGCATTTCTGGAAGAAAATTTAAATTACTTTGTGTACCTTCAAGATACCCTTTTCCAAAAAAACCTCCAGAACCTAAAGCAATTTTTGATTGAGTGATATGATAATTTGCTCCTAAAGTATTACTATGTTGATCTAAAAAATTTAAAATACGTGATTTTTGATAATCTTTTAAAACTGTCCATAATAATGGTAAAGTTAATAAACCTGAAAAACCAAAAAGAATAAAAGTTCTAAAATTAACACCTGACAAAAATAAAACGATAACTCCAGAAAAAAAAATTACTAGAGCAGTACCTAAATCAGGCTGTCTAAAAATTAAAAAAACTGGTATTAATAATATAAATAATGGAAAAAAAATTTTTTGTTTTATGTCATGACTTTGTAATTTTATTGAATGAAAATATTTTGCCAACGCAAGTAAAACAAAAATTTTAGTAAATTCTGCCGGTTGAAATGTGAAAAGATAAAAATCTATCCATCTTGTTGCTCCACTTACTTTTTTACCCATAAAAAGAGTTAAAATTATAAGAAATAAACATAGTAAATACAATTGGTTAGAAAATTTATACCAATTCTTAATATGAATTAAAGATATTAGAGACAAAAAAAATAATCCTATAAATATTCTTATTATTTGATTAAACGCCCAAGGTTCCCATGAGCCTCCAGCTACAGAGTATAGCAATGCTACACCAATCAAAGTTATCATTAATATAATTAAAATAAATAACCACTTTGTTTTATTTAAAAAAATAATGAAATTCATTTTAAACAAATATTTTCTTAAAAATTTTTTTTGCTATTGGAGCTGCAATTTTAGATCCACTTCCTCCATGTTCTATAACAACAGAAAGAGCTATTTCTGGGTTCTTATATGGAGCAAAACCAACAAATAAAGCATGATCTCTTTGTTTTAATGGCAAATCTTTATTTGGAATAATTCCTTCAAATCTCTCAGCTTCTGTAATCGTTCTAACTTGAACAGTACCTGTTTTTCCAGCAAAAATTGGATTAGATAGTCTTGACTTATAAGCAGTACCAAACGATTTATTGACTGCAGAAAACATACCTTTCTTTATTAAAGAAAAAAAGTTCTCATTATTTACTTCTTGATCATTAATTTCGTCATTATCATCTCTTTTTTCAAATTCTTTAAGATTTTTAAAAATAGAAGGAAATACTTTTTTACCATTATTTGCAATGATTGCAGTCATAAGTGCTAACTGTAAAGGTGTTGTTGTTATATATCCTTGCCCAACTCCTGTTATCATAGTTTCTCCTATTTGCCATTTACTTTTATTTTCTCTCTTTTTCCAATTTTTATTTGGTATTAAACCTGTTTTTTCACTCTCCAAACCTAAATCACTTTTAATTCCTAAACCAAAAAGATTTGCTGTTTTTGCAATATTATCAATTCCAACTTTTTTTGCTAATTCATAAAAGAATGTATCGCATGATTGTGCTATAGCTAATTCTGGACTAACATTTCTTCGATGATTTTCAGCGGCCCAACATCCTATTTTTTTTTTATGGCACCAACAATAAAAATTTCTATCACCAAAATTTAATTTACTAGTACATTTTATTTTGTCATTTATTTTAAATACATTATTTTGTAAAGCAGAATATAAAACTATTAATTTAAATGTAGAACCAGGCGAATATTCACCTGCTATAGATTTATTTACTAATGGTGACATTGGATCCTTAATTAAAGCATCCCAATCTTTTTTTGATATAAATGAAGTAAATAAATTTGGATCAAAATTTGGTGAAGATTCAATTGCTAATAATTCACCATTTTTAACATTTATAACTACAATTGAACCATTCTTATTTTTTAATAAAGAATTAATGTATTTTTGCATATTAATATCGATTGTTAATCTAATATCATCACCATTTATACTTTTTTCTTTTCTTATTTCTCGTATTTCTCTTCCAAATGCATTAACTTCTAAATGTCGAGTACCAGGAAATCCTCTTAAATCTTTTTCAAAACTTTTTTCAATACCAAATTTTCCTATATCTATATCTAGCATTCCTAATAAGGGTTCTTTTTTTATATCTTTTTTATCGGGTGGTGATATATAACCAATTATATGAGCTCCTATATTATCATATGGATACTGTCTTCTGATTCCCTGATCAATAAAAATATTTGGAATTTTTAATGAATTAACACTAATAGATGATACTTCATTCCATTTTAAATTTTTTTTAATAATTATTGGTAAATCTTTCTTTTTTTGATTTAAAAAAATACTAAAAATATTTTTAATTTCCTCATTACTTATAAAAATAATTTTATTTATTTTTTCTAAAATTGTTTGGAATTCATCAATATTTTTAACACTATGAATATACAAATTATAACTATTAATATTTGAAGCTAAAATTTGATTATTTCTGTCTAAAATTTTTCCTCTAGATGGTGAAATCAATCTCAAGCTTATTCTATTTTTATCTGCTAAAACTTTAAATTCATTTGTTTTAATTAATTGTAAATAAGCTAAACGTGCAAATAATGAAGTGAATAAAACACCTTTACCTAAATTTAATAAAAAAGTTCTTCTAGATAAAAGTTTATCAATATTTGGGTACTTATACATTTTTTTTATAAATCTTATCCAAATTTAATTTTTTAAATAATAAATACAAAAAGTAATAATTTAATGGAAAAATAATTATATTAAAAATAATTTCATACAAATATTCCATTCTAAATGGTAAAATAAAGGAATTAACTATTGAATTAACAATCCAAAAACAAAAAGTTCCGATAACTAAAAAAATTGAAAAACTTATTTGTAATTCGAAAAAAGATGGTTCTAATAAAAATTTATTATATTTTTCAAATACAAGAATAAGAAATATAAATACTAAAGAGCTTGTTCCTATTGGTAAAAGAAAAATAATATCTTGAATTAATCCAATAATAAAAATTATATAAAGTGGAATAGATTTAGGAGAATAAACTAACCAAAAAAAGATTGCTTGAAAAACGAATAATTGGCCTGAATAATTAATTTTATTTGAAAGAAATAAATTAAAAAAAATAAAAAAAATTAAAGTTAAAGTTGGGAATGCAATTTTTAAATAATATTTAATATCATGTAACATTTAAAAATTTTTAAATTGGTTTATATAAATATTAACATATTGAATTTGATACAAATCATTAAGAGGCTTAACATATTCTGTTAAATTATTTTTAATCAAAACGCCTATGGGTATACCTGGATTAAAATATCCACCGTCGCCTGATGTATAAACTATATCGCCATCAAAAATATCAATATTATTTTTCATATATAATAATTTTATTTTGTTAGTATTGTTTCCAGTAATAATAGCTTTAACATTATTTTCACCTATTCTAACTGGAATTTTAGAATTAATATCGCTTATTAAAAGAATACGAGAATATTTTTCATATACTTCTATAACACTTCCGATTAAACCTTTAGATGTAAATGCGGCATCACCTAATTTAATATTCATATTTTCTCCTGCATTTACAATAATTGTTTTAGAGTATAATGATTGAATATCTTCAATCACTTTAACAAAAATATAATTATCTTCTATTGGGGGTAATAATGATAGCTCCTTCCTTAAAATATTATTTTCTATTTCTAATTTTTGAGATTTTAATTTAAACAAATTACTTTGCTCAATTTGTTCTTTTAAATAGTTATTCTGCTCAATCAAATCTGCTTTGGATTTAAAATTTTCTTTTATTTTATTTATTTTAGGTAAAGATGAAAAAAAAATATTTTTTGTAAATAAAATTGAACTCAATATTTTGGAACTAATTAATTTTGAACTAATTAAATTTTGTTTATGTAAAACAATAAATAAAATTGAAAGAAAAATAAAAAAAATAATTGAATAATTTGAAAATATTTTTTTACTTTTTTTTATCTTAGATGAAATAATACCAATTTGCATATAACAAAATGATATAAAAAAAAATTAAAAAAATAAACGTTTAATAAGCAGAAGTTAACAAACTTTTAACTTTCTCTAAATTATCTAAACATCTGCCACAACCCAAAACTACTGAATTTAAAGGATCATCAGCTATTGAAACTGGCAAACCAGTAGATTTCTTTATAGCACCATCTAAATTTTTTAACAATGCTCCACCTCCAGTAATGCATATTCCGGTATCAACAATATCAGCTGCTAATTCTGGATCAGCATTTTCAAGAGCTACTTTAATTGCCTCAATTATAGTATTTACAGGTTTTGACAATCCTTCACATAATTGAAGACTATCAATTTTAATTTGTTTAGGAATACCATCGTGCAAACTTCTACCTTTAATATGAAAACTATGTCCATTCATTCCTCTTGTAGCCATTGCAGAACCATATTCTTTTTTTATATATTCGGCTGAAGCTTCACCTAAAAGAAGATTATATTTATCTTTAATAAAATCAACAATTGCTTGGTCAATTTTATCGCCTCCAACTCTAACAGAATTAGTGTAAACAATTCCTCCTAAAGATAAAATAGCAACTTCTGTTGTTCCTCCGCCTATATCAACAATCATAGAACCTCTTGCATCTTGTATAGGAAGTCCGGCACCTATTGCTGCAGCAATTGGTTCTTCAATTAAATATGCTCTTCTTGCTCCCGCTGCTTCTGCTGATTCATGAATAGCTCTTTTTTCAACGGGAGTTGCTCCCGAAGGTACACAAATAACTATTTTTGGACTAACAAAACTTTTTCTATTATGAACTTTTCTAACAAAATATTTTATCATTTCTTCAGCTATTTCAAAATCAGCAATAACACCATCTCGTAAAGGTCTAATAGCTTTAATAGTTCCGGGAGTTTTTCCAACCATTGTTTTTGCTTCTTTTCCAACAGCAAGTACTTCTTTTTTTCCATCATTAGTATCAGTAATAGCAACTACTGATGGTTCATTTAATAATATACCTTTTCCTTTTACATATACTAATGTATTAGCAGTTCCTAAATCAATTGCCATATCTGATGACCAATTAAGATTTATTTTTGGAAATTTAATCATTTGTTAATCTATGCATTTAATACTTTAATTGAAAATTTACTATCATTTTTTATAAAAATTTTATTTAATGAATGTAGATATGCTTTAGCTGATGCGACTAAAGTATCTATATCTGCTCCCTTTCCAACAAAAGATTTATCATCTTGTTCCAATTTAACAGTAACTTCTGCTTGTGCATCTGTTCCCTTAGTTATGGCATTTACTTGATATAAACTTAATTTAGCCTTATTAGGAACTAATTTATTTATACAATTAAAAACTGCATCTACTGGGCCTTGTCCATTAGATGAAATTTTTTTAATAAAACCATCTATCTCAATTTCTAATTCAGCCTTTTGCGACCCTGTAGATCCACAATGAACATCTAAAGAAATAAATTTAATATGATTATTAACTCTAATAATCTCATCCTCAACTAAAGCAATTATATCTTCTTCGTATAAATCTTTTTTCTTATCTGCTAATTCTTTGAAACTATTAAAAATTTTATCAATATTCTTTTTGTTTATTTTATAACCTAATTCTTGAAGTTTAACATTAAAAGCATGTTTGCCAGAATGCTTACCTAAAACTAATTTAGTTTCTTTTAAACCTACTGATTCCGGAGTCATTATTTCATAAGTATTTGAATTTTTTAACATTCCATCTTGATGAATTCCTGATTCATGTGCAAATGCATTTGCACCAACTACTGCTTTATTTGGTTGTACATCAAAACCAGTAATATTAGAGACTAATCTTGATGTTCTAGTTATCATCTTAGTTTGAATTCCTGTTTTATATGGCAATAAATCATTTCTTGTTTTAATGGCCATAACAATCTCTTCCATCGAAGCATTTCCAGCTCTTTCTCCTAAACCATTTATTGTGCATTCTACTTGTCTAGCTCCTGCATCAATTGCAAATAAAGAATTAGATACTGCCAATCCTAAATCATTATGGCAATGAACCGATATTATTGCTTTATCTATATTTAAAACATTTTGTTTTATATCATTAATAAGTTGGGAAAATTCAAAAGGTATAGAGTATCCAACTGTATCCGGTATATTGATTGTTTTTGCTCCTGATTTAATAGCTAAATCAATACATTGATATAAAAATTTTCTATCTGATCTTGATGCATCTTCGCATGACCATTCAACATCATTTGTATATTTAGAAGCCAATTTAACACTAGACTTAATGTGATCGAGGACCTGCTTTTCACTCATTTTTAATTTATATTTCATATGAAGTTTGCTTGTAGCTATAAATGTATGAATTCTAGATTTTTTTGCTTTGGCAATAGCCTCTCCAGCAACATCAATATCTTTTTTTTTAGCTCTTGCAAGAGCACAAACAACAGAATTTTTAATTTCTTTTGAAACTAATTCAATAGATTCAAAATCTCCTTTTGATGCAACTGGAAAACCAGCTTCAATTATATCAACACCCATCATATCAAGCGCTTTTGCTATTTTTATTTTATCATCAATAAACATTGATGCCCCTGGAGATTGCTCTCCATCTCTCAATGTTGTATCAAAAATTTTTATATACTTATCTTTAGTCAT
>CAYOOR010000122.1:0-12978 GCA_964405695.1 uncultured Alphaproteobacteria bacterium
CGGGCGCACCATATTTACTGTGTTTTATTATAAATTAATTTGTAACTTTATTTAACGTAGATGTTAAATTTTCAGATGAAGGTGAGACCATAGATGAAAAATGTTTTTCAAGTTTCCCTTCTTTATTGATAACGAATTTATAAAAATTCCATTTAGGTTTAGCTTTGTAATTTTTATTTAACCATTCAAAAAGAGGATGAGCATTTTCTCCAACGACATTATTTTTTTTTGTTAAATTAAAAGTAATATTAAAATTTACCATACAAAATTTTTTTATATCTTTTTCATCACCAGGCTCCTGATTAAAGTTATCTGATGGTATTCCAATAACTACTAAACCTTTTTTTTTATAATCTTCATGTATTTTTTGAATACCTGTATATTGGGATGTAAATCCGCATTTTGATGCTGAATTAAAAATTAATAGTGGTTTGCCTTTAAACTGCGATAAAGGAAATTTATTACCATCGATATCAGTAAAGGTAAAATCATAGGCTGACCCAGGAATTTCACGAGTGTTAATTGTATTATGTTTAAATAAACTAAAAAACATAATCAAAAAAATTAATATTATTTTTTTATTAAAATACATTTTAAAAACAAAAACATCATTGAATTTATATAGTTCATTATAATATATTGGAAATACTTTTTTGTATTATTTTTTTAAATAAATGGACCTGTCTTTTTTATATATATTTAAAGATTCGTATCAAAATTTTATAAATATATTTGTAATATTGATTGTTAGTTTTTTTGGATGGAAGGGCATTTCTTCATTAATAAAAAAAAAATTAAATAATTTAGAAGGTTCAAAAAATGAAGCGCAAACTCAAAGAATAGATACTCTTTTTAGAATATTAAAAAATTTCATTTCTATAGCAATTTTAATAGTCACTATAATGCTTATTTTGGCTGAACTAGGTATTGAAATTGGTCCTTTAATAGCAGCAGCAGGAGTTGTTGGTTTAGCCGTAGGTTTCGGAGCTCAAACTTTAGTTAAGGATATTATAACTGGTTTATTTATTATTTTAGAGGGTCAGATCACAATTGGTGACATTGTAGAAGTAGCGGGCCATTCTGGTAGAGTTGAAGCCATAACAATAAGAACTGTTAGATTAAGAGATGTTAATGGGCACTTACATGTTGTACCCTTTAGTGAAGTAAAAACAGTAAAAAATATAACTCAAGATCAAGATTATCATAGTTTTGAATTAGGAGTTTCTTACAATGAAGATGTTGATAATGTTATTGAAATAATAGAAAAAATTGGTTTAGAATTACAAAAAGATAAAGATTTTAAAACAAAAATTAATGGAGAAATTGAAGTATTTGGCTTAGATAAATTTGAAGATTCAGCAATTATTATTAAAGGGAGAATACCAACAGTTCATAAACAACAATGGTTAGTTAGGAGAGAATTTAATAGAAGAATAAAAATAGCTTTTGATAAAAATGGAATTGAAATACCTTTTCCACAAAGAACTATTTCTTATCAAAAAACAGAAAAAAAAATAATTAAAAAAAGAAGAAAAATAAGAAAATTTACAGCTGGTTCTGAAGATGATTAGCTAAACCCTTCATTTGCAAATTTTTCTAAATCTAGAAGTTCTTTTTCGTTTTTAATATTTATTATTTTTTTTGAAATGTCATAATTAAAACCAGCTTGAGATAATTTTATTAATTTTTTTTCCTTTTCTTTCTGGTCTTTTTTTTTAAAAGATAAAAAATTTTTTTTTTTTGCAAAAATTATTGCAGATGCCAATTCATAATCAAAAAAATTTTTATTCAAATTTTTAATAGCATTATTAATGTTTTCATCAGATATATTTTTTTGTTTTAATTTGAAAAATATTTTTTTTCTTGAATAACCCTTATATACATAATTGAGAACTTTATTTTCAGAAAATTTTTTGTCATTAATTAATCCAATACTTTTTAATTTATTTATTACATTATCAATAAGTATAAATTTTTCCTCTGGATTAATTTTATAAAAGAAACAGGATTTAATTATTTTTCTTTTTAGAATATTAATTAACTGTTTTTCGGATGATGAATATTTTTCTAAATATTTTATTGCTGATATTTCTAAATAATCTAATGTAATTTTTTTTGGTATTCTTTTTTTCATATAAAAAACTAATTATATTTGATATATAAAAAAATAAAAAAAAATGTTTAATACTAAATTTAATAGTTCTTCTACAAATTGGTTAGGTTTATGGACTTTATTTCATAAAGAAACTGCAAGATTTCTTAAAGTTTTTTATCAAACAGTTTTAGCACCAGTTGTTACTAATGTTTTGTTTCTAACTGTTTTTCTAATTGTTATTGATAGAGATGATTTTGTTATAGGTGGTGTAAATTATCCTGAATTCCTTGTTCCAGGATTAATTATGATGCAAATTTTGCAGAATGCATTTATGAATACAACCTCTTCAATTATGATTGCTAAAGTTCAGGGAAATATAGTTGATTTACTTTTACCTCCTCTTTCCAGTCTAGAACTTACAGTTGCCCTTAGTCTTGGAGGTGTTGCCAGAGGATTGGTAGTTGGTCTTGCAAGCACTATAGTTCTATATTTTTTTGTAGATATGGAATTCATAAATTTTCTTTATATTATTTTCTTTTCTTTTTCAGGATCCTTGTGTTTAAGTTTACTTGGTATAATGGGTGGGATATGGAGTGAAAAATTTGATCATATGGCGGGATTGACTGCATTTGTTATAACGCCATTAACTTTTTTATCTGGTTCATTTTATTCTATTGAAAAACTACCTTTAATTTTAGAATATATAGCTAAATATAATCCAATATTTTATTTTATTGATGGTTTTAGAGCAGGATTTATTGGATATTCTGATGTTCCTATTATCAATGGAATCATTGTATGTGTTGTTTTAAATACCATATTATTCTACTTAGTTTATAAAATGTTTAAATCAGGATATAAGTTAAGAACTTAAAATATGAATAATGCAATCATCAGTTTTATCTACATATAAAAGATCTCATCTTTCTTTTGAAAAAGGAAAAGGTTCTTATCTAATTACAAAGAATGGTAAGAAATATTTAGATTTTGCCAGTGGTATAGCAGTTAATTCTCTTGGACATTGTCATAAAGAATTAGTTAGAACATTAATTAAACAATCAAAAAAAATTTGGCATACTTCAAATGCATTTCATATACAAGAGCAAGAAATTTTAGCAAAAAAATTAACAAAACTTACTTTTGCAGATAAAGTTTTTTTTTGTAATTCCGGAGCTGAATCAGTTGAAGCAGCAATTAAAATAGCTAGAGCATATTTTCAAATTTTTCAAAATAAAAAAAAATTTAAAATTATAACAATTAAAGGAAGTTTCCATGGCAGAACTATTGCAGCTATTTCTGCATCTGGGCAAAAAAAAATGGTAAAAGGCTTCGAGCCTTTGGTTGATGGTTTTGTTTCAGTTGATTTTGCAGATCATAAAATTTTTGAAAAAGCTATTGATAGTAAAACAGCTGCAATTATGGTTGAGCCTATTTTAGGAGAAGGAGGAATCAAAGTAATTCCAAATCAATGCTTGGAAGGTTTGAGAGATTTATGTGATAAAAAAAAAATATTATTAATTTTTGATGAGGTCCAATGTGGAATGGGAAGAACAGGAAAATTTTTTTCATATCAATGGTCAAAAATTAAGCCGGATATACTTGCAACAGCTAAAGGAATAGGTGGAGGTTTTCCAATAGGCGCTTGTTTGTTAACAAATAAAATATCTAAAGGTATGAATTTTGGTAGCCATGGTTCTACTTTTGGAGGAAATCCTCTTGCTTGTGCAGTAGCAAATAAAGTTATTGATATCATTTCAAATAAAAAATTTTTAAGTAATATAAATAAAAATTCTATTTTTCTTATTAAAGAATTAGAAAAAATAAAAAAAAATTTTAATAATTTAATTGAAGAAATTAGAGGTATGGGTCTTTTGTTAGGTATTAAATGTAAAATTAATAATGTTTTGTTTATAGAAAAATTAAGAAATAATGGTTTGTTAGTAGTAGGAGCTAGTGATAATGTTGTAAGAATCTTACCTCCATTAAATATTTCTAGAAAAGATCTTATAATTGCTATTAAAATAATAAAAAAAACTTGTGGTGAATTAAAAAAATAATATGAAAAAAAATGTAAAACATTTTCTTGATTTAAATCAAATAGATCAAGTTGAATTAAGAAATATTATAGATTTATCAAAATCTTTTAAACAAGGTATTACCTCAGCACAGGATACCTATAAAGGGAAAACGCTTGGTTTAATTTTTGAGAAACCATCAACAAGAACAAGAGTTTCTTTTGAAATAGCAATGTATCAGTTAGGAGGTAACGTTACTATACTTGAACAAGAAAAGACTCATTTAGGGAGAGGAGAAACAATATCTGATACAGCAAAAGTTTTATCAAGATATTTGGATATTATAGTATATAGAACGTCTTCAGCTGAAAAATTATATGAATTAGCTAATTATTCCGATATACCTGTTATAAATGGTCTTACTGATGAAACACACCCTTGTCAATTAATTGCTGATATTATGACTTTTGAAGAAAATATAGGTATAATTAACAAAAAAAGAGTTTTTACTTGGTGTGGTGATTTTAATAATGTTTGTAGAAGCTGGGTTCAAGCTGCTCATATTTTTGGTTTTCATTTAAATTTAGCTTGTCCAAAAGAATTAATTAAAAAAAATGAAATGAAAAATATAAATAATATTAAAAATATAAAAATTTATAATTCTGCAGAATTAGCATGTAAAAATGTAGATTGTATTATGACAGATACGTGGTTTTCTATGGGTCAGAATGTTTCAGAAAAAAAAAGAAAGCTACTTAAATCATTTCAAGTTAATAATAAATTATTATCAATTACAAAAAAAAAATCTATATTTATGCATTGTCTTCCTGCACATAGAGGCGAAGAAATTGAAAAAAATATACTCGAACATCCAAAATCAGTTATTTTGGATGAAGCTGAGAATAGATTACATACTCAAAAAGCTATTTTAAATTGGTGTTTAAAATAATTTATAACTTAAAAAAATATTTTTTTTTTAAAAAATTAGTAATTCTTTTACTTTTATTTTTTATATTTTTTACAAAAAATTTAATTTCAATTGATAAAATATATTTAGATTTATCTACAATAAAATTTGAAAATAAAATTAATTATAAAAATTACACAACAAGTTCTCAACTGTTAGTCAAAACTAATCTTGATAAAGAAATTAAAGAATGGGCAAATCAAAATATAATTTTAAAGGGAAAAAGTGGAGAAATCATAATTAAAATATTAGATGAATCTATAATTGATAGTTTTGTTAAAGAACATAAAAAAAAATTTTCTTTTTTGCCTGGTAATGGAATAGCTTATAAAATTAATTTCAAAGTTAAAGTTATAGCTGAAAATAAAAAAAATAATTCACTTGCAGAAGTATTATCAATTGTTAAAGGAGAAAAAACATTTTTAGGTTCATTTTCTATTAATGATCGATCAAATGCTATTGATGAATTAATGGAAAATATGATTAAAAGACTAATAATTAATTTACAAAAAAGTATGGATAAAGAATTTAAAGATTTTGTGACTAATAAATATAATTAATTTTTCCAAAAAGATGGCGTTAGTAATATAATTACAGAAAGAAGTTCTAATCTTCCAATTAACATACCTATTATTAAAACCCATTTTGTACTATCTGATAATTGTACAAAAGTTTTAGTTGGACCTATCACATTACCTAAACCAGGTCCAACATTTGCTAAAGATGTTGCAGCACCAGAAAGAGATGTTAAAAAATCATTTCCCAAAAATGATAATATTAAAGTTATAAAAATGTACGTAATTATAAACATAAAAAAATATCCCATAACTGAAGAAGTTATTGATTCAGAAATAGGGATTTTATTATATTTGGCTACCATCACTCCGTGTGGATTTAATAATTTAAAAATTTGAACTTTAGCTGATTGGTACAATATTTGTAATCTAAATATTTTTATTCCACATGTTGTTGATCCTGCACAGCCTCCAATAAGCATTAAAAATAAAAATAATACTATGATAAAAGGCCCCCAATTATTAAAATTTTGAGTTGTATATCCTGTACCGGTAAAAATTGATATTGTATTAAAAAATACAGGTCTAAAATTACTTATAAAACTTGCTGTATTTTGATATGTCCAAAAAGTAACAAGAAATAACGCTATTATAATAAGCGATAAAAAAAATTTCACCTGACTATCTTTATAAAAAGAAGATAAATTTCCTTTCAACATTTGAAGATATAAAACAAATGGAAGCGAACCTAGAATCATAAAAACACTAATTACAATTTCAATATTTAAATTATTATATTTTGCAATTGACATATCTGATGTTGAAAAACCTCCAGTCGCCAAAGTAGTCATTGCATGTGCAATTGCATCGAAAAAATTCATTCCAAAAAAATATAGTAGAAAGGCGCAAATTAAAGTTAGAAAAAAATATATAATTCCAATGATACTTGCTATTTGCCCTGCTCTAGGTAATACTTTTTCTGATGAATCTGAAGATTCTGTATGAAATAATTGCATTCCTCCTACTTTTAAAATTGGTAAAAAAGCAATAGCTATAACTACTATTCCAATTCCACCAAGCCATTGTAATAGTGAACGCCATATTAAAATTCCATGGGATAATGAATCAAGATTTGATAATACCGTAGATCCAGTTGTAGTTATTCCTGACATAGATTCAAAAAATGCATCTGTAAAAGATAATTTTAAATCAGAAAATATAAAAGGTAAGGAGCCAAAAAATGAAATAAAAATCCAACTAAAAGTAGTTAATAAAAAGGCTTGTTTTATAGAAATAGTAAAATTTTCAGATTTATTTGCTAATAATAAAATTATCCCAAAAAATAAACAAATTAATGATGAGAATGTAAAAGCCTGCCATTGATTATCATTATAAAATGCATCAACAATAGCCGGAATACATAATAATAATGAAAGAGCAGATAATAAATAGCCTATAATATATAATACTGGTTGAAAAACCATAGTTTATAAACTTTTTTAAATTAGCTTTTAAATTTTATTAATTCCTATTAATGAAAGGAATTCTTTTCTTGTAGCCTCATCACTTCTGAAAGATCCTAACATTCTACTAGTAACCATTCTAGAGTCCGGCTTATGAATACCTCTAGTTGCTACACAAAGATGAGATGCTTCTATAACTACGCCAACACCTTTTGGTTGTAATACTTCATCAATTGCATTAGCAATTTGTGCGGTAAGCTTTTCTTGTAATTGAAGACGATTGGCAAATAATTCAACTAATCTTGCAAGTTTACTAAGGCCTACAACTTTTTTTTTTGGTAAGTATCCCACATGAGCATTACCTATAAAAGGAACCATATGATGTTCACAATGAGATTCTAATTTAATATTTTTTAAAATTATTATTTCGTCATATCCATCAACTTCTTGAAATTTTTTAGAAAGAATTTCTCTTGGATCAAGAGCGTATCCGGAAAAAAAGTCTCGGTATGCTTTAACAACTCTTTTTGGCGTATCTATTAAACCTTCTCTATTTGGATTATCTCCTGTCCATTTTATTAAAGTCTTTACAGCTTCCATAGCCTCCTCTTCTGTTGGCTTATGATACTTTATTTTATTAATATTATTTATTTTTTCAATTTTTGTCAATCTTTAAAAATATTTTTTTTTTTAATTTTGTAAACCTTTTTCATGGGGGCTATCTAAAGAAAAAGCCGGTATATGGGCATTAAAAATTGATCCATTATTTTTTTTCATTTTATATGTACCCATCATAAATCCTGAAGGTGTGTTTAACGGTGTTCCTGATGTATATTCAAATGAGCTTCCAGGTTTTAATATAGGATTTTCTCCCACAACTCCAGCACCGTGAACTTCTTGCACTCGACCTAAAGAATCTGATATCGTCCATGATCTACTAAGTAATTTTACAGTATCATCACCAAAGTTTTCTATTTTAACATGATATGCCCATATGAATCTTTTTTCATCAGGATCAGAATGTTCCTCAAGAAATTCTGGTTTGACAGTAATTTTTATTTTTTTGGTTATTTCTTCGTACAATTATTAATCCCGACAAAATAATTTTAAATATTAAACACTAAAAGATTCACCACAGCCACATCTTCCTTTTTCATTTGGATTTTTAAAAATAAATCCAGATTCCATACCATTATCAACATAATCAATTTTAGATCCTAAAATAAACATTGTAGCTGATGGGTCAACAAAAACTTTAATATCATCAAAAATTATTTCTTCATCTCCTTTATTTTTATTTTCTGCATAATTAATTTTATACGAGTGACCAGAACAGCCAGTATTATCTATACCTATTCTAATACCAACACATTTTTTTTTAGCATTTGAAATTATTTCTTTAATTCTAATTTTAGCTGCATCTGTTAATGTAATAATATTTTCTAATTTATTCATTTTTTATCCCATATTTAATTCTACTTTTGCGGCTTCAGACATCATATCTGGTGTCCATGGAGGGTCAAAGACTAATTTTAAATTTACGTCTTTTACACCTTTTGCTTTTTTAGCAGCTTTTTTAACTTGTTCAGGTAAAATTTCAGCAACAGGACAATTTGGCGAAGTTAAAGTCATTGTAATATCGACCATACCTTCTGCTTTTATTTTTAAATCATAAATTAATCCAAGTTCATAAATATCCACCGGTATTTCAGGGTCATACACTGTATGTAGATTTTTTATAATGTTATCTTTAACTTCTTTACTCATATCTTAATTATATAATAATAATAAATTATCTTAAAAGGTTAATTGCATTTTTTAAAGCATCAATAAAATAATCGATTTCTTCTATAGTATTATATAATCCAAAAGAAACTCTTATTGTCGCAGGGATTTTATAAAAATTCATTAAAGGTTGACAGCAATGATGTCCAGTTCTAACAGCAATTCCTTGATTATCTAAAATAACCCCAATGTCATTAGGGTGAATATTCTTAACAATAAAAGAAATTATTCCTGCTTTTTTTTTTGCATTACCTATAATAGTTACATCATTCAATGATTTCATTTTATTTGTTGCATAATTTAATAGATTTTGTTCATATCTAAAAATATTTTCAATTTTAATTTTATTTACGTAATCAATTGCCGTTCCTAGAGCTATTGAACCAACAATATTTGGAGTCCCTGCTTCATATTTATGAGGAGATTCTTGATAGGTTGTTTTATCAAAAGTTACTTCGGAAATCATTTCGCCACCTCCTTGATACGGTAGCATTTTTTCATGATATTTTTCTTTACAATATAAAATTCCTATACCAGTTGGTCCATAAATTTTATGACCTGAAAAACAATAAAAATCTGCATTCAAATCTTTCATATCTATTTTCATATGTGGCGCAGATTGACAACCGTCTACTAACACAGGAATATTTTTTTTATGTGAAATTGATATTAATTCTTTTAACGGGATTATCGTTCCTAAAGCATTTGATACATGAAGAATTGAAACAAATTTTGTTTTTTTTGTTAATATTTTTTTAAAATTATTTAAATCAATGTCACCATTCTTATTTATAGGAAGAACTTTTATTTTAATACCAGTTTTGTTTCTAATTAATTGCCAAGGAACAATATTTGAGTGATGCTCCATTTGCGATAATATAATTTCATCTCCTTTTTTAAAATTATTTAATCCAAATGATTGAGCAATTAAATTTATTCCTTCTGTTGCACCTCTAACAAATATTACCTCTTTCTCATTGTTAGCATTTATAAATTTTTTAATTTTTTTTCTTGATTCTTCATATTCCTCTGTTGCTTGCTGACTTAAATTATAAATACCTCTGTGAATGTTTGCATATTTTGTTTTGTAAACCTCATTTATTTTGTTTAAAACAATCTGAGGTTTTTGAGCACTTGCGCCATTATCAAAAAAAACTAATTTTTTATTGTTTGATTTTATTTTTAAAATAGGAAAATCTTTTCTAATTTTTTTTATATCTATATATTTATTTTTATTGGCACTGACTAACATAATTAAATTATTTCTTTTGATGTTTTTAATAAATTTTCTTTTATTTCTTCATTTTTAATTTCATCAAATAATTCGTTTATAAAACCTTCTATTAAAATTTTTTTCGCTTGTTGTTTATTTAATCCTCTTGATCGCAAATAAAATAACATTTCTTCATCTAAATCACCTGTTGTTGATCCATGACTACATTTAACATCATCAGCATATATTTCTAATTCAGGTTTTGAATTAACATCTGCATTTTCAGATAATAATAAATTTTGATTAAATTGGAACGCATCAGTTTTTTGTGCATCTTGAGATACAATTACTTTTCCTTGAAATACACCTGAAGAATTTTCTTCTAATATTCCTTTAATATGTTGGTTACTTTTACTATTTGGTTTTTTATGTTGCATTAATGTTGTTATATCGTGATGTTGGTTTTTATTTGCTAAATATAAACCTTTAATATTAAAATTTATATCTTCTGCATTAATTGAACTTATAGCTTCTATTCTAGATAAATTTGCTCCAGTAGAAAAAATAAAACTATCATAGGTAGATGCGCTATTACAATTTACGTTATTGATTGATGAATGTAAGGCATTTTTACTTTCTAACTGAATATTATAATGATTAAGTTTTGAATTTTTTTTTAAATCAATATATTTATGGACATTGTTCCAATAAAAAGATTTTTCTTTTGAAAAAAAAATTTCACTTATTTCAGCTTCTGCATTTTCTTCAAGGAAAATATTAATTTTATTATTAATAATATTTTTTTCATTCTCTGAATTATAATAAAAAATTGTTATTGTTTTATTTAATTTAGTATTTTTTTTTATAGTAATAATTATATTTTCATTTAAAAAAGTTTCATTAATATCTAACAAAGAATCTTTTCTTAAAAAATTTTTAATATTTTTTTTTTTAAAAATATTTTTAGATGATTTTATTTCTAAATTTTCAGATTTTATATTAATTTTTTTTAAAATTCCGTTTTCTATTATGATAAAATTTTTATTAGGATTAAAAAAAATATTTTTTGGAATATTTGAATTTATAACATTAGATTTTTTAAAAGAATTTGTTTTAGGTTTAAAATCATTTTTCTCAAAATATTTTTTTAAATCTGTAAATTTCCAAGTTTCAATTTTTTTATTTGGTATATCAAAGTTTTTAATAATTTTTTGCTGCATAGTTAAATTAATCCCTCATAACCTTTTTTTTCAAGTTCAATAGCTAAGTTTTTATCTCCACTTTTAACAATTTTTCCTTCTGATAAAATATGAACTTTGTCAGGGACAATATAATTTAATAATCTTTGATAGTGAGTAATTATTAAAAAAGATCTTTGTTTATTTTTTAAGTTATTAACCCCACTTGCTGCAATTTTTAGAGCATCAATATCAAGTCCTGAATCAGTCTCATCTAATATTGCAAGTTTTGGTTCTAATAAACTCATTTGTAAAATTTCACTTCTTTTTTTTTCACCTCCTGAAAAACCGGTATTTACTGATCTTTTAATTAATTTTTCATCCATTTTGAGAAGTTTTGCTTTTTCTCTTAATAATTTTAAAAAACTTACACCGTCTAGTTCTTTTAATTTTTTATATTTTCTTATACTATTAAGTGTAGTTCTTAAAAAATTAATACCTGAAACTCCTGGTATTTCCACAGGGTATTGAAAAGCAAGAAAAAGACCTTCACATGCTCTTTCTTCTGGTTCAAGATTCATTAAATCCTTTTTTAGATAACTTATTTTTCCTTTAGTTATTTTATAACCATCTCTACCAGACAAAATATTAGCTAAAGTGCTTTTACCCGAACCATTAGGCCCCATTATGGCATGAATCTCACCGGGATTTATTGTTAAGTCTATTCCTTGAAGTATTTTTTTATCTTCAACATTTGCGTGAAGATTTTCAATTTTAAGCATAAATAAAATTAACCTACACTTCCTTCTAGACTTATTCCTAAAAGTTTTTGGGCTTCTACAGCAAACTCCATTGGAAGTTCTTTAAGAACTTCTTTACAAAAGCCATTTACAATTAATGAAACGGCATTTTCTTGATCTAAACCTCTTTGTCTACAATAAAACATTTGATCATCACTTATTTTTGATGTGGTTGCCTCATGTTCTATTTTTGCAGTTTTATTTTTTACTTCAATATATGGAACGGTATGAGCTCCACATTTGTCACCAATTAAAAGAGAGTCACACTGAGTAAAATTTCTTCCGTTGCTAGCTTTAGGGCCGATACGGACAAGACCTCTGTATGTATTCTGCCCTTTTCCAGCTGATATTCCTTTTGAAATAATTGTACTTTTAGTATTTTTTCCAAGATGAATCATTTTTGTACCAGTATCAGCTTGTTGAAAATTATTTGTAATTGCTACAGAATAAAATTCACCAACAGAATTATCACCCTGTAATATACAACTGGGATATTTCCAAGTTATCGCTGATCCTGTTTCTACCTGTGTCCATGATATTTTTGAATTATTTCCTCTACACGCTCCTCTTTTAGTAACGAAATTATAAACTCCTCCTTTACCTTTTTCATCTCCTGGGTACCAATTTTGTACAGTTGAATATTTAATTTCAGCATTATCTAAAGTGATTAATTCAACACATGCAGCATGTAATTGATTTTCATCTCTCATTGGTGCAGTACAACCTTCAAGATAACTTACATAACTGTCTTTATCAGCAATTATAAGAGTTCTTTCAAATTGGCCAGTATTTTCTGCATTTATTCTAAAATATGTTGATAATTCCATTGGACATCTCACACCGGGCGGAATATAAACAAATGATCCATCACTAAAAACTGCTGAATTTAATGTCGCAAAATAATTGTCAGTATAAGGTATAACGGTTCCTAAATATTTTTTTATTAA
>CAYOOR010000123.1:0-11302 GCA_964405695.1 uncultured Alphaproteobacteria bacterium
AAAAAGTTTTTTTTGAAAATCATTTTTTTAAAATTAAACAAAATTTTTATGGAAAAGAAATATCTGTTGAATTATTAGCTTTTTTGAGGAAAGAAAAAAAATTTGGTAATATAGAACTTTTAAAAAAACAAATAAAGAAAGATATTTTGTTAGCTAAAAAATTTACTAGATAATAAGAATGAATTATAAAGACACACTTTTTTTACCGCAAACAAGCTTTAGCATGAAAGCAAGTTTACCACAAAATGAACCTGTTTTGATGCAAAAATGGTTAAAAGAAAATCTTTATAAAAAATTAAGAAATAAATTAAAAAAGAAAAAAAAATATATTCTTCATGATGGCCCGCCCTATGCAAATGGTCATTTACATATGGGCCATGCTTTAAATAAAATTTTAAAAGATATAATTATAAGATCGAAACAAATGCAAGGATTAGACGCGGCATTTGTTCGAGGCTGGGATTGTCATGGATTACCAATTGAATGGGAAGTAGAACAAGAATTAAGAAAAAAAGGTAATGAAAAGAAAAATATTAATTTAAAGGAATTTCGTAATAAATGCAGAAAATTCGCTGAAGATTGGATCAAAATTCAAAAAAAGGAATTTGAAAGATTTGGCATATTGGGTGATTGGGATAATTATTATTTAACAATGTCTTATGATGCTGAAGCGCAAATAGTAAGAGAAATTGGAAAATTTTTGTTAGATGGTTCACTTTATAGAGGTTCAAGGCCTGTTATGTGGTCAGTTGTTGAAAAAACAGCACTTGCTGATGCAGAAGTTGAATATAAAGATCGTACTGATAATGCAATTTATGTTTTATTTCCTATAAAAAAAAATAATTTAAAAATAAAAAAAGCAGAAAAAATAAATATTTTAGCATGGACAACTACTCCATGGACAATTCCAGGTAATAGAGCATTAGCTTATAATAAAAATTTTACATATTCTTTAGTTGAGGAAAATTTTTCTAAAAATTTATTTCTAATATCAAATGATTTAATTAAAAAATTAACTTCAGATACAGAACTTAAAATAAAAAAAATAAAAGAATTTAAAGGAAGTGAACTTGAAGGTATGATTTGTCAACATCCATTAGATAATTATGGATATAAATTTGAAGTTCCTTTATATAATGCAGAATTTGTAACCAAAGATGAAGGAACAGGATTTGTTCATATTGCTCCTGGTCATGGTATAGATGATTTTAATCTTGCAAAAAAAGAAAATATAGAAATCCCTAAAACAATTGATGAAAGCGGTATCTATTATGATAATGTTCCTTTATTAAATGGAATACATGTATTTAAATCTGATGAAATAGTAATTGAGCATTTAAAGAAAAATGAAAAACTTCTTTATAAAAAAAAAATTTTACATAGCTATCCTCATTCATGGCGATCAAAAAAACCATTAATTTATAGAAATACTACACAATGGTTTATATCTTTGGAAAAAAATAATTTAAGAAAGAAAGCACTTGATGCAATTAAAAATATAAATTTCTTTCCCAAAAAAGGAAAGAACAGAATAACTGCTATGATTAAAGATAGACCTGATTGGTGTATATCTAGACAAAGATTTTGGGGTGTTCCATTGCCAATATTTATTAATAAAAAAAATAAAGAACCATTAATTGATAAAAATATAATAAATAATATCGCTAATATTTTTGAAAAAAAAGGAAGTGATTCATGGTTTGAATTAGATGCCTCTGAGTTTCTTGGAGAAAAATACAGAAAAGAAGATTATTATCAAATAAGAGATGTTATAGAAGTATGGTTTGATAGCGGATCAACTCATTCATATGTTTTAGAAAAAAGAAAAGATTTAAACTGGCCTGCTGATTTGTATTTAGAAGGTTCTGATCAGCATCGTGGTTGGTTTCATTCGTCATTATTAGAATCCTGTGGAACAAGAAACGAAGCCCCTTTTAAAAATATTTTATCGCATGGATTTGTGGTGGATGGAAATGGAAAAAAAATGTCTAAATCTGAAGGAAATGTTATTTCACCAAATGAAATCATAAATAAATACGGCAGTGATATTTTAAGATTATGGACAGTAGCATCAGATTATTTTGAAGATATTAAAATTGATGAAAATATCATCAAATTTCAGGTTGATACATATAGACGAATTAGAAATACTTTAAGATTTTTAATTGGTAATCTTAAAAATTACGATGATAAAGAAAAAATTTCTTACAATAAACTACCCGACTTGGAAAAATATATTTTACATAGATTGTTTGAAATAAATGTAATTATTAATAATTGTATTAGAGAAAATAACTATCATAAATTTTATAGAGAATTATTATTTTTTTGTTCAAATGATTTATCATCATTTTATTTTGATATTAGAAAAGATTGTTTGTATTGTGATGGTAAATTAAGCGAAAAAAGAAAATCATGCAGATATACTTTGAAACTAATTTTTGAATTTTTAACTGCATGGATAGCTCCAATTTTATGTTTTACTGCAGAAGAAGCTTGGTTATCTGATAATTTTAATAATAAAGACAGTGTTCATTTACGAAACTTTCCTAAAGTTAATGATGAATGGAATAATAAAATTTTAAAAGAAAAATTTGAAAATATCATAGATATTAGAAAAGTAGTTACAAGCGCTATTGAAATTAAAAGGGAAAAAAAATTTTTAGGATCTAGTTTAGAAGCTTCTGTTGAATTATTAATCTCAAAAAAAACAAAAAATTTAGATAATCAAGATTTAAATGATTTATTTATAGTATCATCAACAAAATTAGTTGATAAAATCTCTAAAGATGCATTTTTTTTAAAGGATTTTAAAGATATTAAAGTTAATGTTTGTAAAGCAGAAGGTTTAAAATGTGAAAGATGTTGGGTAATAGCAAAAGAAGTTAATAATAATAAAAAATTATGCAATAGGTGTTCAAGTGTTATTAATAAAATTTCAAAAATTTAAATTTTTACTACTATTATCTATACCTTTTTTTGTTTTTCTTGATCAATTATCTAAAAGTTGGATTTTAAAAAATATTTTTTTAAATGAAGAGATTTTAAGAATTACAAATTTTTTAAATTTTGTTCCGGTTTGGAATAAAGGTATTAGTTTTGGTATGTTATCAAATTTTTCTGATATTAATCTAATAATGATATTTATTACAATATTAATTATCTTAATAATTTTTTTTTGGTTTTTAAAAGCGAAAAATTTAAATTTAAGTCTTGCATTAATTTTTATAATTTCAGGAGCACTGGGAAATTTGATTGATAGATTTATTCATAATGCCGTAGTTGACTTTATCGATTTACATATAGGAAACTATCACTGGCCAGCTTTTAATTTTGCTGATTCTTATATAACAATAGGCGCGGCTATTTATATTTATATTATTTTTACTAGCCAAACTGATAATATTGCTTAAATTTAATATTAAATGTTTTTTTATTCAAATTTTAAAAAAAAAGTTGTAATTATTTTATCTATCTTTTTTTTATGTTCTTGTGGTGTAATAGGAGGAGATGATAAAAATCAAGTTAGTGAAAACGCAGTTTTATCTGGGCCACCTTTGGCAATTCCACCTGAATTTGATATTGAGTCCTCGCAAAACACTATAACAGGTCAAGATGATACAAATTACGATATACCAGAATATAATGATTTAGAAAATAATACTTTAAATGATGAGGTTATTTACGAGGATGATCAATTAAATCAAATGTCTAATGTAAATAATGATATAGAAAATCAGAATTTTGAAAATTTAAATACCTTTAATGAAAATAATGTTTCTAGACAAATTGATACTAATGTTAGAAAAAAAAGAATTTCAAGAAAACCATCTGTACCATCCGATTCTTATAATTTTAATACTACAGTTTTGAGTGAAAAAAATATTTATGTTAAAAATAAATCAAATAGTTTTACTGGATTTGGTAAACAGGATGTTGAAATTAAAAATTCTAAAGATTTATCAAATGAAGAAGAATTATTATTAAATGATATTTTAAATCAGTCTAGTGATCTATCTAATGAAACATTAGATCAAGATTTTGAAGCTAAAGGCGATTCAGATTAAAAATCTTTTTTTTATTTTAAAAAAAACTAATTTATACTTTTATATTTTTTAATTATTAAAAATGAGATTTTTTTTATTCTTTTTTATTATATTTATTTCTAAATTTGCTTTTGCTGGTTTTGAACCGAAAACTCATACTTTAGAAAACGGATTAAAAATAGTTGTTATTGAAAATAACCGTGTTCCTGCAGTAGCTAATTCAATTTGGTATAAAGTAGGTTCGGCTGATGAACCTGAAGGTAAATCAGGTATAGCTCATTTTTTAGATCATTTTTTATTTATAGGAACGGATAAATTATAACCTGGTGAGTTTTCACAAATAGTTTCAAGAAATGGAGGAAAAGAAAATGCTTTTACTAGTAAAAACTATACTGGCTATTTTCAATTAATTAATAAATCAAAGCTTGATTTAGTTATGTCTCTCGAAGCTGATAGAATGAAAAATATAAAATTAATAAAAAAAGAATTTGAAAATGAGAAAACAGTAGTTCTTGAAGAAAGATATTCAAGAGTTGATAATAATCCATCTTCATTATTGACTGAACAAATTAATGCTTCGTTATATATGAATCATCCTTATAGAAAACCAATTATAGGATGGGAACATGAAATAAAAGATCTTACTTTAGAGGATGTTATGAGTTTTTATAAAAAATATTATTCACCAAATAATGCTATTATTGTCGTATGCGGTGATGTAAGTTTAGATGAAGTTGTTATCATAGCAAAGAAACATTTTGGTTCTATAAATCCTTCAAAAATTAAAAAAAGAATTTGGACCGAAGAACCAACTCAACATGCACCAAGAAAAATTATTTTAAAATCAAAAAATACTGCGATACCTGTTTTTAAAAGGCATTATTTAGTTCCAACATATACAAAATCTAAAGAAGAATCTTTAACTTTAGAAGTTTTTTCAGAAATTTTTGGTAACCCATCAACAGGTTTATTATATGAAGAATTTGTTAAAAATAAAAAATTGGCAACGAGTGCAGCATCTTATTATTATCCAGATGGTTTTGGTCATACTAGTTTTACTATTAGTATAATACCAAAAAAAAATATTAAATTAGAATAAATTGAAAAGCATTTATATTAATTTTTAAAAAAAATAAAAAAAAAAAAATTTGATAGTAAAAAATTAAATAAAATAAAAAAAAGATTTGTTAATGATACAATCTTTGCTCAAGATAGCTTATATATGGGAATGAGAATATTTGGTTCTGCCCTAACAACAGGATATTCTTTGGAAGAAATAATTAATTGGCCTGATGATATTAATAAAATATCTTTAAAAGATTTAGAGCTTTATGTTCCAAAAATTTTTAATAAAAAAAGTTCAGTAACTGGTTATTTATTACCAGTAAAGGAATAAATTATGAAAAAATTTTATTTTTTTTTATTTTTTTTAATATTTTTTAATCTTTCTGATTTAAATGCTTTAAATGTAAAAAAAATAAATTATTACGAAGATAAAAATGCATGGTTAGTTAATGATAAAAATTTACCAATAGTTGCAATCAAAATGGCATTTAAAACAGGCTCTGCGTTTGATCCAAAGGGAAAAAAAGGATTAGCAAATTTAGCAGTATCTTTATTGGATGAAGGTGCTGGAGATTTCACATCACAAGAATTTAAAAATATATTAGCAGATAATTCAATTACACTTAATTTTAGTGTAAGTCATGATAATTTTTATATTGATCTTTATACTTTAAAAGAAAATTTGAATCTTTCGTTCACACTTTTAGATTTAGCTTTATCTGAACCTAAATTTGAATTAGATGAAATCAATAGAATAAAAAGTAATATTAAATTAGCAATAGAACAATCTTATAAAGATCCAGATGCAATTAGTTCTAGATTATTTAGAGAAATCCTTTTTCAAAATCATCCTTATAAATATGATACTTTGGGCTTAATTGAAGATATTGATAATATTACAAAAAAAGATTTATTTAATTTCTTAAAAAATAATTTAAGTATAGACAATTTATATATATCTGCATCAGGAGATATTGATGAAAATGAATTAAAAAAATATTTAAATAAATATTTTAAAAAGTTTGATAAAAAAAATTTTAAAAAAAAAAGTGTGCCTAAATATATAAAAAAAATTGATTCGAAAACTTTTTTTCATAATAAAGAATTAAAGCAAGCAAGTATTATGTTTGCAGGAGAGGGAATTTCTAAAAATGACCCATATTTTTATTCAGCATATGTAATGAATTATATTTTAGGAGGGGGTGGTTTTTTTTCTAGATTAACTACTGAAGTGAGGGAAAAAAAAGGATTGGTTTATTCTATATATTCTTATTTATATCGATATGATAAGTATAGTTTTTTTTCTGGTGGGGCACAAACAAGTAATGATAATATTAATAAAGTTATTAAAATCATAAGAGAGGAATTAATGAAAATTAAAAATAATGGTGTGACGAAAGAGGAACTAAAAAATGCAAAAAATTATTTAATTAATTCTTATGTTTTAAGACTAGATAGCAATAAAAAGGTTGCTTCAATTCTTTTAAATACACAATTAGATGGTTTAGATATAGATTTTTTTGAAAAACGAAATGATTATATAAATTCTGTTTCTTTAAAAGATATAAAAAAAATATCAAAAAAAATTCTTGATGAGAAACAAATTTTTTTTCTTATTATAGGAAATCCGAAAAATTTAAAAAATGTAGATAATATTTAGTTTTTTTTGTATGGAACATAATTTTAATAGTTGTTTTCTAGATTCTAAGATTAAAAAAGAATTATTGAAAGCAACTTTAAAAAAAATAAATTTTATTATTGATAAAATAAAAAAAGATAAAAATTTACAACTTCTAGCTTTTTTAAATCAATTTTTTAATTTCAAACAAAAAAATCTTAATGATTTAGCCAAATATCATCAAAAAAATTTTAAAGATGTAATTGTTTTAGGAACAGGGGGTTCAAGCAAAGCTGGACGAACATTTGTTCAAATTGCGTATAGAACTTTTGGAAGACATCCAAAATTTCCTAAAATTACTTTTTTAGAAAATATAGATTTTCAAGATTTTAAAGATCTTTTTAAAAAAATTGTTTTAAAAAAAACTGGTGTTATTGTTATTTCAAAATCAGGAGAAACAAATGAAACTTTGGTTCAATTTTTAATTTTTTTAACAAAATTTAGTAAAATATTTCCTAAAAATAAAATAAGAAAGCATTTTACTATAATTACAAAAAAGGGTGATAGTTCTTTAAGAAAAGTAGCTAATGATTTTGATATAAATACTATTGATATTGATAGTAATTTATCTGGAAGATTTTCAGCTTTTTCACCTGTAGGTTTATTACCAGCTGCTATTTCAGGACTAAATATAAAAAAAATTTTAAAAGGAGCTTTATTTATGCTTAATCAATGTTTAAAAAAAAAAGAAAAAATTCCATTAGAAGGCGCAGCTATTCATTTTATAGCGCAAAAATCAAAAATAAATATATCTGTATTATTAACTTATACAGAAAGATTAAGAAATTTTGGATTTTGGCATGAACAATTGGTAGCGGAAAGTTTAGGAAAAAAAAATATTGGATTTACCCCTCTGCATTCAATGGGAGCAACAGATCAGCATTCACTTTTACAGCTTTTTTTGGAAGGTCCGAAAGATAAATTAATAACATTTATAACTTTAAAAAAACAAAAGGATCAAATAAAAATTAATAATAATTTGTTATCAAAAATAAAAAAATTATCTTTTATAAAAAAAAAATCTTTAAATAAACTTTTAGATTTTGAAATGAAAAAAGTTTGCAAACTTTTGGATGAATATAAAAAACCCTATAGAACTTTAATATTGAGTAAATGTGAAGAATTCGAAATAGGTTATTTAATGATGAATTTTATGCTTGAAACGGTTTTTTTAGCTTATTTAAATGATTTGAATCCTTTTGATCAACCAGCAATTGATAAAGGTAAATCAATTAATTTGAAATAGATTAAATATGAATGCATTGTTTTTGATTGTATTTTCCAATCTTTTAGGATTTGGTATAATAATACCACTCTTACCCTATTATGCAGAAAATTTTGGTGCAAATCCAAATGAAGTAACTTTATTAATGGCAAGTTATTCATTAATGCAGCTTATATTTAGTCCAATACTTGGTAAAGTAAGTGACATTTTCGGTAGAAAAAAAATATTAATTTTATGTTTGTTTGGCTCAGCAATTTCATATTTAATTTTATATTTTGCTAATAGTTTTATTTTAGTTTTATTTGCTAGATCAATTGCAGGATTATTTGCATCAACTACAGCAGTTGCAAACGCATATGTCACTGAAACCACTTCATTAAAAGATCGTTCAAAAGGTATGGGTTTAATTGGCGCTGCTTTTGGTTTGGGTTTTGTTTTTGGACCTGTCATAGGAGGTTATTTTGGAGGTGGAGATATTAATAATATAAATTATAAACTACCTTTTTTAATTGCAATTACAATTTCGATTATTTCTTGTTTTTTAACTTTTATTCTTTTAAAAGAACCAATTAAAAGAAATAATCAATTTATTTCAATAAATTTTTTAAACTCATTTAAAGATTTAATTAATTTTTTTAAAATTCCAGCAATTTTATTTTTAATAATAATATCTTTTTTAGTTACCTTTTCTTTTGCTGGATTTGAAACCACTTTTGCTTTGTGGACAGAAAGAGCAATGAATTGGGCATCAAAACAAACAGGTTACGCATTTACTTTTACAGCATTATTAGCAGCTATTATTCAAGGAGTTTTTATAGGTAAGTTAACTAAAATTTTTGGTGAAATTAAACTTTTAATTTCTAGTATTTTTTTAATGTTCGTTGGATTATTTTTTATAACTTTATCAATACAAAATTTATCTTATTTAATTTTTTCTTTAGCTATTCTAGGAATTTCAATAGGTTTAGGTAATCCAACTATTAATAGCTTACTTTCAAAGAATTTGAATAAAAATATTGTTGGTCTATCATTTGGGGCCGTTCAATCTGTTAGTAGTTTAGCGAGAATATTAAGTCCATTAATTGCAGGAAATTTGTTTTATTTTTTAGGAATAAATGCACCTTATATATTAGGCTCGTTTTTAATGTTTATAGCTCTTATTTTATTTTTTTATTATTTTATTTTTTTAAAAAAAAAAATTAAAATCTAATTATTTTTAAGTTTAATTAAAGTAAGGCTACTATTTCCATAATTTTTTTCTTTTACAATTTCAAAAACTTTAGGAATAATAATTTTTTTTAGAATGTTCCAAAATAATTAAAGTTTTTTTTTTTAATATTTTAAAATCTAGTATTTTTTTTAGAGTTTTTTTAAATATTAAATCCATTTGATATGGAGGATCTAAAAATATTATATCAAATTTTTCATTAATTTTTTTTACATTTTTGATACTTCTTTTTATTACTTTAACTTTTTCATTAATTTTTAAATGATCTATATTTTTATATAATATTCTTAAATTATCTCGTGATTTTTCTATAAAAGTTACATTTTTAGCACCTCTTGATATTGCTTCTATTCCTAACGCTCCTGTTCCTGCAAAAATATCTAGTACGTTTAAACCTTGTAATGGAAGATTATTTTTATTTTTAAAATTAAAATAACTAATAATAATGTTAAATATAGATTCACGAGTTTTGTCTTTAGTCGGCTTAATACTTTCTTTTTTAAATTTTATTAATTTTCTTCCTCTAAACTTTCCTGAAATTATTCTCATTTTATTTTTTTAAAATATTTATTTAAATTTATTTCTTCCACTTCATTTTTTTTAAGTTTATCTAATAAAATTGGCCCATAACTTATTCTTTGTAAAACTAAAACATTCCATCCAAAAAAATTAATTATTTTTCTAATTTCTCTATTTTTCCCCTCTGTTAGTTTCATTTTTATCCAAAAATAATTTTTTTTTTTATCTAGGATAGTGGTTTTAATTTTTTTATATTTAACATTTTTTATTTTTATTCCTTTTTTTAAATTTTTTAATTTTTCTACATTTATTTCTCCTTTTATTTTTACTTTATATTCTCTGGAAAATGAATTTTTAGGTAGCTCAAGATATCTTGCAAAATTACCAGAATTAGTTAATAACAAAAGTCCTTCAGAATTAAAATCAAGTCTTCCAATTGATATTACTCTTGGTAAGGTTTTTGGTAATTCATCAAAAATAGTTTTTCTTCCTAAAGGATCATAATTTGTTGTTAATTTTCCAGTGGGTTTATGATATTTCCATAATCTTGTTTTTTTGATAAATTTTATTTTTTTATTACTGACTTTTATAGAATCTTTAAGAGAAGCTCTTTCAGGTATATTTGTAAGAATTTTATTATTTAATTTAACTTTGCCTTCTTTAATTAATAATTCGGCTTTTCTTCTAGAACAAATACCTGCATCAGCTATTAGTTTTGATACTTTGAATGTTTTTTTCAAAATTAAATAATTAATGACATGCTTTAATAAAAGCTTTAAAAATTTTTTTATCAAACTCACTAATAAAAAATTCTGGATGCCATTGTATACCTAAAAAAAATTTATGTTTTTTTAATTCTATACCTTCTATAATTCCATCATCTGCAATAGCATTAATATCAAGATTATTTCCCACTTTTTTTATTGCTTGATGGTGTGCGCTATTAACTTTAAATTCTTTTTTTTTTACAATTTTAAATAATTTACTATTAATATTAATTTTAATTTTATGGCTAGGTTTATTTCTTGGTTGTGTTTGTTCGTGTTTAATTTTAGTTTTTTCAATATGTTGAATTAGAGATCCTTTTAGAGCAACATTTAGTAATTGTTGACCGCCACAGATTCCTAATATTGGTTTATTTTTTTTTATCGCCATTTTAGCCATTTTCATTTCAAAATTAGTTCTTGGTTTATCTATAAAATTGACATTTTTTTTTTTTTTTTCACCATATATTTTTGGATCTATATCAAAATCTCCTCCTGTTAGAAGAATTCCATCAACTAAATTAAAATAATTATCTGCTAATTCTGGATTTGATGGAAGCATTAAAGGAATGCCATTTGATTGAATTATACTTGTTATATAATTAATTCTTAAGGCATACCACGGAAATTGTGAATAGGTTTTTTTAAATCCTGTATCAATTGATATTCCTATTATAGGTTTTTTATATATTTTTTTTTTTTTAATAATAAATTTTTATAATAATTGTAATTTTTAATTTAGATTTTTTTAAAATTTTTTTTGTAATTAAAAAAATT
>CAYOOR010000124.1:0-2597 GCA_964405695.1 uncultured Alphaproteobacteria bacterium
GCGTTACTCACCCGTTCGCCACTCGTAAAAAGTACTCGTTCGACTTGCATGTGTAAAGCATTCCGCCAGCGTTCGTTCTGAGCCATGATCAAACTCTCAATTATAAGTTAAAAACTTATGAAGAATTTGACGCTCATTAAATAACTCATATAAATTTTAAGGTTTATATATTGATTTATAAGCATCGAATTCAAAATTCGTCGCCTACAAATCCCTTCAACGTTTTAACATTTCCAAAAACGCACAACATACATACCTTCAAAAACAAGGTTGAATTTCCTCAGAATGTCGTGTAAGTAATAACTTTATATAACCAAATGTACCTTCTTGTCAATGTAATATTGCAATTATTTTGTTATTATTATTATCATGTTTTTTAACACTTTTATTGGGCTAAAATTAAAAAAAATTGTAACCCAGTTAGCTATTTTTTTAACAATAATAGGTTTTTTTTTATTAATTCAAGAAAAAAATAATAATTATGCCGAAAATAACGAAAATTCTGAAATAATCTATGAAAAAAGCGATTTTAATGAAGAACTTGTCAAAAAAAGGATTGAAGACTCGTTTCCAACAGAAAAAATAACTGTTAAATCAGGCGACACTTTTGAAAAGATTCTTAAAAATTTTGATTTTGAAAATAAAGAAATAAATGAGGTAATAAAAGAAACTAAAAAAATTTTTAATCCAAAAAATCTTAATCAAGGAAAAGTAATAAATATAAAATATGAAAATGCTGAAAAAAAAAAAATTAATTCTATTTTAATACCTCTTGAATTCAATAAAGATTTTTATTTAGAAAAAATTGATGGAAATTTTTTTGCAGAAATAATAAGCAAAAAAATTGAAAAAAGATTAATAAAAAAAAATGGTTTTATAAGTGACAGCTTATACCTATCTGGTCTTAGAGCTGGTATAGATAAAAAAACAATTAACAAATTAATAGCAATATTTAGTTTTAGCGTTGATTTCCAAAGAGATATATGGAGAAACGATAATTTTGAAATTTTTTATGAAGAAGAATTTGTTAAATATAATAAATCAAATAAAAATCTTGGAAAAATTTTATATGCAAATCTTGAATTACAAAGTTTGGGATCATTAAAACTTTTTCGTTTTAAGTCTGACAATGGATCTATTGAATATTTTGATGAAAATGGACAAAGCGCAAAAAAACTTTTAATGAAAACGCCTATTGATGGTGCACGTTTAACTTCGGGATTTGGTTTAAGAAAGCATCCTATATTAGGTTTTAAAAAAAAACATAGGGGTGTAGATTTTGGGGCTCCTAAAGGGACTCCTATTTATGCAGCTGGTGACGGCGTAATTGAAGAAAAAGGAAGAAAAGGTGCATATGGAAAATACATTAGAATAAGACATGCAAATAATTTTAAAACTGCTTATGCACATTTATCTAAATTTGCAAAAATCTCAGGTGGTAGAGTAAAACAAAAACAAATTATTGGTTATGTTGGATCTACTGGAAGATCAACCGGGCCACATTTACATTTTGAAATATTAAAAAATAATATAAGAATAAATCCACAAACATTAAAACTTCCATCAGGAAGAAAGTTGAAAGGTGATGAGCTTGAAAGATTTATGGAAGAGAAAAAACTGATTTATAGAAAATTAGATAATTTAGGAGCTTATTAATTTTTAATTAAAATAAATCTTTTTTTTTTAGACAAATCATTAATAAAACTAAAATTATAAATTTTATTATCTAAACATATTTTTCTAATTGTTTTAAATTTTTTTGGATTAATTTCTATAAACGCATAGCCATTGTCTGATAACAAAAAATTAATTACAGGAATAATTTTTTTGTAAAAATTTAAACCATCTTTATTATCATACAGTGATCTTTTAGGTTCATAATTCACTTCAGGTAATAAATTATTAATTTCGCTTTTTAAAAGATATGGGGGATTTGAAACAATTAAATTAAATTTTTTTTTATTTATATTGATTATTTTTTTTAAAAAAAAATTATCATTCCAATCTAAATTTATAAATTTTACTTTTTTTGATAAATTAAATTTTTTACAATTTTTTTTAGCAACTCTTAATGTTTTAAAATATTTATCAATACCTATACCTCTTGCATTATTAAATTCTTTAAGAATTGTTAACAATATACATCCAGTGCCTGTGCCTAAATCCAAAATAGAAAACTTATCATTTTTATTATATTTTTTTTTTATTTCATCAATCATAGTTTCTGTTTCTGGTCTTGGTATTAAAGTATTCTCATCTACTTCAAAAGGTATAGAATAAAATTCTTTATTTCCTAATAAATAAGCCATAGGAATTTTTTTAATCCTTTTTTGTATAAGTTTTTCATATTCTAAAATTTTTTTTTTTGAAATTTTTTTTTCTAAATGAGAATAAGTCCAATTTAAATTTTTATTTAAAACTTTTGCTAATAATAATCTAGCCTCTAACTTGGGCACATCTATAAAATTTTTTTTCAATAAATATGCTTTTTCTATTAAATGAGATTTAATTGTGTCCATAAATTAATTTAAATTTGAAAGTTTTATAGCTTTATCTTCCTCTAATAATTTATCAAGTATTTCATCAAGAGATTCTCC
>CAYOOR010000125.1:0-4400 GCA_964405695.1 uncultured Alphaproteobacteria bacterium
ATTCTCTGCGCTAATCATCAACAACTCATTATTTACTATTTCAGAATAAAAAATTAATGAATCATTCTCATCATCACTAGAATCGAAAATTAATGAATCACCATCTACATCTTCAAAAATTGTATTTAAATTCAAAAAAATAGAATCAACATCCTCATTAAAATAAATAGTTTCCATCCCTGGTATTAAGTTCGGGATGTCATTTGTACCTTGGACAGGAATCGTTATGAAGAATGGTTCACTGACTTCCTCTCCATCTGTTAAAAGTAATCCGACCTCTAAGTCGCCAAAGAAATTTTCAGTAAGACTAACAACTCCATCTGCGAACGTGTAATTTGGACTTTCTTGTAAAAGCAACTCAATATTAGTACACTCATCCTCATCGCACAACCCATCTCCATTGAGATCATTCTCAATATCATAGAAGGTAATATCATTTAAAGTAAGAATAAATGAGCTATCCTCAACAGTCCCAATAGAATCAAGAGTTCCATTGTCAAAGGATATTATTTCAGGAGAATCATTTACAGGTTGCACCTCCATATTTAAATATAGCGTATCACTTAAATTATTAATGTCATTAAGATCATCAATCTGCAATTGAACTGTTATATCTCCAAAATAATTATTTTCTAATACTAGCATATCACTATCTGCCTGACATGAATCGCAATAGTCTTGACATTCAATTAGTGTGCTGTAATAAATTTCGGTGCTATCGCAGTAGTATCCTGTGTGATAGTGTTCACCATTGGTAATTACGACTTTAAAACTATCTGCGGGGTAAGGATTATCAACTAAACAAGTATCTATTGCATCAAACACGCAATCATCTCTATCAGAAAATAAACCAACATCTGCCCAGTTATTATAGCTAAATGTGATTAGAGTATCTACATCCTCTAGAATTATCCACGGCTCAGAATCAAGTAACGTTTGAAGAGATCCATTATCATTAGAGTCTGTAATAGGGGGGGTATTGTAATTCCGAACAAAAACTTCTAGTGGCGCACTTCCATATGTCATCGGGTCATCACCAATAGGGCAAATTAGATCCCATTCTTCACCGTCATCCCATTCTCCATTGTTATTTAAATCGTTAAACGAGTTTGGATTCATTGAATGACAACTAAATGGATCCCAAATTGTTAAAATAAAATTTAATGATAGAGGATAATCATTATTTAGAATATCACCTGTTATAAATGACCCAGTTAGAGATGAAGAATCTAAAACAGTGACCAAATCATCAGGGCTTATCAGCGACCATAAAACACCCAGCTCACTATCAACATGATTATCATCAATTGCTGACCCATAGAGATAACGAGTATCAATAGAATCAGAATATGCATCTAAATCAGCAGTAGACTCATATTCATCCTGCATCCCAAATGTAACAGCAGAAGGAGTTGCGTTTGGCTCAGTAATTACAATGCTAAAATCTAAAGTATCAGAAGTATTATAGCTATCTGTTGCTACTAAAGTAAATGTTGAAGTGCCTTGATCCAAGGTTTGAAGAGAAGAAACAGGATTCCATTCATTGTCATACCAATTTGATGAAAACTGATCACCATCAGGATCATAAGTTGCATTATAGCTATTCAGCGAAAGAAGCTGAGAGCATCCGGCAGAATCATCAGCAGCACATGAAAAATATACAACCTGAGATGGATCAAATATAATTTGTGGTGGTTCATTGGGCTCAGGGTAAACATTAACCGTAATCGTGGTATCATCTATCGCATCATATGGATCTCTAACAATCAGTTTAAATTCATGTTGTCCAAGCACTGAATCAATAGTAGAATAGCTGATTGAATCTATCTCATGAAAATATACATTAGATATTGTTTGAAGTTCCCCTCCTTGAATAGTCTGCCATTCATAAAAGACTAAATCATCTCCATCTGGATCAAAAGAATCTTCTGCATTCAATATGAATGATTCAGATGCAAATGTAAGCGTATCTCCATCATGACGAATAGTGATATCTAAATTAGGGGATGATGCAACCGGGGTAGTATTTTGCTCTGATATGACCGTGACATGAACACTGTCAACATCTGATTCACCATATATATCAGTTGTTGTTAACTGAAATTCATATTCCTTATCATTAGACCCAAGAGGGTTAGAAGTATTAAAAGTTGGACTTATGCTCTGAGGATTACTTAGCGAAACATTATCTGGTCCTTCAATATTCTCCCAATCATAAAATAATTCATCTCCTTCTGGATCAAAAGAGAGCTCTCCTGAAAGAACAACTGTTACTCCTGACGTACTCATGCTACCATCATGTGGAACCGTTATAACGATGTCCTCCCCTGCATTAGATATTGGAATAGAATCTGGTTCTGTAATCGTAATAATTAGATTCTCTTCATATTCAATTCCAGTAAGATCAGTAGCAAGAAGTGATATTTCATGAATCCCATGCTCCATTGAGACCGTTTCAATAGGATTTGAATAAGGTCCATATACAATATCTGCTTCAGACCACTCAT
This sequence comes from uncultured Alphaproteobacteria bacterium, assembly GCA_964405695.1. Lineage (GTDB taxonomy): Bacteria > Pseudomonadota > Alphaproteobacteria > CAYOOR01. The sequence continues at coordinate 2,508 of CAYOOR010000125.1, forward strand.
AACTTGAAATTTGTTCTGTACAAATTGATTGCGATGCATCAAGATTGACATCCATATATCCCCCAGGGGCACCATCTGAAGGATCGTGTGGAAGCTCCAAATTCTCATCTTGAACAATCACTGATATAGTGGCCGTTCCACTAAGATATAAATTCCACTCTCCAATTGAATGACCTGGATAACCAGATATCCTGACATAATAGGTGCCTGGTTCAATTTTGATCTCTTCTTCTTGCTCTTCTAATGATGGAATAACCAGAACAGCATGATTTTCCTCGCCATCAAAATTTTCTTGATTTGTATTGCAAGTTAAGCCAGAATCTTCTGAAGGATCATCGTTCCACCACTCAGTTCCTTCGGGGGGACCAGTATCAATCGACCACGGAACAAATAGATCGCAAGCATTCCCATCTTCAGAATCGTAATATACTTCTAGTATCGTATCTAGATACTCTAGTCCACTCTCAGTATTCTCTGCATAGGATCCGCATGTAGATAAAATAATATTTGAAAATTCACAGGATGTCGTAAAAGTGATCCAATAATCATCACCATCTGACAAAAAATCTCCAGTTAATAAAGTATCAGAATTAATAATTCCATAATCATCCGCAGTGTCACACGTATTACCTGTAACAAGTGAAAAGATAATTGAAAATAGAGCTATAAATATGATATTATTAGACATTTTAAATTCTTTTTTTTTAATATAGACAAACATATTTATTCCCACATGTAACACCATGTAAAAATGGAAAATATAAATCAGATAATAATACTAAAAAATATACATTAATGGGAATAAAAAAAAGATTTGAGAATATAATGAGTTATTGCTTCAATCTATCCGAAATGCCTTGGATTGTATCTTCAAATTTTTCTACTTCATGCTTAATATTAAACAACTCATCAACTTCATAGAAAAGGTCTGCAGGATACTCTTCTTCATCAAAATCCATTAAGAAGTTAGATTCTAATTTAAGCTGAAAATCTCTAACTATTTCTTTCTTTGCAATATTTGATCGCATGTAGTTTAGCTGAAATTTAATTTGTCCTCTTGTCGTTAAATGGAAAAGGGGTACCATTCCAAAATCATCTGACTTGCACTTATAAACCATAGTTCCACAATCTTTTCCTTTTCCCCACGAAATCGTATCAGCTGAATCATCGGCAAAATTAACTAAATCTATTAAAATATTAGATATATGAGGATAGCACGTATCCTTTGCCTTCTCAATAAAAGTATTTTTATCCCATTTTGCCATGCATAACTCCTTTAACTAAATAACTTAAATCCTATCAATTAAAGTGTATAAATTTAAAAAAAAATATGAAAAAATAAAAATGAAATAGAATAGAAGGAATCTGTGTCTATTTTTTAAATCTTAATCTTACTTTTTTAACAATATGTTCAAGAGTAAGCTCTAAATGCTCTGCAACATCTTTTCCTGGAGCAGACTCTCCATATCTATTGATTCCAATATTTAGAGTGTTAAGCATGCAATTACCAGTATATTTTTCCCATCCTTGTGTTATCCCTGCTTCAATAGATACCTTAAAACTTGAATCATGAATTATATCTGATCTGTAGTCTTCAGACTGCATGTCAAATAATTCCCAGCAACCAAAATTAACAACCCGTATATTAAACTCATTTTTTAGAGCTTCTTTTACATCCAGCGCCAAAGAAACTTCTGACCCAGAGGCAAATATGCTCATTTTAGATTTTTGGCCATCATACTCACTGATAACATAAGCTCCTTTTTCAAAATCATTGAAATCAGTGTATTTATTGCGATCAATCACTGGGAGTTTTTGTCTTGTCAATAGTATGATAGATGCTTTATTCTTATACTCAAAGGCTAATTTTGCAGCGATAGAAGCTTCATTTGC
>CAYOOR010000126.1:0-13881 GCA_964405695.1 uncultured Alphaproteobacteria bacterium
ACAATTGCATTTGATTTTACATATTTACAAATTTTCTCTGCAAGTAGTAAATCTTTTACTTCTTTAGATTTAAGTTTTTTTTTTGTAACAAATTTTAAATTTTTTCTACTACTAAAAAAATTATCTGGTGTTTGTATTAATAAAGCATCAGACATGGATTTAATTTCTTTTAGTGGTTTAAAATGTTTAAATGTTTTTGTTTCAACAACAATCAAATTTTTTTTGTTTGCAAAAATACTTTTGGCTTCTTTACTTATTTTTTTTCCTACAATTATTTCTGTAAATGTTTTAGAAATTTCTTTTGCTAATTTTAGATCAATATTTCCATTTATGATTATTATTCCACCAAAGGCACTTATAGGATCACAATTCAATGCATTTTTATATGCTTCTAATAAATTATTATTTTTACTCACTCCACAGGGATTAGCGTGCTTTATTATTACAACACAAGGGTCTTTTATGTCGTCAGCTAATAAACAACCTGCTTGCATATCATTTATGTTGTTATAGCTAAGTTCTTTTCCTTGAATTATTTTCATGTTAAAGAATGAATCTTTTTTATTTGGATATGCATTATTTTTATAAATAGCAGCTTTTTGTTTTGGATTTTCTCCGTATCTCAATTTTTTTTGAATTTTTGAATGTATTAAAAAGTTTTCATCTTTTTTTTTTGAAAACCAGTTGCTTATATCTATATCATATGATGCAATTTCATTAAAAGCTTTTTGTGCTAATTGCAACCTTGTATTTTGTGAAATAGAATTTTTATTTTTTTTCATTTCATTGATTATTTTTTTATAATCTTCTGAATCAGTTACTGTAGTAACAAATTCAAAATTTTTCGCTGCTGCTCTAATTAAAGTTGGTCCTCCAATATCAATATTTTCTATACATTCATTAAATGATTTCTTTGCAGATATTGTTTCTTTGAATGGATATAGGTTTACTATTAATAAATCTATTAAATTAATTTTGTTTTTTTTTAATTCTTTTAAATCATTAGAAAGATTTCTTCTTGCTAAAATTCCTCCGTGTATTTTTGGATGTAAAGTCTTAACTCTTCCACTTAAAATTTCAGGTGAATTTGTATACTTTGATATTTCAATAACTTTAATATTATTTTCATATAGGTATTTGTAGGTTCCACCTGAAGAATATATTTCTATTTTTTGACTCTGTAAAAATTTAGCTATTTCTAAAATTTTATTTTTATCAAAAACTGAAATAAGTGCTCTTTTTATTTTTATCTTTTTAGACAACTCTTTTATTTTGTAAATTTTCTATTTTTGTTTTTTTATATTCGGGAACTATTTCTGACATTATTTTATAACATTTTTCTAGCTCACCTTCTTCAGCCAACTTTAATAAGTGCGCAATATTTTCTGATAATTTTTTATATATTTCAACTTTTGGACTTACTACAAAAATGGATTTATTTTTAGTTTTTGTAAATCTTTCGTTTTTATAATGTAATTCCTCTAAAATTTTTTCTCCTGGTCTAAGTCCTGTAAATTTTATTTTAATATCTTTATTTGGTCTTAATCCCGTTAATCTAATTAATTGTTCAGCAATTTCAATAATTGCTATTGGTTTACCCATTTCAAGAACAAATATACTTCCTTTTTTTGTTTTGTTATCTAAAGTTGCTGATTGGATAACTAATTCTACCGCTTCTCTTACTGTCATAAAATATCTTTTCATCTTAGGATGAGTAACTGTAAGTGGTCCACCTTTTTCTAATTGTTTTTGAAATAAAGGAACAACAGATCCTGTGGAACCTAAAACATTACCAAATCTAACTATTTTAAAATTTGTTTTTGAATTTTTTGATAAACTTTGGCAATATTTTTCACTTATTCTTTTTGTTACTCCCATAACACTGAAAGGATTCACAGCTTTATCAGTTGAAATTAAAACCATTTCATCAACATTATTTTCTTCACATGATTTAGCAATATTTATTGTACCTGAAATATTTGTTAGTATTCCTTCAAGAGGGTTTTTTTCGACTATTGGAACATGTTTTAAAGCTGCAGCATGAAATACTATGTTAGGTTTATAATTATTAAATATATTATTAATTCTATTTGGACTTTTTATATCAGCTAGTAAAGCTTTTATTTTTATGTCTGGATTTATATCTTCAATTTCTTTTTCAATTTTATATAAAAGATATTCTGAATTATCTAACAAAAAAATTTCTTGAGGATTATAATTTATAATTTGTCTTACTAATTCCGAACCTATTGTGCCACCAGCACCAGATACTAAAATTTTTTTATTAGAAATAAATTTTTTCATTTCATTTCTATCAAGTAAAGCTTGAGGTCTAGATAATAAATCAAAAACATCGATAGGTTTAATTTTTAATTTTTCATTATTAATATCATTTTCTAAATCTGTAATTTTAGGAAGCCTTGCAATAGAAATTCCCGTTTTATCAGTAAAGGTTAAAAGATCTCGAATTATATTTCCTTCAATGTTATTTGTTGTGATTATAATTTTTTGTGGTCTATTATTTTCTTTTTCTAATTTATCAATAATTTTTGAAATTTCTTTCACTGATCCTAATATTTCTATTCCTCTTAAAAATCTTCCAGTTCTATTTTTATTTATATCCAAAATTCCAATAACTTTATGTGTTGGATTATTATTTCGACTCATTTCTCTTACAAATAATTCAGCTCTATCATTTGCTCCAATTAGTAATACTGGAATTGAATTAGAATTATCTTTAAAAGATTTTAAAAAAATTTTTTTATCTTTATATAGCCTATAGACTGCTCTTGATCCAGATAATGACATTATTAAAACAAACCAATTTATAAATAGAACGGATCTTGGAAAATTTTCTAATCTTGTAGTTGCAAACATTAAAATTAAAAATATAGAAATTGTTATACTAGTCGCTTTAATTATATTAATTAAATCATTAATAGAGGCATATCTCCAAATACCTTTATAAAGACCAGTTAATCTATAAACAAAAGCACCTATAATTGTAATTAATATTGTTCCGTTAATAATTAAGGAACTTGGTAAGGAACTAAATTCATTACCTAATCTAAGAAAAATCGATAGATTAAAACATAATGCGGTTATAAGTATATCATGTAGATATACTAAATTTGCCTTATTTTTAAAAAAAGAAAGCATGTATTATATATTAGGTACTCTTTATATTTTTTGAAGAAAAATAAATAATTAATCCTAAACTTTCTAAAAAACTTAAGATAACTACAAAATATGGATTATTTATTTTATAACAAGTTAAAATTATTATTATTTGTAATAAAATTATTAAAAACACAACCTCTTGATGTTTCATGCCAGATAAAATAGCTTTTTGATAATAATGTTCTTTATGAGCAAGCCAAATTTTTTTTTTTTTTAATATTCTTTTAATAATAGTAAATGATGTATCTAACATATAATACATTGGTAAAGATATAACCCAATGCCATGTATTTCCTTCTAATAATAACCAATATAAAGATAAAGCACATATAAAACCTAAAATTATACTTCCAACGTCTCCTAAAAATATTTTTGCAGGATGCCAATTCCATAATAAAAAAGCAAAACAGGAAAATATAATTAATATTTCAAAAATAGGAAAATAATCAGATTTATTTAAAATATGGGCAATAATTATTCCTAATAATATTGAAATACACATTATTGAACTAATTCCATCTATTCCATCCATAAAATTGAAAATATTAATAAACCAAGTAAAAATAATTATAAGTAAACAAATGTGAATTAACTGATTTTGATCGAAAAAACCTGAGAAATAAAAATAAAAAAAATATATAGAAATTGAAATAATTTGAAAAAAAAGTCTTATGAATGCATTGATATTTTTTAAATCATTCAGCCAAGATAAAGTTGCTAAACTTAAAATAGTTAAAATTGCAGGTATTTTATCATAAGGATCTAAAATAAAAATAATTCCTAAAACGCAAGCAACTATTATCCAACCCCCTCCCTTAGGAGTTGGTTTATTATGGCTGCTTCTTTTATTTGGGATATCAAATATTTTATTTTTTATTAAAAAATTTTTAAAATATTTCAAACCGAAGTAAGTAAATAAAAAACTAAATAAAGAAAGAAAAATTATTTTTTCCATTTTAATATTTTTTTAATGACCATTTGACAACTGTTATTAATTCTTTTGTTATACCTTTTAAATTTATGTGTTCACTTATAATTGGTTGTATATTATTATTCAAACTTCTATTTGATATTAAATTCATTTTTTCTAAAGAAGATATAAATTTCCAACCAGAACCATCCGGAAGTTTTAAAACTATATTTTTACCATTATTAGTTAATATTGTTTTTATTCTTGTGTCTAGATAAAATCTTAAATCATAAGATAATTCCATTGGACAATAAATATTTTCTTCACCTCTAATATCAGTTCCATTTTTATCAATATAAATTATTTTTTTATGGATGGCTTCATATTGTTTTTTATAACTATAGTTTTCAATTTCAATTATATTTGCTCCGTATCTTTCAATTCTTTTTACTTTTATTTCAGATGGTATTCTTGATAAATGATTATTTTTTAAAATTTTATATGCATTTGTATTATTTAATGTAAGAGTTGAATGTGCAGCTGTTTTTTTTTTAATTTTTTTATTTAAGCCAGGTATAGAGTTAATTATTATTTTATTTTTTTTATAACTTAATTCAAAACTTCCTGTGCACGAATGAGCCTTATAAGTAGCATTATAATTTTTTGGGACACCGCAATCTAAAATTAGTGTTGTATTTTTTGTATCTATTCTTTGAAAACCTGCGTGATTAAGTTCTCTGAGATTTTTAGATGGTTTAGGAATTTCTTTTGACAGATCATTTAATATTTTATAGTTAATTTGTTCTGTTCCGTTAAAATTAGCTAATGAATTATCTTTGTGCAGGAAGAATCGATAAGAAATTGACATATTTTTTATCGAATTTTGTAAATCAAAAAAAATGTTTTTTTTTGTTGAATTTAATATTGCTCTTATATCCAAAAGATCCATTAAAACTTGAACATGTATTTTAGGATTTCTTTGAAAATGACAGCCATCTTTAAGTATTTGTTTATTAAGTTCAGATTTAAGATTAAAAATAGCTATTTGATAATAATAATTTTTATTAGGTATATAAATACTTGTATATATAAGTGCTTTTATAATTCTAATTAGATCTGAATTTCTTTTAAGATTAGAAAAATTTTTTACTAAATGATCAACTTGTTTTATTATTGAAGAAGAAATTTTTTTTTTAAAAACTTCGTCTGAAGTATGAAAGAAAAAATTATAATTTTTTAACCAATTACAAATTCTTGAAGCTAATATAAAATCTTCCCAAGTTTTTGATTTCCATGTATTATTGCTGTTAATCCAATTATTTGTTAATTCGCGGCCATAAATTCTTAAATTCTCTTTTCCAATTTCCTGTATACCATTAAGAAATTCAAATGAATGAAAATAATAAAAAAAGGGACTTTTATTATTTTTGTTATTAGGAATTTTTGATTTAAGAAAATTTTTTGTTTTTTCTGTATCACCTTTCCATAAATTTGGTAAATTAATATCAAAATTATTAAATGATTCTTCAAAGTTTAGTTTTCCATATATGGGAGAATTATAAAAAAGTTTTGAAAATAAATATTTAGTTTGTTTAATATTATTTATTAATCTTTGTAAGAAAAAATTTCTTATTTTAATAGAAGACATTTTTAAAGAGAATTTTTTAAATTTTCAATATTTTTTTTGTAGAATTTTTTGCCTTTTTTGAAGCAAGCAGTACCAGCTACTAAAATATTAGCTCCTGCTTTAATAATTTTTTTTGCATTTTTTTCGTTTATTCCACCATCAACCTCAATATCAATATTTAATTTTTCATTTTCAATTTTTTTTTTTATTTTTTTTATTTTTTTCAATTGATTATTAATAAATTTTTGACCACCAAATCCAGGATATACAGATATTACTAATATTAAGTCAATTTTTTTTAGATAAGGAAATATTTTTTTTTCATTAATATTTGGATTTAAAACTAATCCTACTTTTTTTTTATGAAATTTAATTTTTTTGATAGTTTTATTAACATTTTTTACGGTTTCGGGATGAAAAGAAATTATATCAGATCCTGCTTTAATGAAAGGTAAAAGAAATTTATCTACTTGTTTTATCATTAAATGAGTATCAAAAGTTTTTTTTGAATATTTCCTTAAATGTTTTATTGTATCTGGTCCAAAAGTTAAATTAGGTACAAAATGACCATCCATTACATCAAAATGAATATAATCGGCCCCTGCTTTTGAAATATTAGCTACTTCTTTTCCTAATATAGAAAAATCACTAGCTAGAATTGAAGGTGCTATTTTGATTTTATTTTTCACTGAACTATATTATTCTACAACTATTATGAAAAAAATAATAAAAAAAAAATTATCAAAAAAAAATAAGAAATTAAATAAAAAAAAGTTAAGTCCTACTAGATATGGAGATTGGGAATTAAAAGGTAAATGTATTGATTTTTAATTATTTTTTATTTAAACGATGATTTACTAAATCGTTTACAACTGCCGGGTCTGCTAAAGTTGAAACGTCCCCTAGTTCGTCACTTTCATCTGCTGCAATTTTTCTAAGAATTCTTCTCATTATTTTACCTGATCGAGTTTTTGGTAAATTTGGTGCCCATTGAATTAAATCAGGGGATGCAATTGGTCCTACTATTTTTCTTACTTCATTTATTAATTGTTTTTTTAAATCATCTGTTTCTTCAAAACCAATTTTTAGAGTTACATATGCATAAATTCCCCAACCTTTAATATCATGAGGATATCCAACTACAGCAGCTTCAGCCACACTTTCATGTCCTACTAATGCACTTTCAATTTCAGCTGTTCCTAAATTATGACCAGAAACAATTATAATGTCATCAACTCTTCCCGTGATCCAATAATAACCATCTTTATCTCTTTTACATCCATCCCCAGTAAAATATTTTCCCAGATAAGTCGAAAAATAGGTATCTTTGAATCTTTGATGATCTTTATAGACTGTTCTCATTTGACCAGGCCAGGAGACAGATAAACATAGATTTCCTTCACATTCTCCATCTAAAACCTTCCCTTTTTTGTCTACTATTTCAGGCTTTATTCCAAAAAATGGAAGTGTGGCTGACCCAGGTTTAAGATCAGTAACTCCAGGAAGAGGGGTGATCAAAATACCGCCTGTTTCTGTTTGCCACCAAGTATCAACAATAGGACATTTTTCTTTTCCGACTTCTTTAAAATACCATTGCCAGGCCTCTGGATTAATTGGTTCACCAACGGTACCTAGAATTCTCAAAGAATCTCTATTAGTTTTTTTTAATGGTTCTTCACCTTCTTTCATTAAAGCTCTAATAGCCGTAGGAGCAGTATAAAAAATATTAACTTTATGCTTATCAATTACTTGCCAAAATCTAGAACTATCAGGAAAATTAGGAACACCCTCAAACATTAAAGTTGTAGAACCATTAGCTAATGGACCATAAATAATGTAACTGTGACCTGTTATCCATCCTACGTCTGCTGTACACCAATAAATATCGTCTTCTTTAATATCAAAAATATAATCATGAGTAAAAGAAGCATAAACTATATAACCTCCAGTTGTATGAAGCACTCCTTTAGGTTTTCCTGTAGAACCTGACGTATATAAAATGAATAAAGGATCTTCAGAATCCATATTTTCTGGCGGAGAAATTTCAGAAGAAGATTCCATTAGTTGGTGATACCAAAAATCTTTATTTTTATTCCATGAAATTTCATCACCAGTTTTTTTTATTACAATCATTTTTTTTAAACAAGGAGTTTTTGTAGCTGCTTTATCAGCATTTTCTTTTAATGGTATTTTCTTTCCACCTCTAACCGCAAAATCAGACGTTATTATTAAATTTGAATTACAATCATTAATTCTATCAGCTAAAGAATCTGATGAAAAACCACCAAAGACAACAGAGTGTATAGCGCCAATTCTTGAGCATGCAAGCATTGCTATTGCTGCTTCTGGTATCATTGGCATATAAATTGTAATAACGTCACCTTTTTTTGTTCCTAAACTTTTTAATGCATTTGAAAATTTGCAAACATCTAAATATAATTCTTTATAGGTAATTTTTTTTGAATCATTTGGATCATCTCCTTCCCATATAATTGCAGTTTTATCACCTTTTTTTTCGAGATGTCTATCAATACAATTATAGCAAACATTTAATTCTCCTTTTAAATACCATTTAATTGAAATTTTATCTTTATAATTTACTTCTTTAACTTTTTCATATTTTTTCATCCACGATATTCTTTGTGCAACCTCATCCCAAAAAATATCATTATCATTTATTGATTTTTTATATAGTTCTTCGTATTTTTTTTTATTAAGTTTGGTGTTTTTTAGATGATTAGCAAAATTATTTACTTTAATAATATCATTCATTAATTATACTCTCCTGATTTGCAAATGATATTCCATGATTTTGCATCAACAGGCATAACAGATAATCTTGATTGTTTAACTAAAGCTAAGTTTGATAAATTTGGATTTGATTTTATTTCTTTTAAAGTAACTGGTTTTTTTAATTTTTTTTTTATTTTAACATTTACTAAAACAAATTTTCCCGAGTTATCTGTTTCATCGGGATAGAATTCTTTTGTAACTTCAACAACTCCAATTATTTGTCTTTCATCTACCGAATGGTAAAAAAAACATTGATCACCCTTTTTCATTTCTTTCATGTAGTTCCGTGCTTGATAATTTCTTACCCTTTTCCAAAAACATCCCTTAGATCCTTTTTTTTGGATGTTACTCCACATATTTTTACTAGGTTCTGATTTTATAAGCCAATATCCCATTACTATAATTTTAAAAATTAGTATTAATAATATATTAAATATGCCAATTTGGTAAAGGTTGAAAATTAAAATAATTTTTTCTTTTTTTTTTGTATTTTTCTAAAGCTACTAGCGCTATCATTGCAGCATTATCTGTACATAATTCTTTCATAGGAATAAATAATTTTGAATTATTAATATTTAAGAATTTTTCTAAATTTTCTCTTATAAAAAAATTAGAGGCAACGCCACCAACTATTGCAATTTGATTTTTTTTTTTAGGATATTTTTTATTAAAAATTTGAAAACCTATTTCAATTTTTTTTTTTAATATTTTTAAAATTGTATGTTGAAAACTAGAGCATAAATTTGATTTAAATTTTTTAGATATTTTTTTTTCTTTATTTACAATATTTAATACACTTGTTTTTAAGCCTGAAAAAGAAAAATTACAATCATTAGAATTAATCAATGGTTGCGCTAGCTCAATTAGTGGAAGGCCATTTCTTGCATATTTTTCGACATTAGGACCTCCAGGAAAACCAATATTTAATAATTTTGCTACTTTGTCAAAAGCCTCACCCAAAGCATCATCAAGAGTTCTTCCTAAAACTTCATATTTACCCAAATTATGAGCAATGATTAACATAGTATGACCTCCAGTAACCAATAAAACAAGATAAGGAAATGGTAAATTATATTCAATCCTTGGAGATAATATATGTCCTTCTAAATGATTTATTGGTATAAAAGGTTTATTAAGTGATAAGGCAATACCTTTAGCTACCGTTGTACCAATTAAGAGACCACCATTTAATCCTGGGCCTCCAGTTGCAGCTATAATATTAATATTTTTAAATTCTTTTTTAGATTGTTTTAAGGCTTTTAATATTATTTTATCAATTGTTTTAATATGTTCTCTATATGCTATTTCTGGAACTACTCCACCATATTTTTTATGTTTTTCAAATTGAGAATAAAAAATATTTGATAATATTTTTTTTTTATTATTTTTTAATTCAACAATTGATGCAGCTGTTTCATCACAACTAGTTTCAATACCCAGAGCTATCATAATAAAAAAACATCCTTATAATTAAATTGTATTTTATTTTACTAGATTATATAAATCAAATGTCTAATACAATTACACAAATAAAAATAGGAACTAGAGGAAGTAAGTTAGCATTAAAACAAACAAAAATAGTTTTAGAAAAATTTAAAAAGTTACCACAAATTAAAAATAATTTTAATTTTAAAATTATTAAAATTAAAACTGAAGGAGATATTAAAAAAAAACAAATTTTAAAATCAGGATATAAAGGTTTTTTTACAAAAAAAATTGATGAATTATTATTAAAAGAAAAAATTGATTTAGCAGTACATTCTGCAAAAGACTTACAATCAAAGATTGATAAAAATATTATTATTTCAGCTTTTTTAAAAAGAGAAGACCCGAGAGATGTTTTGTTTAGCAAAAAAAATGAAATTTTTAATCATTTACCAAAAAATGTAATAATAGGAACATCATCTATTAGAAGAAAGAAACAAATTCAAAATATTAGACCTGATTTAAATGTAAAATATATGAGAGGAAATATTGAAACAAGATTAAAAAAATTTAAAAAAAATAAATATTATGCAATTATACTTGCTTTGGCTGGTATAAAAAGATTGAATATTAGCTATGAAAAAAAAAATATATTAGATATTTTAAACTTTATTCCTTCGGGTGGACAAGGTGCTATAGCAGTTACAGTTCTAAAAAAAAACAATATTATCAATAATTTAACAAAAAAAATAAGTGATAAGAAAACAGCAATGGAAGTAAAAACTGAAAGACAATTTCTTAAAGAAATAAATGCTGATTGTGATAGTCCAGTTGGAGCATATGCGAAAGTAGTTAAAAAATATATAAACTTTTCAGTCACAGTTCCTAATAAAAATGAAAGTGGTATGTTTTTTTTTAAATCAATCGGAAAATTTGATAGACCTGAAATATTAGGAAATCAAACTGCAAATATTTTAAAAAAAAAATTCGGAAATAATTTTTTAAAAATAAATAATTATCAAAAAAAATATTCATTACTTTTAACAAGACCTGAAAAACAATCTGATGAATTTAAATCAAATAAAGACTTTAAGTTTATAAACTGTCCATTGTTAAAAATTAAAGCTTTAAAATTAAACAAATATAAAATTGAACAAATGAAAAAATCAGATGTAATAATTTTTACTAGTAGCAATGCAGTTTTTTATACTAAAAAATATTTAAAATTATTTAGAAATAAAATTTTTTGCGTGGGAAAAGATACCAAAAAAACTTGTTTAAAAAATAATATTAAAAATGTTGTTTCTGCTGACGGAAATGTTTTTGATTTAATAAAGTTGATAAAAAAAAAAATAAAGAATAAAAGCGAAAAATTATTATATATTTCTGCGAAAGAAACTGCGGTTAATTTAACTTCTATTCTAAAATCAAATAAATTTAATATAAAGAAATTAACTGTTTATGAGTCAAAAAAAATAAAAATTATTAATAAATCTATTTTAGATTTAATAAAATCTAATCAATTAAATTTTGTTTCTTTTTTTTCGAAAAAAACTGCACAGGCATTTAATGAATTAACTACAAAATATAAATTACAAAAACATTTACGAAATATATCTTGTGTAAGTTTAAGTAAAGAAATTGAAAAATTATTAAAAAAAAATAATTTTAAGAAATATTATCTATGTTCAAATCCTGATAGAGAAAGTTTTTTGAAATTATTAAAATTTATAAATCAGAATATGATTTAATATTATTTATATAAACTGTATATACAAACATTAGAGTACCCCAAAAAAGAGCCATTAGTATTAATCCTAAATTAATATTAGTAAAAAAAGCTATGCCTAACGGTACTCCAGAATAATATGCTCCAGGGCCAAAAGTTGCCCCTAAAAATATTGCTAGAATTGGTTTATTCTTTAAAAAATTTAGGACGTTTACAAATAAGGTTGTAAAAGTAGGCCACAAAATTAACATCCATATTGGCAAATAACCTAAAATTAAACTACTTTCAATTTTATATATATCAAAAGCTTGAAGTAAACTATCAAAAATATATCCAGGGATAGCAAAAATTAAAATTGTTCTTAAAGCGAATTTTTTATTTGATGTATTTATATAAAAGAAAAATAAGTATGAAATACCAATTAAAACTCCGACCCATGGGTAGTTGAAATATTCTCCAAATACACATGCTAGCCATGTAATTTGAAATCCTAGTAATATTAAAAAAATACGCATAAAAAATTATATAAAGGGGTCATATGCCCAATGTAATAAAGCTTGACGTTGTCTAGGCCTGCATTCAAAATTTCCAGGTTCACAGTTTGCTTTAATTCCTCCTATATGTCTAGGACCAAAAGCAACCCATCTATTAATTTGAATATTGTCAATTTCAGACAATCTTCTTCCCATAGAATATCGACAATACCATTGAAACCAACCAAGAGGATCTTCTTTAGTTATCCATCCATTTTTTATCCATTCATTTCTAGATTGACCAGAATTAATTTTAAAACAATTTAGATTAACGTTATACCCAGAATCACTTAGTTTCGCATTTTGAAACCAATCCTTAGGATATTCATCGTGCTGTCCTTCAAAATAGTAACCTCCAAAAATTCCTAGCTTTAACATTTCTTTAGGAGTTAATTGTGGTTTAAATTTTATTGTATTCATAATTTTTTACTAATATTTTAAACTCTTGCATTTATTTGAACAGTATTTTACATTCTGCCAAACTTTTTTCCATTTTTTTCTCCAGCTAAATGGTTTTTTACAAACAATACAATATTTTTTTTTAAGATTTTTTTTTTTCATAAAAAATATTACTTTCTATATTTTTTAATTTTTTTAGCAATGGATTTTGGTTGTTTACTAAATTGTTTTCCTTTTAATGTATCCTTTCTTTTTTTTTCAGATGTGCGAATATATTCTTCATCTGTCAAAGATTTAATAGCTTTTGCAGGTAAATATCTTTCATCAGTATTTGAAGAATTTAATCCAGATTTTGTTCTCCAATCTTGTTTTGTCCATTTATGTAAAGAATTAGAAGAATCTTTATCGTATTTATAAGTACCTCCTGCATCTTTATATCTTTTAACTGCCACTTGAGCTTTTCTTGCGCTCCATTGACCAGCTTTTGTCCCATAACATGATTCCGATTTAATTTTAGAAACAATTTGATTCCATAAATTTGGATTATCTTTAACAGCTTTAGTCATAATACTTTTATTGAAAGAAATAATTTTTAGATTTTTTTTGTAAAGATTTAATTGAAAAAAAAAGCCCAAAAAAAATATTGGGCTTTTTAAAATTTATCTTCTTTGACCAAACAAATGGAGAAGCATAATAAATAGATTTATGAAATCTAAATAAAGTTTTAAAGCTCCCATTATTGCTTTTTTTCCACTTATTTCGGGATGGTCAGACGCATAATACATTTCTTTTATTCTTTGTGTATCATATGCTGTTAGTCCAACAAATACTAAAACACCAATGCATGAAATTACATAATAAAGCATAGGGCTTTTTAAGAAAATATTAACAATCGATGCAATAATAATTCCAATTAAACCCATAAATAAAAAAGAACCCCAGCCAGTCAAGTCTTTTTTAGTTGTATAGCCATATAAACTCATTCCCGCAAAGGTCCCTGCGGTTATAAAAAATACTCTTGCAATACTTGCTCCGGTAAAAGCAATAAATATATATGCCATAGACAAACCCATGACTCCTGAAAAAATCCAAAATACAGTTTGAGCTTTAGCAAAACTTATTTTATGTAATCTTGCGCTTAAATATAAAACTAAACCATGCGGAGCTAATGCAACAACCCAATATAAAGGGGTACCATATATAGCATTAAATAAACTTGGAGTTATAGCAACAAGATATGCAGTTTATCCAGTTAAGCCGAGTCCTGAAGCCATATAGTTATAAA
>CAYOOR010000127.1:0-5579 GCA_964405695.1 uncultured Alphaproteobacteria bacterium
TGCTACTTTATTTTTCATCATTATAATGTGCCCAGGGGCGGATATGAACCACCGACACAAGGATTTTCAGTACTTTGATCTACCAACTGAGCTACCTGGGCATAAATATTTAAAAAACCTAATATAGTCTTATTTTTTGTAGAAATCAAAATACAATATTTAGAAATAATTAATAAAATAAAATTAATCTTTATGTCTATAAACAATTCTTCCTTTAGTTAAATCATAAGGAGTCATTTCAACATCAACTTTATCTCCAACCAAAACTCTAATTCTATTTTTTCTAAGTTTTCCAGATGTATGAGCTAATACTTCATGATCATTTTCTAATTTTACTTTAAACATAGCATTCGGTAAAAGCTCTTGTACTATACCAGTAAATTCTAGAGATTCTTCTTTAACCATTTTTATTTTTCCTTATATCAATTGATAAAGCATGCCCATGTAATCCTTCTGCTTCAGCTATTTTTATGGCTGAACTAGATAATAATTGTAAGCTTTTTTTATCACATTTAGTATAAGTTATTTTTTTTAAAAAATCTATTACGCCAAGACCTGATGAAAATCTTGCAGTTCTACCTGTTGGTAGAACATGATTTGGACCAGCAACATAGTCTCCTATAGCTTCAGGAGTAAATCTTCCTAAGAAAACAGATCCAGCATTTTGTACTTTATTAAAAAGTTTTTCTGGATTATCTATAGCAAGTTCTAAATGTTCAGGAGCTAACTGATTGATTATACTATAACAATTATTAATATTTTTTAGAATTATTATTTTACCATTCTTTTTCCAACTAACTGAAGCTATGTCAGATCTTGGTAATTTTTTCAAAATATTATTAATTGATTTAACAACTTCTTTTGCAAAATTAACATCATTAGTTAATAAAATTGATCTAGAATTTTTATCATGTTCAGCTTGTGAAAGCAAATCTGCTGCAATCCAATTAGGGTTATTTTTTTTATCTGAAACAACTAAAATTTCAGATGGCCCAGCAATCATATCGATACCAACTTCACCAAAGATTTTCTTTTTTGCAATAGTTACATATATATTTCCAGGACCAACAATTTTATCTACTGGGTCTATGCTTTTTGTTCCAAAAGCTAAAGCAGCAATAGAATGAGCCCCTCCTACTCTATAAATTTTTTTAATTCCGACAATTTGAGCTGCTTTTGCAATAATCGGATTCAAATTTAAATTTTTTTGTGGCATAACCATAACAATTTCTTTAACACCTGCTACAATTGCTGGTATTGCATTCATTAAAATTGAACTTGGATAAGTAGCTGTTCCTCCTGGAACATATATTCCAATTGAATTAATTGGTTTCCATCTTGATCCTAATTGTACACCTTTATTATCTTTATATTTATAATCTTTAGGAATTTGAAATAAATGAAACTTTTTAATTCTTAAAGCTGAAAAATTCAATGCTTTTTCAATATCTTTAGGACACTTTTTTGCATATTTATTGATTTCATTTTTATTTATTACTAAATTACTTTTATTTAAATTACATTTATCAAATTTTTTCGCATAATTAAATAAGGCTTTATCCCCCTTAGTTTTTATTTTTGAAAAAATTTTTTCTATTTCTTTTTCAACCTTAAGATTTAAATATTTATTTTGATTTATAATATGGTTTATAAATTCTTTTATTTCTTTATTATTTTTAATAATTATATTTCTCACAATATTTTTTCCTCAAAAGAACCTATTAATTTATTTATATCTTCTGATTTAGTTTTTAAAGAAATACGATTAACTAATAATTTTGAAGAAACATCACATATTTTTTCTACAATTTCTAAATTATTTTCTTTAATTGTTTTTCCAGTCGAAACTAAATCAACAATCATTTCAGAAATTCCTAATTGTGGTGCAATTTCAATAGAACCATTTAATTTTATACATTCAACTTGCTTACCTTTACTTTCAAAAAAATTTTGTGTAGCGATAGGATATTTAGTAGCAATTTTAACGGTATTATTTATATTTTTAAAATCAAATTTCTTATTCTTTTTTTTTGCTAAAAACATTGAGCATTTACCTAAATTTAAATCAACTGGAGAATAAATTTCTTCATAATCAAATTCATTTAATACATCGCTACCAACTATACCGAGATCTGCACCACCAAAAGCAACTATTGTTGGAACATCAAAATTTCTAACTTTAGTAAAATAAAAGTTTTTTAAATTTGATTTAAATAAAAGTTTTCTGCTTTCATCTTCAAAAAAATCTTTTTCAGGTACTATTTTTAATGAAGATAATAATGAAACCACTTCTTCTGTTATTCTACCTTTTGGTATAGCTAGTGTTATTTTTGAATTTATTTTCATATAACTACTCTGTTTATGTTTGCTCCACATAATTTAAGTTTTGTTACAATATCTTGATAACCTCTATCTATATGATAAACCCTGTCAATATTAGTTTTGCCATTTGCAGCTAAACCGGCCAAAACTAAAGAAACAGAGGCTCTTAAATCAGTTGCCATAACTTCCGCACCTTTTAATGATTTAACTCCTTCAATTACAGCCAAATTACCTTTTAATTTAATTTTAGCTCCCATTCTCATAAGTTCAGGAGCGTGCATAAACCTATTTTCAAATATATTTTCAGTTATAATTGAAGTTCCATTTGAAATTGTCATAACTGCCATTAATTGTGCTTGTAAATCAGTAGGAAAACCTGGATATGGCTCAGTTATCACATCAATGGGATTAATAGAATTTGATTTTTTTTTAAAAATTATACTTTTTTTTGTTTCTATATAATCTACACCTATATTCTCTAATATATTTAAAAAAAATTTTAATTCTTCTTTTTTTGCACCTAATAATTCTATTTCACCTCCTGCTATAGCTACAGCTAATGCATATGTTCCAGCTTCTATCCTATCAAACATTATTTTATGATTTGTTTCTTTTAATTTTGTAACTCCTTCTATAAGAATTTTATTTGTGCCTAAACCTTTAATTTTTGCACCCATGGAAATTAAACATTTTCCTAAATCAACAATCTCTGGTTCTTTTGCAGCATTATAAATTTCTGTTATACCTTTTGCTAAAGTAGCAGCCATCAAAACATTAACAGTAGCTCCTACAGATATTTTAGGAAAAACGATTTTATTTCCTTTTAACCCATTCAATGCTTCTGCATATATATAACCTTTTTCAATAAATATTTTTGCTCCTAATTTTTCTAGAGATTTTAAATGAATATCGACTGGTCTTGAACCAATAGAACAACCTCCAGGCATTGAAACTATTGCTTTTCCTGTTCTTGCTAACAAAGGACCTAATACAAGTATTGAAGCTCTCATTTTTTTTACAAGATTATAAGGAGCTTTATTGTTAGTAATTTTTTTTGCAATTAAAGTAAATTTTTGTGTATTTTTAAAATTTTTTAATTCTTTAATATCAACTCCAAATGAGGATAAAAGTTCTAAAAAAAAGAAAGTATCTGTTAATTTGGGAACTCCTGAAATAATAATCTTTTTATCAGTTAATAAACAAGAAGCCAAAATTGATAATGAAGAATTTTTAGATCCACTTATTTCAACTTTACCAAAAAGAGGCTTGCCCCCCTGTATAGATATTTTTTCCATTTTATTTAGATAGTGATTATTAGAGTTTTGGCAATGTTACACCTTTTTGTCTTTGATATTTACCTTTTCTATCAGCATAAGAGGTTTCACACTCTGTATCTCCTTTTAAAAAAAGAAACTGACAGGCTCCTTCATTGGCATAGATTTTTGCAGGTAAAGGAGTTGTGTTAGAAAATTCTAAAGTTACATGTCCTTCCCATTCTGGTTCTAAAGGAGTTACATTTACAATTATTCCACAACGAGCATAAGTTGATTTTCCAAGACATATAACCATTATGTCTCTGGGAATTTTAAAATATTCAACTGTGCTTGCTAAAGCAAAACTATTTGGAGGTATAACACAAACATCAGTTTTTCTATCAACAAAACTCTGATTAGAAAAATTTTTTGGATCTACAACTGCAGAATCTACATTAGTAAATATTTTAAAATTATTAGATACTCTTGCATCATAACCATAAGATGAAACACCATAAGAAATACCTTCTTTTCTTATTTGACTATTTTCAAATGGCTTAATCATTTTTTTTTCTTTAACCATTCTTTTAATCCATTTATCGGACATTATTGCCATATTATTTTTTTACTTTTCTCCTTAATAAATTTTCTCTTAATTTTAATTCTAATTTCTTTTGTTCTTTTAAAAACTTTTCTTTTTTAGATTTATTTTTTATAATCATTCGATTCTAAAATTTAAACTTTTACAAGATTATACTTTTTCACAATATTTTTAATATCTTTTTTTTTACCATTATGATCTTTATTATAAATAAAAACATCTTCACTTCTCATTTTTTTTAAAATCGTATTTTTTATTAAATCTTTTCTAATAAAAAAAGCATTTATACCTCTACTATCCACACAAACTAAAGTGTACCCTTTTTTAACTGATATTTTTTCTAAAGCTTTAAGAGAAGCTCCATAAAAAAATCTTTTTTCATTTTTATTATTCCAAATAAATTTAGAATTATATGGTATTGTTAATGGATAATATTTTCCAAATGAAGAGTTGTATTCTAAAACAACTAATCTTGGTTTGATAATATTAATATTTTTCCAAATCCAATAATCATTTCCATCAACATCTAATGAAAAGAAATCAATTTCTCCTGTTATACCAGTTTTTTTTATTAATGAATTTACATTTTCAGCGTCTATAAATTTATTTAATAATATACATTGATTATTTTTAATCCTTTTTTCTTGTAAAAATATTTTTCCATCTTTATAAGATTCTTTACATCCTTCAAACTGAGCACCAGTCCAATTTAAATTTAATAATAAATTTGTAGTATTACATTCAATTGAGTCCTGAACACCTATTTCAATAAAATTAAATTTTTTTACTCCAATAATATCAAAAATCTTCATAATGATACCATCTTCTCCATTTTGAGAAAAAATTTTACATTCGTGGATTTTTAGATTTTTTTTTTTGAAACTAAGTTTTGATATTTAGTTTGAGTTATATATTTTTTTAAACTTTTATTCTCTTCCTCGAGTCGTTTAATTTTTTTTACTATTTTATTACTTAAGAAAAATTTCCTAAAAAAATCTTTAATTTTATTCTTTTTTTTAAACCTAGGATCGTAGTGCAATTTCATTTTATATTATATTAACTTGATATTTTTTAATTGATATGTCAAATATTAAATATGCCGCCATAGCTCAGTGGTAGAGCACACCATTGGTAATGGTGGGGTCGGTGGTTCAACTCCACTTGGCGGCACCGCTTCAACATAAAAATAACTTTAAGAATCAATTAAACTAAAAGGACATTTCACACCACAAGGATATAAAACTCTTGCAAAAGAAATACAAAATTTTTTACAATAAGATAGAATTTTTTTAATAATAAATTAAGAATAAAAAAAATACCTGTAAGCAGCTAACCTTTAAAGCTAGCTACTTACACTTTAATTAATTTTTACTGACTATCCACCATTTGCTGCAGCAAAATCT
>CAYOOR010000128.1:0-3409 GCA_964405695.1 uncultured Alphaproteobacteria bacterium
AATCTAATCCAAAACTTGAGTAATATTTAGTTATTTCAGAAATTTTATCAATAGAATCTGGTAAGTCATTCATATTATAGTGAATGGCATGTTTTATACCTAATTGATTTAAAAGTTTAAGTTCTTCTTTATTTTTAAAGTCACAGACCATTGTTAATTTCATTTAACACCTAAATATAAAAGTTGTGAAATAAAAATAAAGGATTACGATTATGTTTCTAAATTTGTAAAATTACAATTATGTGAATTTAATAAAAAAAATTTATTAATAAATAAATTTATATACTGAAATTATATTTCATCTAATGGATGCACTTGTCTTTTGATATTTTGATATTTTATTTTTTTTATATCACAACAAGTAGATCCTGGGGTATCAGCAATAATAATTTGATCAGAATGAGAACTATAACCTGCTCTGAAATGTGAAGGAGATTTTACAAAAACAATAGAAGCATCTTTTAAGTCAAGACCCACTGAGGTATATTGTCCCACATCCCACTCTAGTCCTCCATATGACCTTACAGCTATTGATATTGAACCTATAGTTAATAAAGTGGTTAATCCAAATTGCATTTCAACACCTTCAAGTCCATGTTTAATTTTAAATGAACCATCAGTTATTGCTTTAACTCTAGCTTTTATTTTTAAGGGTTTACCCTCATCTTTTGAAAAATAATGTCCTAATTCTAGTTTTAATTCAGTACCAACACCGGAGTTGCATGCTGCTTTTGCTGCTCTAGGATCTACTAGAGTCAAATAAATATTCTTGTCTACTTTATCAAGTCCAAGATCTAGAAGGGTCTTTAGAATTGTTGGATTGTCACCAGCACTGCCTCCACTTGGGGCATCTCCACAATCACCTATTACTGTAGTTCCTCTACTAGACAAACCCACTTCGATTGCATCTACAAGTTGAGTTAAATCAGGAACTAATGTATTCCTGATTTTCCATACCTTATCACAAATTGAGTCTGATACAATTTTAGCTTTATCCATATCATTATTTGAACAAACTAATGCTGCAAACCCTAAATCATTATAATCTAGCCATGGTTGAACCATAAAACACGATACATCTAAAATATTATCATTTTTTGTAAAGATTTGAAGATCATCATAGATTGATTTCATTGGGCCTTCATCAGTCCTTCCACATACAGGGCTTATGATCAATGGAAGTTTCGATAATACCATCTTTGGTTTGATTTCTTTGTTTAATGTTGATACCAAAATTTCTGCTGTTTTTTTCCCAGTTGCATACATATCTATGTGTGGATATGTTTTATAACCTATATAAAATATGTTCTTTTTAAGCATTCTTTCTGTAATATGGCCATGTAAGTCTAGTGAAACACCGATAGGGATATTTTTGGAAATAATTCTTTGAATCAATTCAAGAATCTCACTTTCTCCGTCTGGTTCGTCTTCTATTGAAAGACTGCCATGTAATGCTAATAATAATCCATCAAGTTTAGGAGCAGCTAGTAAAACTTTTTTTAAATCATTCAATATTGAACTGAAGCATTCCCTAGTTAGCGGTCCTGAACATGATCCATGAGTAGCTAATAATGGAATGTGTTCTAAATTATTAGCCTTTAGCACGTCAATCATGCCATTGAGTTCAAGCTTTGTATTTTTAAAACCACTATAAATATTTTTACCTAAATAAAAATATTGATTATAAAAATCTTTTAACTCCGTTTTAAATGGAGAAAAAGTATTTGATTCTTGTATAATTTGTGCTAGTCCTATTTTCATAATTTAATTTATTTCTTTTCACATCTTATTATCTTAATTAAGCTCGATTACCACTACCCCATGCGGAACTAAATGATTCTCCATCTTCAAAACGGTTTGGACGTAAGTCTCTTATGTCAATCTTTGGTATTATTCCTAAAATTATATCGGCAAGTGATTCTCCTATGGGAGGGCCAAGTTTGAAACTGTGTCCACTTCCTCCAAAACACGTAAAATAACCATTTAATTTTATATCAGGACCTACTAAAGGATGCCAATCATCTGTAATAGTATATATTGATGACCATCCTTGTTTATAATTTCCACTTTGAATAGATGGAATTCTTTTAAATAGTCCCTTTTCAATTAATTTTAGAGTATAATCGTCCAATTCAGAATTGTAATTATTGATATCCAGAGGTTCGATTTCTTTAGGATAATCTCTTCCAGCTAAAAGCATGTTATTTTTATGTGGCCTAAAATAAATCCTACTAGTAGGATCTGCAATAATTGGAAAACTTCCAAAATTATTTGGTAATTCTTTAACAAGATCCCCTTCTCGACTCCAACGTATAGAGTAATTTTTATTTGCAAAGGAACCTACTTGACGTCCCCACGGTCCAGTTGCATTAATAACGATTGGAGTTGAAATAATACCTTTTGGTGTTTTTACACCTAAAATATTATTATTTTCTATTTTAAATCCTGTAGCGGATAGCCCTTCATAAATTACTAATCCCCATTTATTAATAGCACTTTCAGCAAGAGTTCTAGTAGTTAGTATGGGGTCTGCATATCCTGCCCTAGATTGATATGTGGCAGCAATCAATCCATCATAATTAAATTTTGGTGCGAGTTCTTTAGCATCTTCAATTGAAATTCTTTTTGAACCAGTATTTAAAGCTATTTCCTGCTTAAGGACCTCCATTCCAGCATTGAGGTGTTTTTCACCTAAAAGTGCCATCATTCCTGTACGACAAAATCCACTTTGACCTCCTAATTCCTCTTTGTCATTCTCAAACATTTCTAATGCTCTCATAGCTAATTTAATGGTAAGAGGATTAGAATAAGCACTTCTAATATTTGCTGCTGAACCCCCAGTGCTTACGGATGCCAAAATCTTTTTCTCTAATAATACAACTTTCCCAATATTTTTCTTTGCGAGGAAGTGAGCTACGCTTACCCCCATTATTCCCCCTCCTATAACTACTGCATCAGCTGTTTTTTCCATTTTTTTAAAATTTTCTTGATTGTTAGACAATATATATATTAATATTAAGTTTATTATAATCAAAATCAAAATAATATGATTAAAGACTTTATAGTTAAGCTATTAATCTTTTTAAAGAAAAAATATTCATATCATATTAATTTTAAATTTCAAATCAATTATTATTTTTACTTTTAAATAAGTTAATAACCAATATATAATAATTACTATTAAAATATTTGTATTATATAACATAGTAGAATTAAATCAAAATATTTTGTTATTCTAAAATTGATTTATGAATTAGTCATAAATTGTAATTAAATAATTTTTGAAATAAAAAAATCAAAAGGTTGTATGAATCCAGAAAGTAAAGCAAAAGAACTTGGTATTCAATTTAAGGATGATGCTGAAATAGGTTATTTGAATATGGTAGTGAGTTATGGCAATATGCTAATA
>CAYOOR010000129.1:0-4579 GCA_964405695.1 uncultured Alphaproteobacteria bacterium
TGAGGATCAATTGATATTTTCCCTAAAATTGGAGTTTCCAATCTATCGCTTTCAGCTAATACTCCATCACCTGGAAAAATTTTAGTAGTATTGTTGCAATGAGGACAACAAAAATCTGACATGTTTTCAATAATTCCTAATATTTTAGTATTAACTTTTTTAAACATATCTGCTGCTTTTTTTGCATCTAATAATGACAATTCTTGAGGAGTGGTTACTATAATTGCACCTGTTAATTGTAGCTTTTGTACTAAAGTTAATTGAATATCACCAGTCCCAGGGGGTAAATCAATAATAAGATAGTCTAATTCTCCCCAAAGAACATCATTAAAAAATTGTTGAGTCAATCTAGCAACCATTGGTCCTCTCCATATTGTAGCCTCATTACTACTATTAATAAACCCAAAAGACATAAGTTCCATATTAAATTTCTTTATTGGAATTAATTTTTGATGTTCATCCATTTTAGGTTGACTAAAACTCCCTGCTATCATTGGCAAGCTAGGACCATATATATCTAAATCTAAAATACCCACTTTATTATTTTTACTCAATGAGGAAGCTAGATTAATTGAAACTGTTGATTTTCCAACTCCACCTTTACCACTTGCAATAGCAATAATATTTTTAATATTTGGCAAGGGCCTATCTGAATTATTGGTCGTGCTATTAACTTGATCATTTGAAGCTATATTAATTTTTAACTTATAATTAGAATCAAAATTATTAATTTTTTTATTAATCTCATTAACTATCTGATCAATTATATTTTTATCATTTGTATTAATTGATAAAAATAATTCAATATTATTTTTATCAATAATTACATCTTTCAATATCCCGAAAGATATGATATCTCTAGAAAAGCCAGGATATTTTATTTCTGAAAGTATTTTGCTGATTTGTTCTTTATTCATACCTTAAACAAACGGCCATCTACAAATAAGATAGCCGTTTTTTAATAATTTGTTTTAATTAAGGTCCTAATTATTCATCATATTCACAACCAAAAAAATCATAATTTTTCTTTATAAAACTATGCCATTCAGAAGGAACTTCATCTTCTTCAAAAAATGCTTCCACAGGGCACTCTGGTTCACAGGCACCACAATCAATACATTCTTCTGGATCAATATAGAGCATTTTCCCTGAAGGATCAAATCCATCTTCTTTAGCTTCAGCTCCAGCTCCTTCTTTATCATCAGGACCATGTATACAATCAACTGGGCAAACTTCAACGCAAGCTGTATCACAAGTTCCAACACAAGGCTCTGCAATAATATATGTCATAATAAATTCCTTTGATTCTGTTTATAAAAATTATTATAATTTTATTAATAAAATTTACATATTAAAAATGAATTTTGGCAAATAATAGTAATGATTTGATAAAAAATATATTTTCCTTAAATTTACTCTATGTAGTAATTAGATGATTTATGTTTTTTGGTATTATATATGTGACGAGAATTTAGGTTTTTACTCTATTTAAATGTTTTAATTTTTTGTTGATGCTTTATATTTGCACTTATAGATTAATTAATATTTCAACATTCTATGGCAAGTTTTTTATTTTTTATCCTAAATCTCCATCTATACTTGTCTAACCAATAACTAACCAAAAATACTTCATCTGTAAAATAATAACCAGATAATTCATAATCAAATTTCTGATTGTGAAGGATCTAGGAAGGTGTATGTAATGAAACTGGTGAAAGAAATATTCATCAATGTCACTGCAGGCAGCACTAGAATAGCTATTGTAGAAAATGGTATTTTACATGATATCTTTATAGAACTACCTGAACATCAACGGATGGTAGGGGATATATACAAAGGTAGAATTCAAAATGTTATTCCAGGAATGCAAGCTGCTTTCATTGATATTGGACATAGTATAAATGCTTTTCTTCCTTTTTCAGAAATGGGAAATGAAGAAAATCTTAATCAATTTTCATTTTCTGATGATTCAGAAAATGAAAAAATGATTAAACAAAACCAAAAATTTAATCCTGCAAAAGATTTAAAAAAAGATGATGATATACTAGTGCAGGTAATAAAAGAACCATTTAGCGGTAAGGGTCCTCGAGTAACAACGGATATATCCTTGCCTGGGAGCTTTATGGTTTTAGTCCCTAATATAGATTATATTGGAATTTCACGAAAAATCACAGACAAATATGAAAAGAGACGATTGCGAAGAATTGTAAAAGAATTTAAACCCGCTGGTTTTGGGATAATAGTTCGTACAATTTCACAAGGAAAAAATAGTTCTTTATTAAAATCTGATTTTGATAGGCTCTGGAAACAGTGGGATGAATTAAAAGGGTCTATAAATAAGAAAAATGCTCCTAATTTAGTTTATAATGATTTTGCTACTTCTGATCAAGTGATTCGAGATTTATTTACTCCTGATATAAGTAACATTCATATTGATGATAAAAAATTATATAATCGAATCTGGAACTATGTTAAAGAAGTAAACCCTAGTCAGTTAAATAAATTGCAATTGAAAAAAACAAAAGGCTATATATTTGACCAACATAAGATAGATGAACAAATCATAAAAACCTTAAATAAAAAAGTTTGGTTGAAAAGTGGTGGGCATTTAGTAATAGAACACACAGAGGCTATGGTTGTAATTGATGTGAATAGTGGAAGATTCATTGGGAAAAAAGATCATGAACAAAATTCTTTGAAAATAAATATTGAAGCTTCTCGAGAAGTCGCACGCCAATTAAGATTAAGAGATATTGGAGGACTCATAGTTATTGATTTCATAGATTTACAAGAAGAGAAAAATAGAAAAAAAGTTTTTGATGAATTAAGAAAATGCTTAAAGAAAGATAGAGCAAAAGTATCATTGTCAGAATTTTCTAATTTTGGGTTATTAGAGATGACAAGACAGCGAACGCGGTTAAGCCTACTACATACAGTGTGCCATGAATGTCCTGAATGTGATGGACTAGGGGTTGTTTCATCATATGATACTGTTCTAACTAATCTAGAAAATTGGCTTAAGAAATTTAAGGCTAAAAATAAAGACAAAAGACTTGTTATTACTTTGAACCCCTCTGTATCAGAATATATTAATACTAATAAATCAAAAATAATAAGTGGAATGATGTGGTCTAACTGGACATTCTTGACTGTTGAAGGAGATTACAACATAAGAAATAATGAATTTAAAGTTTTTTCTAAAAAAAGAAAGAAATATGTAACTGACCAAGTATAACTTGTAAAATATATTTAACTAATTTTAAATTACTGAGCTAAAAAAGAGAATTTATGTACGCATTAGTAGAAATAGCAGGAAAACAGTTTAAACTTGAAGAAAATTCTCAAGTAAAAATTCCTTATAACAATAATAAAGTTGGAGATAAAATTAACTTCGACAAGGTGTTATATCTTGATAATGGAAGTAAAAAGGAAATAGGAAACCCCTATTTATCTAATTTTTCAATCAATGCAAAGGTTGTATCACATGGAAAAGATTCAAAAGTAATCGTATTTAAATTGAAAAGAAGAAAAGGCTACCAAAAAAAGAGTGGGCATAAACAACCTTATACTGTAGTTGAAATTGGTAAATTAGCTGCTAAAAAAACAGCTGCTAAAAAAGCTGCTGCTAAAAAAACAGCTCCTAAAAAAGCTGCTGCTAAAAAAACAGCTCCTAAAAAAGCTGCTGCTAAAAAGGATAATTAATTATGGCACATAAAAAAGGTGTTGGGAGTACAAAAAATGGTAGAGATAGCAAACCTAATATGCTTGGCGCCAAAAGGGCTGATGGACAATTAGTTTCTGCTGGATCAATAATTTACCGTCAACGTGGAACACATATCCATCCAGGGAAAAATGTTGGAAAAGGAAAAGATGATACTCTTTTTGCTTTAATAGATGGAAAAGTAAAATTTGAGAGAAAAGGGAGAGATAAAAAACAGGTTAGTATTCTCCCTAATTAATTACATCCAAAAATAAAAATTATATGCCTAAATTAAAAAAGCTTTTAATGTAAAATTAAAAGCTTTTTTATTTATGAAATCCCAAATATCAATAATATCATTCATTTTCTTATCATACATTTATAGTTATACTATATCTGGATTTATTAAAGATGGCTCTAATGGGGAACCACTCTCTTATACTAATGTTGTTATTATTGACAATGAATTTAATGGCAACTCACAAAATATAACAGGTGGTGCTTCAGATGTAAATGGGTATTTTATTATTCCTGATATCCCTGAAGGTCAATATATTGTAAAAGCTATGATGATTGGATATGATATTAGTGAGCAAAAAATAACTATAAATAAAAATCTTAAAATAAATTTTGAATTATCACCTACCCCTATTGAAAGCGGAGAAATAAAAGTTTCTGCTGAACGTATGCGATTTGAAAAAAAAGTTGATATAAGTCGTGTAAATCTTACTAATCGAGATATTCGAAGAGCTCCTGCATTTATTGAGTCTGATATATTTAGAACATTGCAACTTCTACCAAGCGTTAATGCTAGTAATGATTTTAATGCAACATTAATTGTGCGAGGCGGAAGCCCTGATGAAAATTTAATACTCCTTG
>CAYOOR010000130.1:0-2938 GCA_964405695.1 uncultured Alphaproteobacteria bacterium
TGTTTTTCGATGGTGCGGATGGACGCAAGATTGTCCGACCGACAGGTCAATAACGTCTGCCCTATCCCTAGGACTCGACAATGGTCAAGCACGGCGCTGAGCATCGCGGAAGCTACGCCTTGTCTGCGGAACGACCTTGCAACCGAGTAACCGATATGTCCACCTTCTTGTTTTAGGGCAGGTGTTAATCGATGACGAAGATTGATGACTCCTTGCAGTTCTCTGTGTGACTCCCAAAACCAAGTTGAGTTCTGAACCCAGTCTTGGTTAACAGGTTCACGACGAATCCATGTCTCGTCGAGACGATCTCCACGACTCCAAGCATCGAGCAACCCGA
Organism: uncultured Alphaproteobacteria bacterium; assembly: GCA_964405695.1. Taxonomy (GTDB): domain Bacteria; phylum Pseudomonadota; class Alphaproteobacteria; genus CAYOOR01. Next base: position 338 of record CAYOOR010000130.1, read on the forward strand.
CAGCCTGCTCGATCGGCGCGAAGCGACCACAAAAATAGCCCTGCAGTTCATGTGAGACCCCATCGAACTCACTAAGGAAGGCCTCAAGTGAGTTCTCGTGCTGCAGTCCCAAAGACACAAGCCGACCCGGCGTTGCCTCAGACTTGGTTTGTTCGTTGACGTTAGACGGCATGCGTTAAATGATCCGCCCCTGAAATAGGTGATCTGGTTCCCTCTAGGGCGTGCGACCACACAAACCCAGCAGGCGATCTAAAGCGGAGGCATCATCTGGCACTTCTACCTCAGGACCGAACTGTCCGCCTGCCCGTCTCTCATCGGTGATGAACCCACTAAAGAAAGCGGTCATCGAGTCGACGAGGTCGCCCGGAGGGTCGAAGTCCTGTCCGGTCGAGCGAGCTAGGTCCCAGCAGTGAACGAGGTTGTCAGCAGAGATTGTTTGCAACGCAACACCGGCCGGCATGTCGCCGAAGATGAGGCTGACCACCTCGTCGAGGTCTCCTACACCATCCACCGCTGCGTCTAGCTGAACGGTGGCGTCCTGGTAGGTCGCCCTATGGTCGTCACCGAGAACGTCGCCGAGCCGCGCTGGCATCCCGCCGATCAACTCCTCCCCACGGGCCTTATCGCCACTCAGGCCCGCGGCGAACAGGAATCGCCCGAGGGTGAAGTGCCCGATCAAGTCCCGGACATCGAAATCGCTGCACGGTGTACCGTCGCCCAACTGGTCGGCATCGGTACCGTCCACCAGAGCGGAGAGCAGGGCGGTGACCTGTGAGAACTGTTCCTTCGGATCCATAGCGTTTCCCCTTATACCTCCATTCCCCACCGGGAACTTCCCGCTGTCGTACTGAGAAAGAAGGTGCGCCCAATGTACTACCCCTACGCGTCGAGGTACCAGTGGTCTAGGGGAGGCATCATCTGTCCTCTTGAGGCATAACTCAAAAAATCAGCTTCGTTGAGTTTCAAGCCACAGATGCCGAGGGTGCGCCGCTGACTCTTCGTCGATTGCCTCTACTCGTCAGGGTCGACAAGATCGCTGATCAAGGCCGAAGCCTGCAACGCACCACGCCGCACCACAACCACGAGTTGGCCACCGGCTTTAGGACTGACTTCGCTGCCCGTGGGCTCAATCGACCACCGGGCACCTACTCTTTGCACCACGTGGGGCTCAATATTTGCCCGGTCCGTCTCAGTAAGCCACACGATGCCCTTAACTCGCAAAACATCCTCGGACCACAGAGTCAGGGCGGCTTCCAACCGAGTCCGCGTCAGTGGTCCGGGAAGCATCAGCGTCGCAGTTTCGAAAAGTGCATCCGCATCAGTCAACGCAGACCCGTCTCGCTTCGCGTCACGTCCTAGCCGAACTTCAAGGTCGGGTCTCAACATGGCGAGCACAATCTCTGGGTCGACCTCGCCGCGGCTCACAGGCAATACGGGTACCGTCGCGACGTCATGCACCCAAGCAACAGTGGAATCGAGGATTTCTGAAGTGACCAGATCACTCTTGGTGACCAGAACGAGGTCCGCTCCTCGCAGCTGTCGAGTAACGAGCTCGCCCACAAACTGGTCAGTCGCCCTGACCTGGATAGTCTCGGCGTCAGCGAGCACGATCACTGCGTCCAGTCGACACCCAGGCCACCCGTAGCCGTACGCTGCGACCTTTGCAGGGTCAGCTACACCGCTTGCCTCAATCACAATCTGATCGGGTGACGGGTTCAGTGCTAGAACCCGATCGAGACTCTCACCCAACGCGTCGGCGATCGAACAGCACACGCAGCCATTCTGCAAGCTAATGGTTTCACCGTCGTGGGAAGTGATGAGATCCACGTCAATATTCACATCTCCGAAATCGTTAACCAGAACAGCCAGACGCCGACCGTGGTCACCAGAAAGCAGTCGATTAACGAGGGTCGTCTTACCCGCTCCCAAGTAACCACCGAGAACGGTGACAGGTACGGGCTCGGCAGAAGAGATCATGATGGCGCTTGTCGGCCCCTCAGATCGGGAACTTCTCACCCTCGAACACAGTGCCCCAAATTGGAATGTCGCGAAGACCCTCAATGCCTACGTCGTACGGGTCGTCCTCAAGAATCGTGAAGTCCGCCCGTTTTCCCCAACGTAGAGATCCAATCTCATCTTCCAGACCCAACACATAGGCCGCGTTGCAAGTGATGGCCTTAATCGCAGCGTCAAGTGACGCACGCTCGTTGGGACACATCACCTCACCCGACTCGTTTAGGCGATTAGCAGCCACCCATGCATTGTTAAGGGGCTTAGCGGGAGCCATCGTAAAATCGGAGTGCACCGCAAAACGGATACCAGCTCGTTCCAGCGACCCGAGTCGTGACATCTGCGATGCCCTCTCATAACCCAACGTGTGATCGGCGAACGCACGCGACAGCACATATACGTAGTACGCGTAGACTGCTGCCAACGCGCCAACCTCGGCCATACGTGCGACAAGTTGGGCACTCGAGACCCCGAAGTGCTCGAATGTGAATCGATGGTTGAAGCGTGGGCGCTCCCATTGAAGATTCTCGAGCGTCGACAGCGTCATCTCGACGACGAGATACCCACTGCAAAGGACAAGAATCTACAGTC
>CAYOOR010000131.1:0-8199 GCA_964405695.1 uncultured Alphaproteobacteria bacterium
CAAGATTATCTTTAATTTATTCTGTTAAAATTGTTTTAAATAATGGTTTAAATATCTTAGGCGTAAAGTCTTTAGAAGTTATGAAATAATTTATAATTAATAAAATAATGAATTTAATTAAAATATTTTTAATATTGCTTGTTTTTACCCTGTTTTATTTTTTATTAAAACATTTTTCGAATCTTGAAAATTATAATGTTAATTTTGATAAAAATGTTATTCCAATCATAGAAGCTGATAAAGAACCATTTAGGGTTCGTCCGGAAGAGAATGATCAAGATACTGATCCCTTAGTTGAATCTTGTACTTTAAATAATGAATGTTAAAAAAAGAATAAAACCTGTTATCTTTGGAATAAAAGGCGAAACACTTAGTATTAGAGAAAAAGAACTATTTATTAAAAGTAATCCATTAGGTTTTATTTTATTTGAAAGAAATTGTAAAAATATTAATCAATTAAGAAAACTTGTTAATGATTTAAAAAAAACAACAGATCATAATCATACAATGATCATGATAGATCAGGAAGGTGGCAGAGTTACGAGATTAAAGAAACCTAATTGGAATACATATCCTTCTTCTTTATATTTCGGTAAAAAAGCTGAAATTAATTTACAATTGGCAAAAAAGTTAGTTTTTAATAATGCAAAAAAAATTTCAAAAGATTTAAAAAAATTAGGAATTAATATGATTTGTGCTCCAGTAGTAGATGTATTATATAAATTTACAAATAAAATAATTGGCGATAGATCTTTTTCTTCTGATCCAAACATTGTCAGTGAATTATCACTAGAGTATTGTAACGGTTTAAAAGCAAATAATATTTTACCAATAATTAAACATATCCCAGGGCATGGTGCTTCAAAATTTGATACTCATTTAATTTCTTCTAAAGTTGATTTGTCATTAAATGAATTAGAAAAAAAAGATTTTATTCCCTTTGAAAAACTTAATCAAGAATCAGCAGCAATGGTTTCTCATATAATTTATTCAAAAATTGATAATAAAGCAGCATGTGTTTCAAAAAAAATAATAAATAAAATTATTAGAAAAAAAATAGGTTTTAAAGGAATTTTATTTTCTGATGATATTAATATGAAAGCTTTAAAAGGTTCTTTAAAAAATAAAGTTAAATTGATTTTATCTTCAGGTTGTGATGTTATTTTGCATTGTAATGGGAATTTAAAGCAAATGATAGAGATTCATTCAGTGATTCCTTTTATAAAAAATAATGTTTTAAAAAAAGTCAATAGAATTAAATACTTAGTATGATATAAATAATTTTAATTTATTTTAATAATATAGTAAAAAAGAATTTTAATTCTTATAATTGAATATATATTTTTAATTTGTTATATGAATGATTTAATTTTAAATATAGATGGGTACGAAGGGCCAATAGAGCTTTTACTTGATTTAGCAAAAAAACAAAAAGTTGATTTAAAACATATTTCTATTTTAGAACTAGCAGATCAATATTCTGATTTTGTAAAAAATAAAATAAAGACTACAAATTTAACTTTAGTAGCAGATTTTTTGGTAATTGCCGCTTGGTTAACATATTTAAAATCTAGATTATTATTACCTGAAAAAAAAAGTGAAGAAGTTCCTGCAGATACTTTAGCCGAAAATTTAAGAGAACAATTAATTAAATTAGATAAAATGAGAAAAGCCGGAGTTAAAATTTTTTCTAGGCCACAATTAGATAAGGATTTTTTTAAAAACGGATTAAAAAAAGAAACTTTTGTTGAAAATAGTTATACTTTTGATTGCAGTTTGTACGACTTATTAAAAAATATTGTAGACGTTGATACTAGAAAAAAATTAAAAACATTTAAGTTAAAATTTACAAAAGTTTGTTCAATCGAAGAAGCTGTTAAAAATTTAAAAAAATTTTTTGATGATAAGAATATTGATTGGGTATCATTAGATAGTATTATTAAACCTAAAACTTCAGATAATTTTATTAAAAAATCTTATACTGCATCCCATTTTACTGCATCCTTAGAATTGGCAAAAGAAGGTACAGTTGATATTAGACAACATGCGCCATTTGCTCCTATATATATAAAAAAAATAGATAAGAAGAAATGAGTGAGAATAATAATACTTATTTTAAAATAATTGAAGCAATACTATTTGCAAATTCTGATCTTATAGATGAAAAGGAATTAAAAAAAAGTATTTCTAGTTCTGCAAATATTAAAGATATCTTAAAAGAATTAAAACAATTTTATAAAAATAGAGGAATTAATATTTATAATGTTAAAACAAAATGGGGATTTAGAACTTCTCCTGAAATGTCTTCTTTTCTAAAAATAGAAAAAAATTTAAAAAGAAAATTATCAAAGGCCGGTATAGAAACATTAGCAATCATTGCATATTATCAACCTGTAACCAGAGGTGAAATTGAGAAGGTAAGAGGTAGAAATATTAGTCAAGGTACTTTAGATATCTTGTTAGAAAGAAGTTGGATAGAATTAAAAGGTAGAAGAAATACTCCAGGAAAACCTTTAACTTGGGGTACAACAGATAAATTTCTTGAACATTTTAATTTATCTGATTTAAAAGAATTGCCGTCTATAAAAGAGATAAGTCAATTAGGAATAGATAGAAAATAATAAGAGTGTATCATTGGAATTTATAAAAAGATTTAATCCTTGGTTTTTTTTCTCAATTTTAATAACTTTTTTATTATCATTACCAATTTTATCGATCATTATTAATGTTTTATTTAACTATAATGCCCAATGGAATGAAATTATTAATAATGAAATATGGGATTATTTAATTAATTCATTTCTGATAATTTTTTTTCAAATTATTTTAGTGATTTTTTTTGGAGTTTTATCAGCTTGGATTGTTACGATTTATAATATTTCTTTTAGAAGACTTATTGATTTTTTTTTGTTACTTCCATTATGCATACCACCTTATATAGCAGCAATTGCTTATGGTGAAATTTATGATTATTTTAATCACGCACTTTTTACTATAAAAGAAAATAATACTTTCTTAAATAATTTAGTTTTACCTAATATTCGTTCACTTCCTGGTGTAATTTTTATTTTTTCAATAACTCTTTATCCATATGTTTATATAGCGTCTAGGGCAGCTTTTTCAGAAATTTCTAATACTTATAATGAAGTTGGAAAAGTACTTGGTTCAAATTCTTTTGAAATTTTTTTTAAATTATTTTTACCACTATCTAGCTTTCCTATTGTTGGAGGAATAATTTTATCAATATTAGAATCCTTAAATGATTTCGGAACTGTTCAATATTATGGAATTGATACTTTTACAACTGGAATTTATAAAACATGGGTTGGATTAGGGGATATAAATTTAGCATCTCAAATTTCTATATTTTTTTTATTTATTATTTTTTTAATTGTTTTTTTACAAAGAAACTTTTTTCGTAAGAAAAATTTAGAATTAAATACTGAAAATAAAAATATTTTTCAATTAAAACCTGTTGGTAATTTAAAAAATTTATTTTTAATATTGATTTGTTTTTTTCCTGTTATTTTAGGTTTTTTTATTCCTCTTTATTTTTTACTAGTTAATTCTATTCAGTCATTAGAAATATTTTTTTTAAAAAAAACGCTAGTTAATACCTTCAACACTGTCATGCTTGCATTTACAGTTTCATTTATAATAGTTTTTTTAACTTTAATAATAAATTTTTCATATCGAATTCTTGGATTAAATGAAAATAATTTTTTTAGAAAAATTTCTTCATTAGGATATGCGATACCAGGATCGATTATCGCAATTGGAATTTTAATACCTTTTACTTATTTAGATAATAAAATTATAATTTTTTTTAATGAATTTTTTCAATTAAATATAAATAATTTATTTGCTGGAAGCCTATTTATTTTATGTTTTGCTTATATTGTTCGTTTTTTTACCATTTCCCAAACAAACTTAGAAAGTAGTTTTTTAAGAGTATCAAAAAATTTGGATGATAATTCAAAGATTTTAGGACAAAAACCGTTTTTTACGCTATTCAACATACATATTCCAATAATGTCATTAAGTATAATTTTGACAATTATTTTAATTTTTATTGAAATTGTAAAAGAATTATCTGCAACTTTAATATTAAGGCCATTTAATTTTGATACATTGGCTATTCAGGTTTACGAATATGCTGCTGAAGAAAGAATTATTGAATCTTCTATACCCTCATTAATAATTGTTGTTTTATGTGTTCTAGGCATAATATTTATAACAAAAATTAAAGATTTTATTTTAAAAAGTGAACAAAAGAAATAATATAGAAATTCAAAATTTACATCAAAAGAAAGATAATAAATTAATATTAAATAATATAAATTTAAAAATACCTTCAAACTCGGTTGTTTGTATAGTTGGGCCTTCAGGTTGTGGCAAGACGTCCTTATTAAGGGCTATTTCAGGCTTAGATACTATCACATCAGGAAAAATATTATTTAATGAAAAACTTTTATCTGATGAACAATATTTAGTACCTACAGAAAAAAGAAATTTTGGCTTAGTATTTCAGGAAGCAAATTTGTTTCCGCATTTAAATGTATTTAAAAATGTTTCTTATGGTTCAAAAAAAAAGAAATATAAAGACATTCAAATTGAAACATTTGATATTTTAAAAAAAATTGGTTTACCTCATTATTCAAATACTTTGCCTAATCAATTATCAGCAGGACAAAAACAACTGATATCTATTGCCAGATCTCTAATTACTAAGCCAAAATTATTAATGATGGATGAACCATTTGCCAATCTAGATCAAAGATTGAAAAATAAAATCCGTGATATAACTTTACATTTATTACAAAAAACTAAAACAACAGCTTTGATTATTACACACGATCCTGAAGATGCTTTATTTATGGGAGATTATATTGCAGTAATGAATAATGGAAAAATATTACAATTTGATACTCCAGAAAAAATTTATAACAAACCAAATTCTGCTTTTGTTACAAAATTTTTCAGTGAAACAATATCTTTATCAAACAAAAGTATTAACGGGAAAGTTGATACAATTTTCGGACCTTTAAAAATTTCAAAAAAATTTAATAAAAAGGACATAGAAATTATTTTCAGATCCGAAGCATTTAATATTAGTAAAAATAATAAATTAAAAAAAAAGAAAAAAATTAGGTGTAAAATTATTGCAATAAAATATATTGCTGATCATTCATATATTCATTTAGATATAATTAACCCTAAATTTAATAAACATATTCATATTAAAATTTTAGGAAAATTTTTCCCACCAAAAAATAAAATTTGTTATATTAATATACATAAAAACAATTATTTTGTTTTTGGTAAATAGGAAATAGATTATTATGGGTCCAAGTATTTGGCAAATATTATTAGTATTAGTTATAATTCTTATTCTCTTTGGTGCAGGTAAACTACCAACTGTTATTAAACAATTGGGTAAGAGTTTTAATATTTTGCGTTCATCTATAAAAAATGAATCAAAAAAAAAAAAAGAAATAATTTAAATTACAAAAATGTTTAATATTGGATGGGCTGAGTTAATCCTATTGTTAGTTATCTCCATTTTTTTTGTTAAACCTGAAGATTATTTTTTTTTTATAAAAAATATTTTTAAATTTTTTTATAAAACTAAGAATTATTTTTCTACTTTTCTCGAGGAAATTAATCAGGAAATTGAAATTGATGAATTTAAAGAAAAAAACAAAACAATATTAAAGATTGAAAAAAAATTAAAAAACAAAAAATAAATTGATTTCAAGACAAAATAAAAATAAAAAACTTATAAGCTCACATTTATTAGAACTTAGAAATAAATTAATATATTTTTTTGTTTTCTTTCTTTTTTCGTTTTTATTTTCCTATTTTTTTATTGATAAAATTTTAAATTTTATAGTTGAACCTTTTATTAACAGTATTGAATTTAAAAATAACAAAAGATTAATCTATACTGGATTAACTGAAGTTTTTTTAAGTTATTTAAAAATCTCTATTATTTCAGCCTTTATTTTATCTGCACCTTTTTTAATATATCAAATATGGTCTTTTGTAGCACCTGGTTTACTCAATAAAGAAAAAAGAATAATTTATCCTTTCTTATTTTTAGTACCTGTGATGTTCTTGATAGGTTTTATTTTTGTATATTATTTTATAATTCCTTTAGCATGGGATTTTTTTGTTTCTTTTGATACATCTCAATCTAATAATAATTATACAATTGAATTAGAGCCTAAAATTAATGAATATATTTCTTTATCTTTAAAACTCGCTTTTATTTTTGGATTAGCTTTTCAATTACCTATTATCATTTTATTGTTAACAGTACTTAAATTAATATCACCTAACGATTTAAAAAAAAAAAGACGATACATAATCGTAATAATTTTTTTAGTATCAGCCATTGTAACTCCACCTGATATTTTTTCTCAAGTTGGTTTAGCATTACCTATAATTATTTTATATGAATTTTCATTATTATTATCTCAATATTTAGAAAATAAGAAAAAATAATTATTTGTTATAATAAACTATTAATTATTAAGTATTAATTATGTTAGATATTAAATGGATAATAAATAATCCAAAAAAAGCAGATGAAGAATTTGCACGAAGAGGTTTAAAGCCTTTATCTTCAAAGTTAATAAAGTTAAGTAAATCCAGATCCTCTTCATTTATTGAAGTAGAAAAATTATTACAAGAAAGAAATAAACTTTCAGATCTTGTACCCAAAGAAAATGATGTTGTTAAAAAGAATTTAATAATAAAAAAAGTAAAAAACTTAAAAAAGCAAATAAACAATCTTCAAAATGATAAGTCTTCATCTAATTCAGACCTTCATAAGATTTTATTAGAATTACCCAATTTTTTAGATGAAAAAACACCATCAGGAAAAAGTGAAGATGAAAATAAAGAAATTAAGAAAGTGGGAAATATTAAAAATTTTGATTTTAAGATTAAAGATCATGTTGAAATTGGTGAAAATCTTGACTTGTTAGATTTTAAAACTGCAGCTAAAGTTTCTGCTTCAAGATTTGTGTATTTAAAAAAAAATTTAGCGAAATTAGAAAGAATTTTGGCAAACTTTATGCTTGAGTCTAATATGAAGTTCGGCAATTTTAATGAAATTTATACACCATTATTAGTTAATGAAGATTCCTTAATTGGTACTGGTCAACTACCTAAATTTGATTCGGATATTTTTAAAACTAGAGAGAATTTTTGGTTAATACCAACAAGTGAAGTTACATTAGTTAATTTAGTTAGAGATAAAATTCTTAAACAGGAAGATTTTCCTATCCGTTTTACATGTTATTCACCCTGTTTTCGTTCTGAAGCAGGTGCAGCTGGAAAAGATACAAGAGGTTTAAAAAGACAACATCAATTTGGTAAAGTTGAAATCGTTTCCATAATTAATCAAGAAAAATCTGAAAATGAACATTTATTTTTATTAAAAACTGCGGAAAAAATCCTTACTGAACTTGATTTACCGTATAGAGTTTGCGAATTGTGTTCTAGTGAGGTTGGTTTTGCTGCCAAAAGAACTTTTGATATAGAAGTGTGGATCCCAAGTTTAAATAAATATATGGAAATTTCTAGTATTTCAAATTGCGGTGACTTTCAATCGCGCAGAATAAATACTAGATATGTAAATAATAATAAAAATAAAGAATTTCCATATACATTAAATGGTTCATCATTAGCTATAGGGCGAACCTTAATAGCAATTCTTGAAAATTATCAAAATAGCGATGGTTCAGTTACCATTCCAAAAGTTTTAAGAAAATATATGGATGATAATGAAAGGTTATAAAGTTTTTTGTTAGATAAATTAAAAAGAATTAATTTAATATTAAAATTAAGAAAATTAGGAATAATTGATACAAAAGTTTTATCGGCTATAGAGAAAACACCAAGAGAATATTTTATAGATAAAGAAATTTCTTTTAAATCATATCAAAATAGTGCTTTACCAATTGATTGTAATCAAACAATTAGTCAACCTGCTGTTGTTGCAAAAATGACTGAATTATTAGAACCCAATAATAGTTCTAGAGTACTAGAAATAGGAACTGGTTCTGGATATCAAACTGCTGTTCTATCAATATTATGTAATTCAGTTTATACGGTAGAAAGATTTAAAGAGTTATCTATTAAAGCACAACAAACACTGAAAGATTTAGAATATAATAATATACAATTTAC
>CAYOOR010000132.1:0-5711 GCA_964405695.1 uncultured Alphaproteobacteria bacterium
GCGGAACATATGACGAGATGCGAATCAAAAGCAATTTAAACGATTTGTAAAATTGCCTTGAAAAAGGGTTGACAACAGTTGGCAAACATGAGAGAATATATTCATAAAGTAAATGTTGAAAGGAGAACAACATGAAGATAAATAAGAGCAAAGCAACCGACTTGATAAAGGGAAGCAAAGGCAAAGTTCTAAGCGTAACCTTCACTAAGAAGAATGGCGAAGAACGAATGCTCAATGGTAGGATAGGAGTTTACAAAAGCCCTCACGCCCCACTAAGTGGCGAAGGCTTGAAGTTCAACCCAACAGACTATGGATTGGTCAACATCTTTGACATGCAAAAGAAAGCATATCGAATGGTGAATATCAACACTCTTAGCCAACTCAAAGTAAATGGCGAAGTTTACGAAGTCGAAGAATAAGATTAAAAGTCTCCCCACTCGCAAGGGTGGGGGGATTTTTTTATAATGTGAAGGAGAACATTATGAATTTATTAACTAAAGAGATTATCTCGAAGCTTGAGAAGAGGGGAAGTGGAAACGCATTCGCAAATGACGACCCCATTATTTGCAAGTTCTTTAATCCAATTGGAAGTGGAACATGGTACGTTATGGAAGGAGAGAAACAATCAAACGGTGATTGGTTCTTTTATGGTTTCGTTGATTGGATAGAAAAGGAATGGGGAAGTTTCTCACTTAGTGAATTAGAAAGTGCGAAGCTACCATTAGGATTAGGAATCGAAAGAGACATTAATTTTAGTGGAACTTATTTAGACATCCGACCCTAAAACAATTCTCCTCCTAAAATTTGTTTTGCCCCCCATCTGAAAAGGTGGGGGGATTTTTTTTGTCCTGTACTGGAAGGCCGAAATTTAACTGGCAGGGCCGGAAGACGCTATGAACGATATATCGTTAGCAGCCTCCTGCGTCCTTGGAAATCCGGGAAGACCAAGGTTGCGCCAGTTACTGGGGAACGTTTGGCAGGGGTGGACAAATATTACAGATGTGTTATAATTGGGGCATACAAAAAGGAAGGAGAAGTCCAATGAAGAAATGTCCAAAGTGTGGAAGCACTATCATTCAACGAAACTATGACGAGGATGCTTCTTGCATCATGTGTGGTTATACTCGTGTAGTAATCGCTCAAGATGTCCAACGAGAAGTCGCACAATCATATGGCCATAATATAGTCAGAAGTGATAGGCATCGAGGTTGGAGAAAAGACGGAAGTGGAATCAAACTTTAGTCTATTGACAACCTTTGACAATTAGTTTATACTAGTTGTGTAAATAAATCTTAAGGAGAAAGATTATGGAATCTAAGGTTAAACAAGGAACATGGAAGGGACGTTACATTGGAGTCAATAGAGTTTGGCTTCTAACACACATCCCTAGTGGAGCAACATTCACAAGTTGGGAACATGCTAAAGAGTTCGAGAAGATTTGGCAAGTCGAGTCCGACAATGTATAAGCCATTTAACTTCTTTAGTTATCGTGTATGGTTCTTTGGTAATAGGATACACTATAGAAAAAGACTAATGCGATAAGTAAAGCGAGTTCAATGCGGGTTGCTCGCCTAATCCCTCAGTTGGTAATCGTGCTGACTGGGGGATTTTTTTGTGTCCCTGTAACAGGAACTTTTAACTGGCCCCCGGAAAACTTAACCCGGTAAGGCCCCAGCATGCAGGGAACGATATATCGTGTGGAGGCTCCTTGGCCCGCGCCAGCTAGTTTTTTTACAGGGGCCCGTGGAAAAGAAGACACAAAAAAAGAGCCACCTTCCTAAGAGGGTGACCCTTCTCTTTTATCTTTAGGTGGAGATTACTTTATAACCATCCACTCACTTGCATCCCATCTTCTCGATAGAACCAAGTAATGGAACAGTTAGGCAACATCTCTTTTATCTTTGCATGGATGCCATAAGGAGGACTCCAAGCAGTATCGAATCGTAACTCTATTTCATCAGGGTAGGAGGAGAGGTCATTGTCTTGATATTCAGAGGGACTCCATTTCGTTCCCCATGTTTTGATACACCAATCATAACCAAAGTCGTTATACCACTTTGCAAATGGGTGGTTTATTCTTTCCCTGAAGTCTTCTGGTTGGTCTTCTCTACTGGGGGCAGATTCTGGATAGGGGATAATCTTTTCAAAGTCTATCTTCCCTTCCTCAAAGCACGTTTCCATGAAGTGCTTTATTTCTTCCTCGCTCCCTTCCTCACTTCCCATTATTCTTACTTCGTTTTGACACCAGTTAGGCATAGTATTTTCTCCTTCCTATTACCACAATGATTCTTGTATTTTTTCAAAGTTGGGGAGAGGAAGATTTAAGTCAATTGTTTTACTTACCTTCCACTCGCCACTTTCACTCGTCATCCCAAAGAACTCAACGACATGTTTACCATCAGAATCTTTCTTCTGATAGATGTGCATAAAGTCAGTTTCCTTTTCTGTGTCGTGTTCAAAGACGTAGGCGAACTCTGCCCCACAATCTGTCTCGTGTGTGTATGGATGGATTTCTTCTCTTCGGCCATCCGACATTGTGCCACAACAATGGCATTCGTTATTGAAGAGGGCTGACCAACTGTGAGCAAGGACAGAATCTAAATATTTCCACCCTCCAGTTTTGAATCCCTCTGCCACGAGGCGACCGCCTCCACTAGGGTAGCCATCCCAGTGATGATACGTTCCTATGAAACCTTCATCCGTCTTCCTTGCAATAATACTTCGTGTACTCATTAGCTTTCTCCTTTCATTTACTAATAGGTAAATTGTAACAGATGCTATAAAACTTGTCAAGCTTTGGCAATCGCCTTCTTGATACTCCGGCTATCAACTTTCTTACTGGGGAAGTTGCAGGGCCCACCCTTGGAATAAAAGTTACTGGGCTGGAGGCAGGCCTAAAAGAGATATATCCCTGAGCGCCTCCTCTGGAGAAATGGCCGGTGAGTACTGGATTACAGGAGGTGATAAAAAAAGAAACCCCCGCGTTTCCACGGAGGCTTCCCTGCTTCCATCCCTTCCAGTGTGGTTGGGACTTCCACATATCCAAAGGAGAATATGGATATTCTTGAAGTGGGTTGAGAGGTTGGGTTTCCCCTTCCTTCCCTTTCCCCTTCTTGATGATGTTAAGGCGGCCAGTCTACCGATTCTCTACTGGCTCTTCCATTGTTCTATTCCGTGCTACCCAAGGTCTTCGTTGCTGGCTTCCTGTATTCCACGTTTCCAGCTATTCCGATGTTGTGGATTCTTACGACCTTCTTGACATTGACTGTCCGGTATATTGCCTTTCCATCTTCTCTCTTGACTTATATATATTGTACTTCATTGGTAGCTATATTGTCAACTACCTTTTTCACAGTTATTGGAGTGGAGGGAGTAACCAATTCCCTGAGTGCTATTATTAGTTCCTCTACAGGAAGGTTCCCCCACTTCGCATCATGGAAGGAAAAGATTACTTGATATTCGCCCTTTCCTTCCATTGTGCTTCTCCTTATCTATTCGCCTCAAAGAATGCTTTCGCAAATCCTTGTGGTGTAATGCTTCGATAATACTTTCTGTCTAAGTCTCTATCGGATGGGGCTGTGAATTCCCCCTTTGCAATCTTGTTCCTATAGTACAACCCACTCATAGGTTCTGTCAACTTCTTTGGAGGATTCTCCCTTAAAGGACTTCCTTCAAACATGTTGATGTCCTCTTTATTATAAGGAACTTTCTTTGGCTCATTAAACCAACCCCATAAATAAGTCTTCTTTGAATACATGTCCCCAAACTCGTAGGGGTGAAATCCAAATGTTGGCTTACCAATAAACTTCCTCAGTTTCCCCACAGGATTTTCCATTGCAAAGAACTTCGGTTTGAGGGCATAAGCGATTCGGATACAAGCATCCACTACACTAAGCCCACTAGCCATCTCATCATCTGACCTTCGCCATGCATTTCCTGCGATGGAGAAGTAAGTGCAATCGGGGGCCGCAAGAATACCTCTTACTTTACCTTCATACTTTTCTAAGTCTAACCAATCTGCATTACCTCTAGGCTCTTCGGAGGGAAGTGAAGGAAAGAGTCTTACATCGTATTGAGGAAAAGTAACAGGTATTACTTCATACTCCCCACTCTCGACATAAGGAATCTCCCAACTACCACTACCACTACAAAGAGAGAGGATTATAGGTTTCTCATACATAATCAATTTCTCCTTTGTTTGAATGTAACTCTATTTTACATAACTCTTATAAAGTTGTCAACCCCCAATTATAGGGATTCGTTAAATTGGAGCGACAATAACTTCACAATCATCACACGGGTCCATGGTCACATTATTGCCATGGTCACATCGCTCTTGGATTTGCTCGATGTCCAGTACTTGACTCAGGGCGGTGCGTAAAGAGATAATTGCTAACAGGTCCTGTAGCGCCTCTTTCCTTTGGCTTCCAATAGTTACCTCATAATATTCAATCGCCATATCAGCCTTCTCCTTCCACTAGTTCATAACCATCTTCACAGGTATTACACATTAACATTAAACCATATTCAGGGGAGTCGTATTTATATGTATCACAATGACCTTCAGGGCATGGTATCTTATTCTTCATGACCTCATACTCTTCCAGTACTTCCTTTAGCTTCGTTAGTGCTTCCTTCTGGCAGTATCCTTCCAAGTCCCCCACGGCTCCCTCTCCGCAACACTCTTCATTACATTCCAATCCCTTTCCACCACACTGGCATTCGCCTCCCATAAGTGCTTCCACCTCAAGGAACAATTCTGATGTGTTTTGCATAGCTTCTCCTTTTTTATTAACTGGTTTAATTATAGCACAGTTGTCAACAATGGTCAACCATGGAATAGTAAAAGAAAAGGGAGGTAGGCCAGTCATGCTGACTCTACCCCCCAGAAAAAGGATTCAGGAAGGTGGGGGAGGAGTGAGTTCTCCTGCGCTTCCCCCTTTCCCTTCCTTCGCTTTCCAAATCGACCAGCTGCGCTTGTGGTGACCTGTGTTATAAAGCGAAAGCAGTTTAAGGTCTTTGGCTTGTAGCCAAGTTTTACTTAGGACCGTTTCTCTTCATGTGATTTTATTATACTCCCTTTTCCTAAAAATTTGTCAACCATCCCCGGAGGCCCTAAAAGCGATATATCGTCTGGCCCCTTCCATGGACAAAAAAAAAGAACAGGCCTGTGAAGACCTGCTCCTAAATTATTTCACCCCTTGGAATTGAAAGTCACTGCTTCCATTTATTCCACTTCGTGAAAAATTTTCCTTCCATCGCTTCCAGTAATTCCCGGAAATTTAACAGTTCGTTTATCCGGGAATTTCCTTCCTGCTTCCTTCCTTCCAGCCTCTCCCATTTTATAACAAATTATATTTAAATGAGCGATTCACCTTTAATGACTTGTGTAAAAAAGAGAGGCCTCAGGGTTGGCGCTTGGAATTATTATAATACTCTTTGTATTACTTGTCAGCTAATCATGTAGATTAGTGTAGTCCAAACTCCAGTTGCAATAGCGATGTTAGTAACCATCATTACTCTATTCCATACTGCCATATCTATACTCCTTTTCTAGGCTTTTATCTTTATCCGATAGTGGTAATTACTTCTTCAAATCCTGTAGCTTCTCTACATGCACTACAGAACCCTTCAGCATATTCATGTTCTTCAGCCCCACAACATACACTTAGGAACTGAATATCTTCTTCAAACTTATTGTCTACTTCTAC
>CAYOOR010000133.1:0-2877 GCA_964405695.1 uncultured Alphaproteobacteria bacterium
TTTTTCCTTTTGTAGTTTTTTAAATTTACGTAAAATAATATTTTTTTTTATTTTTGATAATCTATCAATAAATAATATTCCATCTATATGATCAATTTCATGTTGTAGACATCTTGATAAAAGTCCATCAGCATGCAGTTCTTTTTTATTTCCATTTTTATCCAAATATTTAACTTTACATGAAGAAGGTCTAGTTACATTTGCCATTATACCTGGTATGCTTAGACATCCCTCTTCGTCTGTATCTTTTTCTTTAGAAAGCCATGTTATTTCAGGGTTTATCATTTGAAAAGGATTAGGTTTTATTTTATTTTTTACCTCATTTTTTTTTTCTTGATAACGTTTAAGCCCTGGTCTGGGTGAAACATCTAAAACAATTAATCTTTTATCGATTCCTACTTGAGGTGCAGCCAGACCAATCCCAGCGCTATACATTGTTTTTAACATATCATCTAGAATATTTTTTACTTCTCCATTAATCTTATTTACTGGCTTACATTTTTTTTTTAAAATTGGATTTGGTATTGTTATAATCTTCATAATGCAATAATTTAAAATATTTATTCGTTTATTAATATATGTTTTTCTTAAGATTAATTCTAATATTTTTTGTTTTATTTTTACAGGGCTGTGTTTCAGCACCTACATATGCTGGTAATGCTTGTAGTATTTTTGATGAAAAATATTTTTGGTTTAAAGCTGCAAAAAAAAGTTCAAAAAGATGGAATGTACCTATTGCAACGCTAATGAGTGTTATAAATCAGGAAAGTGCTTTTAAGCAATACGCTAAACCCCCAAGAAAAAAATTATTTGGTTTTATACCGCTTCTTAGAAGAGAAAGTTCAAGTTTAGGCTATTCTCAAGCTACCAAAGGAAGTTGGGAACATTATAAATAAGTCACGGGAAAAAGATTTGTGACACGTATAAGATTTAAAGATTCAGTTGATTTTGTTGGTTTTTATATTGATCAAACCAATAGGGAATTGGGAATATCAAAAAAAGATACTTATAGTCAGTACCTTGCATATCATGAAGGTTGGAATGGGTATAGAAAAAAAACATATAAAAAAAAATCTAAACTTTTGAAAACTGCAGGGAAAGTCGAAAAACAGGCACAAACTTACAATAATCAGCTTTCTAAATGTATGAGTAAATTAGATAGAAATAAGTATATATTATTTTAAATTTAAATATTTTCTAGATCATCCGCTGGTTTGATTTTCTTCCTAATGTATCTTTTTTTAGATTGCACAACTTTAGGTCTGAATGATGGTGTTCTTAAAATTTTATCTAATTGATTCTTTATAATTTTTTTTTTTTTCATTTAAAATATTCTTCTAAGATTAATTTATAAATTTTAGTTAAATCATTTAAATTTTTTAAAGAAACCTTTTCATCATTTGTGTGCATTGATTTTCCTATAAGTCCAAATTCAACTACATTTATTCCTTCAGCATTTATAAATCTTGCATCAGAAGTTCCGCCATCTGTTGCGTATTTAGGTTTTTTTTTAGTAATTTTTTTTACACAATTCTTAACAAGTTCTGAAAATTTTCCTGGTTTTGTTAAAAATGCATTACCTGAAACATGAATATCTAATTTGTATTTTAATCCAACTTTATCAAATTCTTTTTTTATCCATTTTGTTAATGATTTAATTGTATGTTTAGGATTAAATCGAATATTAAAACTCCCTGTTGCTTTTGCTGGAATTACATTTAAAGCTTCATTCCCAACATCAATAGAAGTAATAGAAATTATGGATGGTTGAAAATGTTTTGTTCCTTTATCTAAAACTTTTTTATCAATTTTAGTAAGCATTTTTATTAATCCGGATACAGGATTTATAGTTCTATTTGGCCAAGCAGAATGCCCTTCTTTGCCAAATACTGTAACAATGCCATTATATCCACCTCGTCTCCCAATTTTTATTTGATCTCCTAAAACATTTAAATTGGTTGGTTCGCCAACTATACAATTATTTATATGAATTTTTTTTTTTTTTAACCATTTTAATATTTTTTTTGTACCGTTTACCGCGTAAGTTTCTTCATCTCCTGTAATTAACATAGAAATTTTACCTTTGAAATTTTTGTTTTCTTCTAAATAGTTTTTTACAGCTGAAACAAAACATGCAATTGCAGATTTCATATCTACAGCTCCTCTGCCTGTTAGAATATTTTTTTTTATTTGTCCTGCAAAAGGATCAACTTTCCATTCTTTTTTATTTGCAGGAACAACATCGACATGACCTGCAAAAGAAAAATGTGGCTTTCCATTACCGATTTCTAGATATAAGTTGCTTATTGGATCAAAACCCTTTTCGAAAAATTTTAATTTTGTAGATTTAAAACCTATAGATTTGCATTCTTTTTCTAAAATTTTTAAAGCGTTATCAGCATTAGGAGCTATAGATTTACATCGAATTAATTTTTGAGCAATGTTAATTTCTTTAGAATTTTTCATATGTTTTTATTCACGTAGTAAGTCATTAATATTTGTTTTTGACCTAGTTTTTTCATCAACTTGTTTAATTATTACCGCACAGTATAGAGATGGTGCAGATGAATTATTTTTGTCAGGCAGCGTACCAGGTACTACTACTGAATAAGGAGGAATTTTTCCATAAATTATTTCTCCAGTATTACGATTTACTATTTTTGTAGATTGTCCTATATACATTCCCATGCTCAATACGGAACCTTCACCGACAATTACTCCCTCAACAACTTCTGACATTGCTCCTAAGAAAACATAGTCATCAATAATAGTAGGATATGCCTGAATAGCTTCTAACACACCGCCAACACCTGAACCTGAAGAAATATGACAATTTTATCCAATTTGACAACAACTCCCGGCTCATGCAAAAGAGTC
>CAYOOR010000134.1:0-4851 GCA_964405695.1 uncultured Alphaproteobacteria bacterium
CATTAACTGCCAGACCGTGGGAATTAAATAAAACCGAATCTGTAGATGTCATGGATGCTGTTGGTTCAAATATAAGAATTGATTCACGAAATAATGAAGTTATGAGAATTCTCCCATTAATTAATGAAGAAATTAATGAGGAATGGATTTCTGATAAAACTCGTTTTTCTTATGATGGTTTAAAACATAACAGATTAGATACTCCATTTATAAAAAAAAATAATAATTTAGAAGATTGCTCATGGGAAGTTGCTATTAATACTATTAAAAATAACATCAAGAATTTAAATGGTAATGAAATTGCAGCAGTAATTGGTAATCAAGTTGATTGTGAAAGTATTATCTTATTAAAGGATTTATTTAATTTGTTTAAATCTGATAATTTAATTTGTTCTCAAAATAATGCTTCTTATAAATCAGTTCCAAGAAACGCGTATACATTTAATACTAAAATTAAAGGAATTGAGGATTCGGATCTTTGCTTGTTAATTGGAACAAACCCTAGAAATGAGGCTGCTATGATTAATGCTAGAATTAGAAAAAGATTTCTTCAAGGCAATTATAAAATTTTTTCAATAGGACCTGATTATAATTTAAATTATCAACATAATAATTTAGGCAATGATCCATCAATATTAAATGATATACTCAATGAGAAAAATTCTTTTTCTAAAAAACTAAGAAAATCTAAGAAACCAATGATAATTTTTGGTGATAATATTTTTTGTAGAAAAGATTCTGAACAAATTCTAGATTTGATAAATAAAATATCTGTGAAATTTAATTTTATTCAAAAAAAAGGTAATCAAATTATATGGAATGGTTTAAATTGTTTACATTATGCAGCATCACGAGTTGGCGCTTTAGATTTAAAATTCTATTCTAAAAAAAAAATTTTTAATATTAATAAATTATATTCTTTATCTTCAGCAAAAAAGATTAAATTTATTTATCTTTTGGGAACAGATAAAGTCGATGTAAAAAAATTAAATAATTCCTTTGTTGTTTACCAGGGTCATCATGGTGATTTTGGTGCTGAATTTGCTGATGTGATATTACCTGGTTCAACATTTACTGAAAAAAACTCTACTTTTATAAATACTGAAGGTAAAATTCAAAATACTTATAAAGCTTGCAATCCTCCTGGATTTGCAAAAGAAGATTGGAAAATCATTGCTGTTTTAGGAAAAAAATTATCAAATAATTTTAATTATTACAATATTAATGATGTAAGAAAGAGATTAATAAAAGAAAATTCGAAAATTTTTAAAAACAAAAATAATTATATTAATAATTTGTATTTCAACTTTGGAAAAAAAGGAAAAATTTTAAACCAAGGATTTACGGTAGCTATTAATGATTTCTATTTAACCGACCCAATTTCAAAATCATCGAAAATTATGAATAATTGTTCAAGAGAGTTCAAGGAAAAATAAATGATAGAAATTCTTTTAATAATTAAAAATATAAGTTTTATTGTTTTTCCTCTTTTAATATTTGTTGCCATTTTAACTTATATTGAAAGAAAAGTTATTGCTGCAATGCAATTAAGAAAAGGCCCTAATACTGTCGGACCTTTTGGATTATTTCAACCTATAGCTGATGGATTAAAATTATTAACTAAAGAAATTATTATTCCGTATGGATCTGATAAATATGTATTTCTATTAGCACCAATTATAACATTTGTTTTAAGTTTAATTGGTTGGGCTGTAATTCCATTTGATAAAAATTTGGTACTTTCAAATATTAATGTTGGTATATTGTATTTATTTGCTATTTCTGCTCTTAGTGTTTATGGAATAATTATGGCTGGATGGGCAAGTAATTCTAAATATGCTTTTTTAGGAGCAATGCGTTCAGCAGCACAAATGATATCATATGAAGTATCAATAGGATTGATTATTATTAGTATTTTAATTTCAGCTGGTTCTTTAAATTTATCCGAAATTATATTAGCTCAAAAAAAATTGTGGTTTTTTATACCTCATTTTCCAATGATGATTATTTTTTTTATTTCAACATTAGCTGAAACAAATAGAGCTCCATTTGATTTACCAGAAGCAGAGGCTGAGTTAGTTTCTGGTTATCATGTCGAATATTCTTCTTTTCCTTTTGCTTTATTTTTTTTAGGTGAATATGCAAATATAGTTTTAATGAGTGCGTTAACAACAATACTTTTTTTTGGCGGTTGGCTTCCTCCTTTTAATTTAGAAATATTTAATTTAATTCCAGGATATATTTGGTTTTTTCTTAAAGTGTCATTCTTTGTTTTTATTTTTATTTGGATAAGAGCAACTTTTCCAAGATTTAGATATGATCAATTAATGAGATTAGGGTGGAAAATATTTTTACCTTTATCTTTATTTTGGCTTTTTATAACTGCTACATTTGTTGTATTTTTGTAATATGTTTAAAAAATTATTATTTAAAATATTTAAAATAGCTCTTTTTAGAGATATTTTTATTGGATTAATAACAACTTTTAAATATCTTTTTAAGAAAAGAGTTACTATTAATTATCCAAATGAAAAAGGTCCACTTAGTCCACGTTTTAAAGGTGAGCACGCTTTAAGAAGATATCCTTCAGGTGAGGAAAGGTGTATTGGATGTAAACTTTGTGAAGCTATATGTCCAGCTCAAGCAATATCAATTGAAACAGAACCAGCAGATAAAAATGGCATACGAGCAACTACAAAATATGATATAGATATGACTAAGTGCATATATTGTGGTCTTTGTGAAGAATCTTGTCCAACGGACGCGATAGTTGAAGGACCAAATTATGAATATTCTACTGAAACGAGAGCGGAACTTTTATACAATAAAGAAAAGTTATTAAAAAATGGTGATATGTGGGAAGAAGAAATTAAAAAACGTATAGATTTAGATTCTAATTACAGGTAATTAAATTATATTTTGACTATATTTTTATTTTTTGTTGTTTCTTCAGTAATAATAATTTCTTCTTTGTTAGTTGTTTTATGTAAAAATCCTATACACTCTGTTTTATTTTTAATTTTAGTTTTTTTTAATGCAGCAATTCTTTTTATTCTTTCAAATGCAGAATTTTTAGCCATGATTCTTTTAATTGTATATATCGGTGCTGTAGCTGTACTTTTTTTATTTGTTATTATGATGCTTGATATAAATATTGCTAAATTAAGAAAAGTTTTTTTAAATTTTTTACCTATAGGATTATTTATTGGGTTTATTATTTTTTTAGAATTAATTTTTATTGTAAGTAAATCTAATTTATTAATTTTTAATAAAAATTCTAATTTAATTGAAAATTCTAATGCAATAACTAATACAAAAATTATAGGAAATATTTTATATACTGATTATTTTTTATTATTTCAATTATCTGGTTTAATTTTATTAGTAGCAATGATTGGTGCAATTCTTTTAACATTAAGAAAAAGACAAAATGTTAAAAAACAAAATATATATAATCAAATTTTAAAAAAATAGAATGGAAGTACCTATCCTTTATTATTTATATCTTTCTATTTCCGTATTTACTATTGGAATTATGGGAATTTTCTTGAATAGAAAAAATTTAATAGTTATTTTAATGTCTATCGAATTAATTTTATTATCAGCAAATATTAATTTTATCTCTGCATCGCATTTTTATAATGATATTCTTGGACAAGTTTTTGTTTTTCTTACTCTAACTGTATCTGCTGCTGAAGCGGCTGTTGGTTTAGCTATTATTGTAATATTTTTTAGAAAAACAGACACAATACAAGTTGATGACATCAATAAATTAAAAGGATAAGATGCCAATATTATCAGTTTTTTTACCATTATTTAGTTTTTTCCTATTTATTTTTTTTTCTAAAATAATTAATAGTAATAAATTAATTTTTATTTCTATTTTTAATATATTTTGTGCAACAATTTTTTCTTTTTTAGTATTAAAAAATATTGTTTTAACTCCTCAAAGTGAACAGATTTTATTATTTAATTGGCTAAATTCTGGCGATCTTGATTCAAAATGGCTTATTAATATCGATTTTTTAAGTTTTGTTATGGTTTTTATAGTAAATTTAATTTCTTTAATCGTACAAGTTTATTCTATTTTTTATATGAAACATGATACCTCTATTAATCGGTTTTTTTGTTATTTAAATTTATTTTCATTTTTTATGTTACTTCTTGTCACTTCAGGTAATCTTTTACAATTATTCCTTGGATGGGAAGGCGTTGGCTTATGTTCTTATTTATTGATTGGTTTTTGGTATTTTAAAAATTCTGCATCTAATGCTGCTCTTAAAGCTTTTATAGTTAATCGTATTGGAGATATGTTTTTTGTACTTGGAATTATTTTTATTTATGTAATTTTTGATACAATATTTTTTTCAGAAATATTTAAAAAATTTAATGAAATAAATTTTAATACATATAGTTTTTTATCTTTTCAATTTACTGATCTAACAATTATATCTTTACTATTATTATTAGGTGCCATGGGAAAATCTGCTCAGATTGGTCTCCATACTTGGTTGCCAGATGCAATGGAGGGACCAACACCTGTATCTGCTTTAATTCATGCAGCAACTATGGTAACTGCTGGAGTTTTTTTATTATGTAAAATGTCAATTTTTTTTAATAATTCTATTTTAATATCAAATTTAATTATATTAATCGGATCATTTACTGCAATTTTTGCTGCATCAGTTGCTATAACAGAAAATGATATAAAAAAAATTATTGCATATTCAACTTGTAGCCAATTGGGGTTTATGTTTGTTGCTGCGGGTTTTTCTATGTATAACCTGGCAATGTTTCTTTTAATTACACACGCTTTTTTTAAAGCTTTACTTTTTTTATCAGCTGGTTCAG
>CAYOOR010000135.1:0-2793 GCA_964405695.1 uncultured Alphaproteobacteria bacterium
GGTCAGCAATTCCTGTGTAAACTCCGTCGCTATCGGTATCATTGTATTTGACTCTTGGTGCATCCGTTCCAGTCATATCTGCAGATAACAACATTGTTACGCTGTCAGATACTGCTGTTATGGTTGAACTTTGATCAGAATCAATAGTGTTTTGGTTGAGCATGATGAATTCAACATCTCCTACGAAGACGCCTGTGTTATCATCTGTCTCTTCTACCTCAATTCTATAGATTCCGTGTATATCGTCTGGTCCAAAGGCCATAAAGTCGATTACACCTGTGAAGGTTGAACCGGCTGTTGCCATATCGGCGGTTGCACTGTGAGCAATGTCACATTTCAAGTCCTCTTCTGAATCAGCAAGGTCTTCTACACCATATGTAACGACTGCTTTGTTTGATAAGCCATCAACTCCATTGAAGTAGATGGTGTCATCATCACAAAAGTCTGACAGATCATATGCTACATATCTTTGTACCATAGATGTATTCATTATATTGATGTCAGTTGATGAATGGCCAGTACCACCAAGTGATATGGTGTACTGAGCACCACCAGTTCTCTCATCAGAAGCGGTTATTCCACCGGCTTCGAGAGTGAATGTTGCAATTCCTGTTACATCGTCAAGCGTTACTGAAAAGTTACCAGCATCATATCCATCGTCAAGTCCTATTGGACTTCCCATTTTTATGGTTGGTACGTTATCAGTTGTTGGCACTGTCAAATCTTCGTCAGACTGTGAATTCAGGTTTCTGTCTGGGGCTGTAAGTGTAACCGTTATGGCTTCACCAGAGTTCCATTCGTCGCCTGCTTCTTCTTCAGCCATATCGATTGTTCCACCTGATGTTGTTACAAGAACGCTTTGTGCGGCGTCATTATAATCAACAGAAGCTGTTGTTCCTCTCAAGGCTGAGGCGCTGATCTTTAAGGTTGATGCGTCTGCATCGTCACCATTTGTGAAGATACCAGTGTTTGAACCTGTTTCAGTAAAGCAATGATATCCACTAAGTCCAGATGGTGTTGCATCAGCTGCTTCAGAAGTTGCGAGTACAATTACGCTACAATCTGCATTATCCTGTGTGGCTAATACATTTGTACCTACACTTGCTGCATCCATGTTAATTTTCAATGCACCGTTATCGCCAAATTCGCCGCTAGACATAGCTGCGAATGCGATTGATGAATTGTAAGATACGCCGTATGTACCGTTAGTTAAGAATGCTACTGTGTCTTCTTGGGTAGGATCATGATTTAGTTGGTTATCATAGATGGTCATAAACAATGTTGCGCCAGCTGGTCCTGAATTTCTATCCAATTCAATGTAAGCATAATCTTCCATGCCGGTTCCACCGGTTTCGAAGACTAATTCTACAACCTCATCATCACCTGGTTTTTCCAAAATAATAGTTACATCACTATCATCTGCAAATTCCCAAGTTTGTAAGAAAGGCCAATCTGCTGCTGTTAAGTTATGCTGTCCACCTGCGACTAGAGAACCAGTGATGAAGCCAGTGGTTCCACCGTTTTGGTCTCTATTAGACATTGCTGGAGCGCTTTCACGTCCATTGTTCTCTTGAACAGTTTCCAATGAATCGTCAACATAAATTGTTGCGCTTGATGATACTGACATTTTTAATGCCAATGTTGTATCACAGTCTGAAGCACATAATTGTGGTCCTATCCCCTGAGTTAAGGCAGTTCCTAAGTCGATGTTTGTGTTAGCGTGGGCGGTTGCCATGGCTGCTGTTGATGCAATGTATGCATACCAGTAACCATCTTCACCTTGTACCATTCGTACAATTTCATCGTTAACTTCGACTGTTGGTTCTCCTTGTTTTTCATCAGTTTCATCTCTTGCGGGATCTCTAACAATAATTTCGACTACCTGGGCACCTGCAAAGGTGTTACCAAATAGTGAGTTTTCTGCTGAAACATATAACAGATTTTCGTCTGCTGCTGCTTCTGGCATAAAACTCGGAGCGGCAATTGTCATTCCGCCCGCGAACATTATAGTCATTAATGTTAGACTAGTTAATTTTCGTCCTAGTTCGTTTTTCATGTTATTGCAATTTTTTGCAAAAATTCGTATATAAGACTAATGGACAATTGGTCCACAAATTTCACGTTTTTTGAATTAATTACATTTCTTGGTCATAAACGATCTAGATCGTATATTATACGTTGTAATTCTTTCATTTTAGCCTCATTTTTCTCTCTTTTTGGGTCCAAACGGTTCAAAGTGTCTACTATTTCACGCCTAAGTAAATAACTCAGTTCGGCATTTTTACGCCTGCCTATTCTTTGATCCATATCATTTTTGATGATATTGCTAGGCACGTGATATTTTGGCGTATTTCTGTAAATTTTGGTTAGATATTTGCATTAAAAATCATCAAAGTCTACAAATATAGATTTTCTAAAAATACAGACAGAAATCGTTAGAAAATCATAAAGATTTGAAAATAATGACATGAAAGTCGCTCTACTTTTCA
This sequence comes from uncultured Alphaproteobacteria bacterium, assembly GCA_964405695.1. Classification (GTDB taxonomy): domain Bacteria; phylum Pseudomonadota; class Alphaproteobacteria; genus CAYOOR01. Next base: position 2,490 of record CAYOOR010000135.1, read on the forward strand.
AACATCAAGTGCATTGGTATGATATAGTATAGTAAATCTAACAAGAATTTGTAACTAGAATAAAATATGATAAAAAAAAGAAATGAAGATTTATTGCACTAAGAAAAACTATTAAGATTAATGAGTGTGAGTTAATGATGGGAAAAATTATTGCATGTAAAACAGATGAACTTCAATCTGGAAGTATGAAAAAAGTAACAATTGATGGAAAAGAGATCGTTGTAACAAATGTTAATGGTAACTTTTTTGCATGTGATGATACATGTACACATTCTGGCGCTAGCTTATCGGAGGGAACACTTGA
>CAYOOR010000136.1:0-2572 GCA_964405695.1 uncultured Alphaproteobacteria bacterium
AGTATGGGCTGTGGCACGTGGGCTGGTAATTCGATTACCGAGAATCTCAGCTACCTTATTTTTATCTATGTGACGCAGCTATCGCAGAATCACTTGGTCCCGTCGTCGTAAAAGCACAAGTACCCATGGGAAAACGGTGCAAAGCGGGTGGAATTATTCGAGCGAGTGATGCCGTAGAATGCAAATTGGCAGCACAAAACATCCTGGGCATGAATATCGGCGAGCATACTGTTGAGCGCGTCCTCGACGAGGAGCAAATAGACGCCTCACTCGAACTCTATGCTGCCGTTCTTGCTGATAAAGCGAGCAAGGGGCCTTCAATCTTATTCTCAACCTTAGGGGGGATCGATATTGAGGAAGCCGCTCTGCAGGATACTGACGCAGTTTGTCGCTACGTCGTCGATATTCGGAAGGGTCTCGCCCCTACTAGCGTAGCGGCTATTCTGAAGGGTTTTGATCTCGGCGATGTGAGAGTAGCAGTCGCTGACGCCCTCGTGCGTCTCTACGAAGTTTGGCGTTCACGCGATGCGGAATTAGTCGAAATAAACCCACTTGCTATTACCGGCAAGGGGAGAGTCATTGCTCTTGATTGCAAGCTCAATCTTGATGACCTCTCAATGTTTCGACAAGAGGATATTGCTGGAGCTGGTATTCCCGAAATTTTGACTGACCTAGAAGCACGTGGACGCGAATTAGGCCTGACATATATCGAACTCGACGGCGAGATCGGTATCCTTGCAAATGGTGCTGGACTGACGATGACAACAATGGATGCAGTTCATTACTACGGTGGCAACCCAGCAAACTTTCTAGAGATAGGTGGGCAGTCCTACACCCTAGCCGCCCCAGCCCTAGATTTGGTGCTTTCCAACCCTAAGGTAAAAGCTCTCGTGATTAACTTCTGCGGTGCATTTGCTCGCACCGATGTGATGACCGAAGGTGTTGTCAGAGCGTGGGAAGAGCTTGAACCCAACATTCCGTTATTCTTTTCCATTCATGGAACTGGTTCAAACGAGGCGATACCCATAGTCCGTGAGCGTATGAAGATGGAGCCATTTTTGACTATGGACGACGCGGTTCAAGCAGCGATTGAGTCGGCAAGATGAGTGAGCTCAGTGGCATGATCGCGCGTGCTTCTGACCGGATTCTTGTACAGGGCATTACGGGGCGTCAGGGCAGTTTCTGGACTAAGCGCATGCAATCCTACGGTGCCAATGTAATCGGTGGTGTGAATCCAAAACGGGCTAGTGAAAGATTTCTTGGTATATCGATCTTTGAAAGCACTGTCGCAGCAGCCAAAGAGACCGCCATAGATATCGCGGTGATGTTCATCCCGCCAACAGCTGCGAAAGCCGCTGCACTAGATGCAATTGACGCAGGTGTGCGCCTTTTGGTGGTTCTCACCGAGCACATTCCAACCCACGACGTTATGTACTTCATGGCGGCAGCAAAGGACTCAAATACGCGGATTATTGGGCCTAACACGGCGGGGTTGGTTACTCCCGGCGAGACGTTCGTCGGAATTATGCCGGCATGGGAGGAAAGTATATGTCATCCAGGCCGAGTAGGCGTGATCAGCCGTAGCGGTAGCCTCGGTACGCTCGCCTGTCTCAACCTCGTAGAGGCTGGACTTGGCCAATCTACCGTGTTGGGGCTTGGCGGTGACCCGATCCTGGGCACGACAACCATCGAAGCAGTTCAGGCTCTCGAACAGGACCCAGGTACTGACGCGGTCGTTCTCTTAGGAGAGATAGGTGGTACGGCGGAGGAGGATGCCGCAGAATTTATAGCTACGATGGAAAAGCCTGTCGTAGCCTTTATTGCGGGCAATTCCTCGCCCTCTGGACGGAAAATGGGGCATGCCGGCGCCATTGTGATGGGTAACAAAGGGACCTATATATCCAAACGTAGAGCGCTTGAAAGTGCGGGTGCTACGGTACTCGATATGCCGTCACAGTTAGGCAGTGTGATGAATAAGATCATAGAAACTTGAGTGCTTCCAACCGTCCTTTGTGCGCAGCGGTCGCGCGCGTAAGCCAAGTCAGACGGAGGGTTGGTGGTTGGTTTGTAAGGTTTTGGCTGCCTTTTCTCTCCACACGTATGAGCCTAGGGAACTCAGCTCTATAGATAGCCTCGCCCCCAACTCGGAGTGGAGTAGCGCAATCTTCAACGCCATGGCCTTTATTGCTACTTCCCAGTGATCGCATCGATAATACGACCGAGTTGATATAGCACTCCCGTTGAGATGCGGAGGTGGGCGATCCTAAACCGACATCTCGTAGATTTAGCGCTATGATCTTGCCCGTTATCGAATGACGCGAGAGGGGCTACCGTGGGCATTCTGACCGAAGTTTTGCTACCGCTTTCACTGGCCTTCATCATGTTCTCGATGGGTCTGGCATTGACCGTCGACGACTTCAGACGGGTCGTGATTCAGCCGAAGGCGTTCGTTATCGGTGCGGTCGCCCAGGTGATTTTGCTGCCGGTGATCGCCTACGTCATTGTTCTGCTTTGGCCGATCGATCCGACGCTAGCGGTCGGCGTGATGATACTCGCCGCGTGCCCGGGCGGG
>CAYOOR010000137.1:0-3274 GCA_964405695.1 uncultured Alphaproteobacteria bacterium
CGCCTCTACCTGTTAAACTAATAACTTTTGATCTATCTGTAGTAAGAGGAGTATTTTTATGAAAAGTAACCTCATCGATACCAAGCTGATCTCTAAAATCACAGAGTAAACCAATTAAAGGCTCTCCTATTGTTCCAGTACCAATAACATGAACAATCTTTCTAGACATTATTTTCTCCTTAGATTAAACATTATATTCTACATCATTCATTAGATATAAAAGAAGCTTATTTTTTCCATATTTACTTTCATAGCTAATTTGATCATCAGCCTCTGTTCCATTTTTTATAATATCATCAAGCGTATTTAAAATATCATCATTTCCAAATTCAGATAAAGATAAATGTATGGTATCTATCATTTTATAAATATAGTCTTTTAATTTTAACCTTGTTCCATCAAAACAATCTGTTATTATTGAATCAAAATCAAAACGCATAGCTTTCCAAAATGCATCGTTCAATATTTCATAGTTCATTTCTTCGAGATTATTATTATAAATAACCATCGTATCATATGAATGAACAAGAGCTTGTACTATAGCAACCAACATCTTTGTTTTTTTCAATGATCGTTGGACATCACAGATTCTATACTCTAAAGTTCCATAATCTAAGTGCGGTCTGATTTTCCACCAAATTTGTCTTGGTTTTTGTATGGAATCAGTTTCCATTAGATTGTTGACTAAATTATAATATGAATCAAAAGATTCAATTTTTACAGGGATATTTGTTCTTGGGAATGCTCCAAATTGCATACTTCTTGAAGACTTAAACCCTGTTTTCTCTCCTTCAAAAAAAGGTGAATTTGAACTAATAGCAAGCAATGCAGGAATCCACCTTCTTGTAGCATTTGTAATTTTAATAGCACGATCGGGGTCATCAACAGATATATGAATATGAGTAGAAAAAGTAATATTTCTTTTAGCATAATATTGTAGCTGATCAGCGACCCAATTATAAGATGAATTATCTACAAAATTCTGATTTACAGCCATTGCTGTTGGATGAGTGCCACTAATTCCAATCTTATAACCTAAATCTTTTCCAATTTTCTTTAATTCTATTCTCTGCTTAGAAAGATGCTCTATAGAAGAATCTACAGTATCACATATAGGTGTATTAGTTTCAATCTCAGATAATAAAAGTTCGTAGGAATATCTATCTTTCTCTTTTACAGCACTCATTATTTCATCAGCTTTATCAATCAATAATCCAGAATCTGGATCACAAATCATAAATTCCTCTTCAACGCCAATGCTATAATTGCGCTTTTGTTTAAAAATTTCCTTATATTTTTCAACACTCATAAATACTTATATACTTATATTTTCAGTCCACTCTCCATATACTGTCTTCATAGCATCTACTATTTCTCCTAAGGTTGCATATTCTAATGATGCATCTATAATAGGTTGCATTACATTCTCACCTTTCTTTGCTGCCGTGGTAATATTTTTTAACATTAATTCAACTTTTTTATTATCTCTATTTTTTTTCACTTTATTCAATCTATCTATCTGCTCTTTTTGCACTTCTTCTCTTATTTCTAGTATTGGAATTTCAATTTTCTCATCATCTTTTATAAATGAATTAACCCCAATAATATATCTATTTTTATTATCAACCTTAGATTGGTAATCAGATGAGGCTTGCGAAATTTCTCTTTGAAAATAGGAATTCTCAATAGCTTCCACTACTCCACCTTGATCCTCAATTTTTTCAAAATAAGAATAAACGTCTTTCTCTATTTGATTTGTCAACTCTTCTATATACCATGAACCTCCCAAAGGATCTATTGTATTTGTAACTCCTGATTCATAGGCTATAATTTGTTGACTTCTTAGTGCAATTTCTGCAGCTTTTTCTGATGGTAATGCTAAAGTTTCATCCATAGAATTAGTATGTAAAGACTGAGTGCCCCCTAAAACTGCAGCTAAAGCTTGAAGAGAGGTCCTAGTAATATTATTTTCAGGCTGCTGTGCAGTAAGTGAAAAACCAGCTGTTTGAGTGTGAAAACGAAGCATTAAAGATTTTGAATTTTTAGGTGAATATCTTCTATCCATTTCTTTTGCCCAAATTCTTCTAGCTGCTCTAAATTTTGCTATTTCTTCAAAAAAATCTAGGTGAGAATTAAAGAAAAATGATAATCTAGGTGCAAAATCATCGACTTTCATCCCAGCATCAATACAGCTGTCAATATAGCAAAACCCATTTGCTAAAGTAAATGCTAATTCTTGAGTAGCTGTTGAACCGGCTTCTCTGATATGATATCCACTAACAGATACAGTGTTATATTTAGGAACATTTTCAGTACAATACTTAATCATATCTGTTATAATCTTTATTGATTCCCTAGGTGGATAAATCCACTCTTTTTGCGCTATATATTCTTTTAAAATATCATTTTGAAGAGTTCCATTTAGACTCGTTAGAGGAATTTCTTTTTTAATAGCTAAGGCAACATAAAATCCAAAAATAATAATTGCAGGACCATTAATTGTCATAGAAACACTAACTTTTGATAAGTCAATTTCATCAAACAGAATTTCCATATCTTTAAGGGAAGAAATATTAACACCGCAATGCCCTACTTCACCATCAGAAATTTTATGATCTGCATCATACCCCATTAATGTTGGCATGTCAAATGCCGTAGATAACCCTGTCTGACCATTCTTTAATAGAAATTTAAATCTCTTATTAGTTTCCTCAGGAGCTCCAAATCCAGAGAATTGACGCATTGTCCACAATTTCCCCCTATACATATTAGGATGAATTCCGCGAGTATATGGAAACTGACCAGGATATCCTATCTCATCTGGAACATTATCAGTTGAATATAGAGGGTCAACTTTTCTTCCGGACGCAGAATCAAATGAATAGGTCCTAAATTTTGAATTCGTATAAGCTTCTTTCCATTTCTTTTTTCTATTATTTTTCATTCTTTACTCTATCTATTATAAAACTTAAGATACTTTCTCTGTCTAAACCAGTAATCTTAAGAAGTTCTTTCCTACTTCCATGCTCTACAAAAGAATCATCTATTCCTTTAATATAAACTTTTGGAGAGCTATTTTTCTTTGAATAATAACTCAACACAGCAGAGCCAAATCCACCAATCTCAGACCCTTCTTCAAATGTGAAAATCATTTGATGAACTTTGGATAGGGTATCTAAAAGTTTTGTATCTAGTGGCTTTACAAATCTTGCATTTATAATAGTGATTTTTTTACCTAGAATTTCTTCAATTTCATCTTTAATACTCATACATG
>CAYOOR010000138.1:0-26066 GCA_964405695.1 uncultured Alphaproteobacteria bacterium
TAATAGAAAATAATAAAGATAGATTAGGTAAAACTTTATGGACAGAAAAAGAAAATGGTGAAAAAATTCAAATTTCTTTTTTTGAAGATGGTAAAGATGAAGCAAAAAATATATCAAATCAAATTGAAAAATTAAAATTAAAAAAAAAAAAATTAGATGAAATTGCTATTTTGGTAAGGGCTAGTTTTCAAACTAGATTATTCGAAGACAGATTATTGAAAATTGGAATTCCATATAGAGTAATTGGTGGTTTTCGATTTTATGAAAGGTTAGAAATTAGAGATGCTATAGCGTATTTTAGAGTTGTTTATAAAAATAATGATGATTTAGCGCTAGAAAGAATATTTAACACACCAAAAAGAGGATTAGGGTCTGTTACATTACAATTAATTTATAAATTTGCTAGAGAAACTAATATGTCATTATTAGATGCTTCTAAAAAAATTATACAAACTGACGAATTAACTCCGAATGCAAGAAATATTATTAAAAAATTTATTGAAGATATTAATATGTGGAAAACAAAAATAAGAAAAATGAACCACGTTAACTTGGCAAAAGTTATATTAGAAGAATCTGGATATACAAAAATGTGGCTACAGGATAAATCAATAGAAGCGCCAGGAAGATTAGAAAATTAAAAGGAATTAATTGGAGCTTTAGGTGATTTTGCTAATATGAATGAATATTTAGAACATGTGTCTTTGGTAATGGAATATGAACGTAATTATAAATTTGATATGGTTAATATTATGACTATGCACGCAGCAAAAGGTTTAGAATTTGAAAATATTTTTTTGGCTGGATGGGATGAAGGATTATTTCCTCATCAAAAATCATTGGAAGAAAAAGGAGATGCAGCTTTACAAGAAGAGCGAAGACTTGCATATGTTGGAATAACTAGAGGTAAAGAAAAAGTTAATATTTCATTTGCAAAAAGAAGATTTATTCATGGTAATTGGAACTTTAGTCAACCATCAAGATTTCTATCCGAAATACCAAAAGAGAATATAGATACTAAAGAAGATATTTTTTTTGAAGAAGAAGATTTAATAGTTGATCAAGAGACTTTTGAAAATGAAATTAATAATCCAAATCGCTTATTGTTTAAAAAAAAATTACAAAATAATGAAAATATATATGATTCTGATTATAAGTTTGAAATAGGAGACGAAATCTTTCATGAAAAATATGGATATGGGAAAATTAAATATATTGTTGATGGAAAATATGAAATAATTTTTGATAAATTAAATGAAACAAAAATTGTTTTAGAGAATTTTATTAAACACGCATAAAAGCCAAATAAATTGAAAGAAAGTATATCTTATAAAAATAAAATAAAAATTTTAAAAACTTTTTTAAGAAAAAGAGATTGTGATTATTATTTATTACCTAGAACTGATAAATTTATGAATGAATTTATTTTAGAGGAAGATGAAAGAGTTAAATGGTTAACTGGCTTTTCCGGATCTTTTGCTTTTGTAATAGTTTCATCAAAGAAAAATTTAATTTTTACTGATGGTAGATATATTAATCAAATTAAAAAAGAAGTTAATAAAGATCTTTTTAATATATTAGATATAAATAAAAAAGAACCATTTCAATGGTTAAAAGAAAACTTAAAAAAAAAAAGAAAAAGTTATCGTAGATAGTTGGTTGTTTACTTCAAATAAATATAATTATTTAAAATCCATAATAAATAAAAAAAAGGGAAAACTTTCATTAAGTAATGAAATTTTAATAGATAAAATTTGGAAAAAAAAACCAAAAAGAACTAATAAAAATTTTTTTATACGAGATTTAAAATATTCTGGTATTTCATTTAAAAATAAAATAAATAAAATTAAAAAAAATTTTAAGGCAGAAAAAATTAATAATTTTTTTTTCTCTTCACCTGAGTCTATATCTTGGTTATTAAATATGAGAAGTAATCAAATAAAATATACTCCTGTAATTTTATCATTTTTATTATTAAGTCTTAATAAAAAAAGTTATTTTTTTTTTAATAAAAAATTAAATTTTAAAAAATATTTAACTTCAAAATTTGAAGTTTTCGATATAGCTGAATTAAAGAAAATTTTAATTAAATTTTCTGTTATTAATCATGAAATTTATTTAGATCCAAATAAAACTGCATACTTTATTGAAAATTTTTTTAAATCAATTGGAGTAGTTGTTAAATATTTCAAAGATCCCTGTGATAATCTTAAATTAATAAAAAATTCGACAGAAATAAAAGGATCAAGGAATGCTCATATAAGAGACGGAGCGTCAGTTTGTAAATTTTTATTTTGGCTTGATTCACAGATTAAAAGAAATAGAAAAGTTACAGAAATTTTAACATCAAAAAAATTATTTGATTTTAGAAAAAAAAATAAATTTTTTAAAAGTCTTAGTTTTGAAACAATTTCTGGTTTTGGATCAAATGGATCAATTATTCATTATAGAGTTTCAAAAAATACAAATAAAATTTTAAAAAAAAATAATTTAATTTTATTTGATTCTGGAGCTCAGTATTTAGACGGAACAACTGATATTACAAGAACTGTTGCTATTGGTTGTAACCCAACTAATGAACAGATAGATGTATTTACAAGAGTTTTAAAGGGAAATATAGAATTAACTAATTTTTCTTTTAATAAAAAAACTACAGGTAAAGAACTTGATAAAATTGCTAGAAAGTATTTAAGAAAAAAAAAATATGATTATTCTCATGGAACCGGTCATGGTGTAGGTAGCTATTTATCTGTTCATGAAGGATCAATTTCAATATCAAAAAAATCAAATACAACTTTTAGTGAAGGTATGTTTGTTACAAATGAACCAGGATTTTATAAAAAAAATGAGTACGGTATACGTATTGAAAATATTTTGTTGATTATAAAAGAAAAAAATATTTTAAGATTTGAGATTTTAACATATGCGCCTATAGATCTAAAGTTAATTGATGTTAAGTTATTGAATTTAAAAGAAAAAAAATGGATTAATTCATATCATTATAATGTTTTTAAAAAAGTTAATAAATTTTTAAATATAAATGAGAGAAAATGGTTAAAAAAAAATACTATGCCAATTTAATTTAAAAATTTTATCCATTCAGTTTCATTTAAAATTTTAATATTTAATTCTTTTGCTTTTTTTTCTTTTGATCCTGAGTCTTTTCCAGCAATAACATAATCTGTATTTTTTGAAACTGAGTTTGTTACTTTAGCACCCAATTCTTCAGCTTTAGATTTTGCTTCATTTCTACTCATTTTTTCCAACGTACCAGTAAAAACAATTATTTTTTCAGATAATTTTGAATTTTTATTTTTTAAAAATTTATATTCTTCTATTTTATCAAGAGCATTTTGTAATTTTTTTACAATTTCAATTTTTTCCTCGTCAAAGAATTTTTTTATATCTTCAACAACATCTGTACCAATGCCATCTATATTAATAAATTGGTCAAAAATTATTTTATCATTTTTATTTAATTTTTTTATAGAACTGAACCAATTTGAAAAATTTTTAAAATGTTTTGATAATAGATTTGATGTTCTTTGACCCACTTGCGGAATTCCTAGCGAATATATAAATTTTTCTAAAGATATAGTTCTTTTTTGGTTAATAGAATTTATCAAATTTAAATATGATTTTTCTCCAAATCCATCTTTATTAATAATTTCATTTTTAAATTTATCTAAATAAAAAATATCATAAGGATATTTTATAAATTTATCTTTCCAGAATTTTCTTAAATTTTTTCCACCAAGCCCTTCAATATTGAAAGCATCTCTGGATACAAAGTATTTTAATGATCCTAATTGTTGATCTTCACACAATGCTAATCCGCCTAAACATTTAATAGCAACTTCTCCTTTATTTCTAAATGTTTTTGATTTACAACAGGGACATTCTTTTGGAATATTAAATTTAAATGAGTTTTTAATTCTTTTTTTTTTATCTACTGAAATAACTTGAGGTATTACGTCACCAGCTCTTTGTAATTTTATTGTGTCTCCTATTCTAATGTCTTTTCTATCAATTTCATCTTGATTATGAAGAGAAACTCTAGAAACTTTTACACCACCAATAAAAACAGGATTTAATTCGGCAACTGGGGTAAGTATACCCGTTCTACCTACTTGAATGGTTATATCTTTTATTTGTGTTTCTGCTTTTTCAGCAGGAAATTTTCTGGCAATTGCCCATCTTGGAGCTCTTCCAACTAATCCTAATCTTTTTTGAATATTAAGATTATTTATTTTATATACAATTCCATCAATGTCGTATTCAAGACTATCTCTAATATTTTCAATTTTATTATAAAATAAATCTATATCTTTAAAATTTTTACATATTTTAAATTGATCATTTGTAGGAAAACCATAACTTCTTATTATTTTTAAGAATTCACTCTGACTTTTGAAAATTATACCGTTTGAAATTTCACCATATGTATAAGCAAAAAATTTAAGATTTCTTTCTTTTACGATACTTTTATCTAATTGTCTTAAAGATCCAGATGCAGCATTTCTAGGATTTGCAAATAGGCTTTTGTTTTCTTTTCTTCTAATGTTATTTAAATTAAAAAAATCTTTTTTATTCATATATATTTCTCCTCTTATTTCAAAAATTTTAACATTTTTTAATTTTTCTATTTTTTTAGGAATATTTTCTATAGTTTCTAAATTTTGAGTTACATCTTCACCAATTTGACCATCTCCCCTTGTTGAACCTAAAATAAATTTTCCATTTTTATATCTTAAAGAAATTGATAATCCATCGATTTTAGGTTCAGCTATTAATTCAATAAATTGATTTTGTATATTTAAATATCTTAATATTTTTTCAATATATTTATTCAAATCTTGAAGATTTAAAGCATTTTCTAAAGATAGCATTGGAAGATTATGTCTAACTTTTGAAAAATTTTTATTTGGTTTATAACCAATTCTTTCAGTTGGCGTATCTTCCTTTTTTAAGAATGGAAAATTTAATTCTAAATCTTTAATATTTTTCCATAGGGCATCATATTCTGCATCACTTATTTTAGGATTATTTTTATCATAATATAATTTATTATGTATATTTATTTCTTTTATAAGTTTTAAATATTTCTCTTCAATTTTTTTAACATTTTCTTTTTTATCCCTTTGTTTCATTTTCTTTGTATCCATATTTTTTAAATAATTCATAGCTAAGTTTATACCAATTACTTTCTTTATAATTATAACTTAAAACTGCAGTTGTCTTTTTTGCTTCTTTAATTATTCCAATTGATAAATATGATTCTGTTAGTCTATAAAGAGCCTCAGGTGTTTGCGCAGTAGTATTATAATTATTTATTACCATTTTAAATCTTTCTATAGCAGCTAAATGTCTATTTTTTTTTTGATAATATCTACCAACATCCATTTCTTTTGCTGCAAGCTGATCATTTGCAATTAAAATTTTTTTTTTAGCATCAATAGAATATTTACTATTTGGAAATTTTTTTATTAATTCTTCAAAAATTTTTTTTGATTCAAGTGATGGTTCTTGATCTAAGGTTACTCTATCAATTTGTTCAAAATAACATAATCCCTTCAAATACAAAACATAAGGAATATTTTTATCAGCTGGATGAAGACTTATAAACCTATCTAAACTAAAAATACTACTAATATAATCTTTGTTAAGATAATACATATACCCAGCCATTATTTTACTTCTTTTAGCTAATTTTGAATAAGGATGTTGTTTATCTATTTCTTCAAAAGTATTTGCCGCTTCAGTATAGTTTCCCCTAGAAAAATACCTATTAGCATCTTGCCACAGTAATTCAGGAGGTTTTTCTACATAAGTGACAATTGGTTTTTCTTTTAATCTTTCTCTTACACCACACCCAAATGCTAAAGATGACAATATTATAAATATAAATATATTTTTAAATTTCAAAATAAACTTTTTTTTAATTATTATTAAGTAATAAAAATAACAGAAATTAGAGAAAAAAAAATAGTATTAAGAATTCTTATTTAAAAAAAATATTATGATGCTATTTGAGTAGGGAATTGAATTGCTATTATATTTGTTTCCTTTTTTTTAGCGATAGAAAGATTCACATAAGTGTATGCGGTTTTGTCATTAAAAATTTTTTTTAATAATTTGTTATTAATTTCATGACCAGATTTTTCACCTATAAATTTCACTAAAATTGAATGTCCTGATAGATATAGATCTCCTATAATATCTAAGACTTTATGTCTAATAAATTCATTTTTAAATCTTAATCCATTTTTGTTTAGAACTTTTTTACCATTTAAAACAATACAATTTTTTAAAGAAGCTCCTTTAGCTAAATTTAATTTTTTTAATTTTTTATATTGATCCATAAATCCAAAGGTTCTAGCAGAAGAAATGTCATTTTTATAACTAATTTGATTTAAATTAATTTTAAATTGCTCTTTTTTTATTAGTGGATGATTATAATTTAATTTATATGAAATATTTAATTTATTATTAGAAGGAGAAATACTAGCTTTAGATGAATTATTTTTTACTTCTAGATTTTTAAGAATTTTAATGAATTTTTTATTTTTATTTTGATTAATAACGCCAGTATTAGAAATTTTTTCAAAAAAAGGTTTTGCACTTCCATCAAGTATAGGCACTTCTGAAGATGAAACCTCAATAATTAAATTATCTATTTCTAGTGCATGTATAGCAGACATTAAATGTTCAATTGTAGAAACAGTTACTCCAAATTTATTTGAGATAGTAGTTGATAATTTTGTACTAATAACATTACTCCACAATGCAGATATAATGTTATTTTCTTTTATATCTTTTCTAATAAATACTATTCCTTTATTTGAAGTTGCTGGAATTAATTTAATTTTAGATTTTAAACCAGAATGTAGACCAATACCTTGGAATACAATTTCTTTTTTTATTGTTTTTTGTTTAATTAATGAATCCATTGCTTAACAATTAGAAATTAATAGTAATATTTCTTAAAGCAATTAACTGATTGTTACAGATTGTAACTCTTTAATTAGATTGGTTTCTTAAGAAAGAAGGAATTTCTAAATCTTCTTTTTCCTCAGTTTCTTTATCATTTTTTGGGGATGAAGTATCTTTTTCTTTATTAACATCATCTAATCCTGTTAAATCTCCTTGTATTTCAACCTTTTTTTGTTTTTTGTTAATTTCTTCAGTAAGATTTTTTTTTTCTGCAATTAATGGCTTAATTTCAGGTTCTTTTTTATTAACAATTTCTTTATCAATTTTTTGTTTTTCTATATTTGGTTCATTTTCAGGAATATTTAAATTAATTTCTTCTTTATTTTCTTCTATTTTAATATCTTCCTCCTTTTTTTCATCTATTTTAAAATCTCCTTTTGTTTCTTCTTCTATTTTAAGATCTTCCTCTTTTTTATTTTCTATTATTGGTTCATTTGATTTTTTTTCTTCATTATCAAAAATATTTTCTTCTTCAGTGACACCCTCATCTTTTTTATTTTGACCAAAAATCTTCAGTGGAGATAATTTTTTAATAAAATCTAAAACTATATTACTTGGTTTTACTTGATTATTTTCTTGATCATCAAAATTATTCTCTTTGGAAATATTATTATCTTTATTATTTCTTTTAATTTCGACAATTTGATTTGTAAAATCTTCTAAGTCTGTTTGTTCAGCAATTTTTGTTTTTGGTTTGTTATTTAAAACATTTTCATTATTTTTTTTTATTTCTTCTTTTCTATTATCTTCAGCGTTAATGTCTACAATATTATCTATACCTGTAGCAATTATTGAAACTCTCATTATCCCATCTAATTCTTTTTTAATTGAAGAACCAAATATTATTTTTGCATAATCATCATTTATTTCTTGTTTTATTCTTTCAGCTGCTTCTGTAACCTCTATTAAAGTCATATCTGGACCGCCAGTAATGTTTAAAAGGAGTCCTTTTGTACCTTCTAAAGATACATGGTCTAATAATGGGTTGGAAATTGCAGATTCAGCTGCTTCGATAGCTTTTCTTTCTCCAGAAGCTTCTCCATCTCCGAATACCGCTCTTCCCATTTTAGACATTACAGATCTTACATCGGCAAAATCAAGATTAATTAATCCTGGTTGCATCATTAAATCAACAACTGATCTAACACCAGCATGAAGCACTTGATCTGCTGCGGTAAAAGCATCTGCATATGTTGTGGTTTCATCAGTTATAATATATAAATTTTTATTTGGTATAACTATTAAGGTATCAACAAATTCTCTAAGCTCTTCAATTCCTTTTTCTGCATTATCCATTCTAAGTTTTCCTTCGAATTCAAATGGCTTAGTAACAACAGCAACAGTTAGAATACCCTTTTCTTTACATGCTTTTGCTATTGTTGTAACAGCTCCAGTTCCGGTTCCTCCACCCATTCCAGCAGCTATAAATGCCATATGTGCACCTTCAATATATTCACAAATTTCATTATAAGATTCTTCAGCAGCCGATTTACCTACAGAAGGTTCTGAACCAGCTCCTAAACCTTGTGTGTTTTCAAGTCCTAATTGTATTTTTTGATCAGCATGACAAAATTCTAATGATTGAGCGTCAGTATTACATGCAACAAATTCAACTCCTTTTAATCCACTCGCTATCATAGTATTTAAGGCATTACATCCTCCGCCCCCAACGCCTAATACAATAACTCTTGGTTTAAGTTTAGATTTTGTTTTTTCTGGTATTCCTAAATTAACTGACATAATATTTATTCCATATAAAAATAAAACTTGACTTTCTTACTATATAAAGTGGTATATTAAAAAAAACCACTATATATAGTATAATATAACGATTCGCTAACAAAACGCAATCTTTTTTTAAAAGAAACTTTCTTTTATCCATGATCCAAATTTTTTAATAATTAAGTTGTTTTTAAATTGATAATTATTTGAATTTTTGAGATCTTTTAAAATTTTATATTTAATTAAACCACAACATACAGATGATCCGGGACCCGACAAACTCTCCGCAAGTCCTTTAATTTTTTCTGGTTTTCCTATTCTAACTTTTACTCCAAAAAAATCAGAAGTTAATTTGGAAAAACCTTTTAATTCTGAAGTTTTGCCTGTTAGAACAATATTGTTTGTAATTTTTTTCTCAAATATAGATTTATCTGTTTTTTGTCTTATATTTTCTAAGATTTCCTGAACTCTTGAAGAAATGATAATATCTAATTCTCTTTTTTTAATTTTATGAGTGTAATTATTTTCATTATTTCCAGTTAATGGTATATCAATCAAATTATCGCTATCACTTGGATTTATTTCACTACCATGTAAAATTTTTAATCTTTCAGCAGTAGATATTGAAGTTGATAACCCTTTAGCAATATCTGATGATATATGAAACCCCCCAATGTTTATTATGCTTGCAAAAATAAGTTTATTTTTATGAAATGTTGCTATTGAAGTACAACCGGCTCCAATATCAATTAATGTGGTGCCTATATATAAATCATCGTTATTTAAGCATCCTAATCCAGATGCATAAGGAGTAGCCACTATATTCTCTACTCTGACTTTCGACATTGATAAACATTTTAAAAAATTATTTAAAATATTTTTTTCAATTGTTATTATATTAAAGCCAGCAATTAATTGCTCTCCTTTCATGCCTATAGGTTTTTCTATTCCAATCGAATTGTCAATTGTGTAAGAAGTTACAATTTTGTGTAGTAATTGGTTATCTTTTCCACATAAATTATCAATTTCTTTAAAATTATTGTTTATATCTTCATTTGTAACTTCATTTCCGCCTAAATTAGTAACTAAATTTATAGAATGTGATTTAATAGTATTTGAAGAAATATTTACTACAAATTCTTCAACTGTATCACCAAACATTTTTTCAGCTGATTGAATTGAATTTCTTATAGAATTACAAGCAGCTTCTATATCTGTAATTGTTCCTGATAAGATTCCTTGAGATTGATGATGCCCGATGCCTAAGATAATTGGTTTTTTATCTTTGTTTATATTAATAATAAAACACGAGATTTTATCTGTTCCTATATCTAAAATTCCAATTTTCATTCCTTTCCTTCTTTCATTGCTATTTTTTTTTTCTGTGTCTTCAAAAAAATTTTTTTTTCAAAAAATCTTAAATCAACTATTTTGATATTTTGTAAGTTGGTGAATTTTTCAATTTCTTTTATTGCTTCGTTTTTGTTTTTATTAGGCAATTTGAATATAATTTTATTGATTGTTATATCCCATTTATTATTTTTAGAGACGGAAATTTTAGAAATTTTTTTTCCTAATTTTGGGTATTTTGATAAAAAATTTTTTATTTCATTTATATTTTTTAAAGCAAAAGTATTTTCAAGTTCAATTAAATTATATATTTCTGAATTTTTGATTTGATAAATTATCTTACCTTCATCACTAACAAGAAATTTATTTTCATTTTTATTAAGTATTGCAAATTGTTTATGTTCATTAATATTTATAATAATTTGATTAGGAAAAATTTTTCTAATAGAAATATTATTTATCCAACTGAGATTTTTAATTTCGTTTTTTAAATTAATTGTATTGTATTTGATTAAATTTTTATCTTTTGATAAAGAAGAATTAACGATATCTTTAACAGAGTTTAGATTTGTATTTACTCTTCCGTTTAAAGTTATTTTTTTTATCTCAAAAAAATTGTCATATTTTGAAATAAGATTAGATAAAATTCCTTTTTTATTAAAATTCTGAATTTTATTAAGCTGGAAATTTTTGATAATTAGAAAGCTACAAAACACAAAAATAGATATTCCCATTAGAATAGAGAATTTGACAAAATTTTTATTTTTAAAAAAATTAAACATTTTACTTGATTTCACATACTATACCATGATATCCCATATAATACCAAACACTTTTTTATAATTTTATAGAGGAAAATAAGCTGTTTTTATCGCAATATACATATAAAATTGACTCTAAAGGACGTATTTCTGTACCAGCTGATTTCCGTGTAAGTATAAATACTAAATTTTTTAATGGAATTATTGCATTTAGATCATATAAATTTAAAGCTATAGAAGCCTTAGATTTTGAAAAAATGAGAAAAATTGCAAATAGTCTAGATGATTTAGATTTTTTTTCAGAAAGTAAGAATGATATTACAACTTCAATTTTATCAGATTCATATAAATTACCCTTTGATAGTGAAGGAAGAATTAGCCTCCCAAATGAATTATTAAAGTTTGCTAATATAAATAATAATGCAACTTTTGTAGGAAGAGGTTCAAGTTTTCAAATTTGGAATCCTAAATTTTTTAAAGATTATTTACAAAGAACCAGAAATAATATCAAAAAAAAAAAATTATCTTTAATAATAAAGAATACAAATAATGACAAAAAGTAATTTTAGCGTTTTACATAAACCTGTATTATTAAAAGAATTAGTAAATTTATTACCTAAAAAAACAAATAATATTTTCATAGATTGCACGTTTGGTGATGGTGGACACACTAGAGCTTTACTTGAAAAACATAAAACATGTAAAGTATATGCAATAGATAGAGATCCTGATGTTTTAGAAAATGTTAATTTTCTTTTAAGAAAATTTAAAAAAAGATTTGTATTCATATCTGGAAAAATTAGTGATTTAGAAAAAATCTCAAATGAAGAAAATTTGCAAAATAAAGTAGATGGTATTTTTTTTGATTTAGGCGTTTCAACAAGACAATTAAAAGATAATAGTAGAGGTTTTTCTTTTCAAAATAATGGACCTTTAGATATGAGGATGGGTCAAGATGGTATCACTGCTGAACATTTTATAAATAATGAAAATGAGAAAAAAATCTCAGATATTATTTTTAAATATGGGGAAGAAAAATATTCAAGAAAAATTGCAAAAGCATTAATTGAATATAGAAAGAAAAAAAGAATTAAAAATACATTAGAGTTAGCAAAAATAATTAATTTAACAAAAAAAATAAAAAAAAAAGCTAAAATTAATCCAGCAACAAAGACTTTCCAAGCGATTAGAATTTATATAAATAATGAAATTGAAGAACTTAAAGTGGGATTAAAATCAGCTATGAACATTTTAAAAAAAAAGGGGAGATTAGCTGTTATATCTTTTCATTCAATAGAAGATAGAATTGTAAAGAATTTTTTTAATATAAATTCTGGTAAAATTTATAATAATTCTAGATATTTACCTCAATTAACACCAAGTAATACTATAAGACCAAATTTAAAAATTATTACAAAGAAAGTGATAAAACCAACAAAGAAAGAAATTAAAATGAATTATTATTCAAGATCTGCAAAATTAAGGGTTGCTGAAAGAATATGATATTAAAACATAAAAAAACACAAATACTTTGTTTGTTAATATGTTTATTCTTTTTTTTTCTAATAATTTTACTTAATTTAAGGAACAATATTAAAAATTTAAATAAAGAACTCTATTTAACTCAAAAAAAAATAACTCAAGAAGAAAATTTGTTGAAAGTTTTGCAAACTGATTTTACAAATCTTTCTAAATTAAATCGAATAAGTAAAATTGCTGAAGAAAAATTAGGTTTACAAAAAACAAACAGTTATCAAGTAAAAAAATTATCTGATTTTATAATTAATTAATATGTATAGACAAAATAAAGATAATTTTAAATTAGTAGGTGAATTTGAAAAAAAGTCTATTACAGCAAAAAATAGATTTTCATTATTTGTTTTTTTGATTTTTTTAAGTTTTTTTATAATTGTTTTAAAAATTTCATACATAAATATTAATTTTAAAAAGCAGATTACAAATAATTTAATTAATAAAGAATTTTCAGTTATTGGTTTGAGAGCAGATATAGTTGATAGAAATGGTGTTTTGCTCGCAACCTCTCTAATTAAAAAAGATTTGGTAGCTAATCCTAATAAAATAAAAAAAGAGAATAAAGATAAAGTTTCGAAAGAAATTGTTAAAGTTTTGCCAGAACTAAAATATGAAGAGGTATTAAAGAAAATAAATTCAAATAAAAGTTTTGTATATTTAAAAAAGAATGTTGAACCAAAGAAATATAAACAAATTGAAAATATTGGCGAGCCACATATTTATCCAATTAAAAAAATAGTAAGACATTATCCCCATCAAGAACATGCTTCACATATTTTGGGCGGAGTAAATATTGATAATGTTGGTATTAAAGGAATAGAAAAGCAATTTAATACAATTTTACAAGATGATGAATTTATAGAAGAAAAAAAAAAATTACATTTATCTATTGATATTAATTTACAAAAAATTTTAGATAATCATTTAGATTATAGAATATTAAGACATAGCGCTGAAGGCGGTGCCGGTATAATTTTAGATATTAAAAAAAATGAAATATTAGCAATGAATTCTTTACCACAATATAATCCAAATCATATTGAAAAAATGAATAATATTACAGAGTTTAATAATTCAACTCTTGGAGTTTATGAGCTAGGTTCGTTATTTAAATCTTTAACTGGTGCAATAGCATTAGATAAAAATATTTTAAACGAAGAAACTATTTTCGATGCTAGAAAACCATTAGTAGTTGGTAAATTTAAAATACATGATTTTGAGGCAAAGAAAAAAAAATTAAAATTTTCTGAATGTATTTTATCTTCCTCAAATATATGTTTTGCTTTAATAGGGGAACTAATAGGTGAACAAAATATTAGAGAATATTATCAAAAAATGAAATTAATAAACAAACCAGAAATAGAGTTACCAGAAATAGGTAATCCTATAATTCCAAAAATATGGCGTAAAACAAATATTATGACTATGTCTTATGGTCATGGAATTGCTATTTCTCCGTTACAATTTGTTAATGCCTTTAGTTCAATTGTAAATGAAGGTCAGTTTAGATATTCAACATTAATTAAAGATAAATATATTAATAATGAAAATTTTTCACAAGTTGTTACAAAAAATACCTCAAGCAGAATTAGATATCTTTTAAGAGAAAATGTTAGAAATAAAGAAGGAACGGGAGATAATGCTGAAATTGAAGGTTTTTCAATTGGAGGTAAAACTGGAACTGCAATTAAAAATAAATTAAATCGTTATAATAAAAAGGAAAATATAAGTAGTTTTATAGGATTTTTTCCTAGCTATAATCCTAAATATTTAGTTTTTATTATGATAGATAATCCAAAACCACTTAAAGAAACAGGTTGGTATGCGACTGGAGGTGCAGTAGCAGCGCCAACTGTTAAAAAAATAATAAATGAAATGATTCCTATTATACAAATTGAACCAAGAATTATTAAAAAAGATTTATCACAACAGCATGTTAAATTAACAAATTAATTTAAAATTTAGGGAATAAATTGTTACTTTCAGATGTTCTAAAAAACACGGAGATAATTAAAAAAAAAAAAAATTAATAATTTTAATCATTTAATTAAAGGAATAGATTTTAATTCAAAAAAAATCTCAAAAAATTTTATTTTTGTCGCTATCAAAGGAGAGTTAGATGATGGACATAAATATATAAATGAAGCTATAAAAAATGGCGCTGTATTAATTGTAATAGAAAAAAAAGGAATTATTAATAGTTTAAAAAAAAAAAGAATTAATTTTATTTATACAAAAAATTCAAGAATTTTTTTATCAAAAATTTCTTCAAATTTTTTCTCGAAGCAGCCTAGTTTTATTTCTGCTGTAACAGGTACTAATGGGAAAACCTCTGTTTCTTATATTACCCAGCAGCTATGGAAAAATTGTAATATTAATTCAGCATCTATAGGAACTTTAGGCTTAATTTCCAATAATTTTAAGAAAAAATTAGAACTTACTACAGAAAGTAGTTTAACTATTCACAAAACATTATCTGATTTAAGTAAAAAAAAAATTAATCAAATTTGTATGGAAGCTTCTAGTCATGGTTTGAAACAAAATAGAATTGATAATGTTAAATTAAATTTAGCTGCTTTTACAAATATCTCTCACGATCACTATGATTATCATAAAAATTTTAATGATTATTTTAAATCAAAGATGATTTTATTTTTAAAAATTTTAAAAAAAAATGGAATTGCTTTAATTAATTCAGATCTACCAGAGTTTAAAAAAATTTTTAATTTATGTAAAAAAAATAAATTAAAAGTGGTTACTTATGGATTTCATTCAAATGATTTAAAAATAATTTCTTTTTATGAAAAAAATAATTATCAAATTGTAGAAATTTTATATAAGAAAAAGAATTATAATTTTAAAATACCTTTAATTGGAGATTTTCAGGTTTATAACAGTGTTTGTGCTATTCTTATAGCCAATTTTTCTGGAGTATCTTTTAATAAATGTATAAAAAAAATTGAAAATATTAGCCAAATACCTGGACGATTAGAAATGATAAATATTCCTAATAATGCAAAAAAGAAAAAGATTTCTATTTTTGTTGATTATGCTCATACTCCAGATGCTTTGGAACAGACTTTGAAAATATTAAAAAAAAATACGCATAAATTATCAGTTGTTTTTGGATGTGGTGGAAATAGAGATACTAAAAAAAGATTTCTAATGGGAAAAATCGCGAATAGATTATGTGATAAAGTATATATTACTGATGATAATCCTAGAAATGAATCTGCTAATAAAATTAGAAAACAAATTATTTCATGTTGTTCAAAAGCCTTTGAAATAAAAGATAGATATAAAGCAATAAAAAAGGCAATTTATAATTCAGAAAAAGAAGAAAAAATATTAGTTGCTGGTAAAGGACATGAAAATTATCAAATTATTGGAAAAAATATTTATAAATTTAACGATAAAAAAACTATTTTAGATATTTTAAAAAAATTATGATTAAAAAAAATTGGAATAGTAATGAAATAAATAATATTTTTTCATTAGACAATAAAAAAAAAATTTTAATTAATAAAATTTGTATAAATAGTAAATTAGTTAAAAAAGAAGATTTATTTATTCCTTTAAAAGGTAAAAATTTTGACGGGCATGAATTTGTAAGTGATGCTTTTAAAAAAGGCGCTTCATTAGCTTTATCAAATAAATACGGCTATAAAAAATTTAATTTAAAAAAATTTAAGAAGAAAATTATTTTAGTTAAAGATCCTTTAATTTCTCTTCATAAATTTGCTTCTTATTCTAGAAATAGAAGTAAAGGAAAATTTTTAGCAATTACAGGGAGCGTTGGAAAAACAAGTGTTAAAGAAGCAATTTCATTTATTTTAAAAAAAAAAAATAAAATTCAATATTCAGAAAAAAATTTTAATAATTTAATTGGAATGCCATTAAATCTAGCGAATTTTAATAAAAATTCTGATATTAATATTCTTGAATTGGGAATGAATAAAAAAGGTGAAATAAAAAAATTATCAAAAATATGTAAACCGGATATTTGTTTGATAACAAAAATTACAAATGCACATATAGGAAATTTTAAATCAATAAGAGATATTGTTTTAGCAAAATCAGAAATTTTTTTTGGCGTAAATCAATTTAGTACTGCAATTATTAATTATTCTGATCCATTTTACGATTTATTAAAAAAACAAGCAAAATTGTCAGGAATAAAAAATATAGTTAGTTTTGGAAAAAATAAAGAATGTGATGTTAGATTACTTAAATATAAAAATGATACAGAAAATTCATATAAGATTTTTTTTGATGTTTTGGGTAAAAAAATTAATTTTAGGTTAAAAAACTTAGGAGAGCATTGGATTGAGAACTCTTTATCAATTGCAGCAGTTATTAATGTTTTAGGTAAGGATTTAAAATTTTATATGAACAGAATGTCACATTTTAAAGCTTTAGAAGGTAGAGGTAAAATTATAAAAATTAGCCAAAAAAACAAAAAGTTTGTTTTTATTGATGATACTTATAATTCTAGTCCAGAGTCATTGAAATCATCAATTAAGTTTCTTAATCATATTGGAAAAAATCGAAGAAAAATTTGTGTTATAGGCGATATGTTTGAATTAGGAAAATTTTCTAAAAAACTTCATTTAAGTTTTAAAAAGATTTTAAAAGATAATAAAATATCTAGTGTATATACTATAGGTGATAAAATGAAAATTTTATTTATGAATTTACCAAAAGAAATGCAAACCAAACATTCAAAGAATTTAGATGAATTGTATTTGAATTTAAAAGAAAATATAAATAATAATGATATTATTTTATTCAAAGGATCTAGAGCAATAAAACTAGATCAATTAATAAATAAATTTATATAATTTTTCTAAATGTTTTATTATCTTTCATTAATTTATATTTCTAATTTTTCTTTTTTAAATGTTTTTAAATATTTAACTTTTAGATCAGGAGGAGCTTTATTAACAAGTTTAATTTTTAGTTTTTTATTAGCCCCTGTAGTTATAAATTGGTTAAAAAAAAATCAAAAAAATAAAAAAACTGTAAGAGAGGATCTTCCGAGGAGTCATTTAGTGAAAAAGATTGGAACTCCAACTATGGGAGGTATAATAATATTGGTTTCATTTATTTTTAGCACTTTGTTATGGACAGATTTAAATAATACTTATGTTTGGATTGTTTTAGCAATAACATTTGGATTTGGCACATTGGGTTTCGTTGATGATTATTATAAATTAACATCAAAAAATAATAAAGGTCTTAAAGTTGGAACAAAATTAATTTTTCAATTTTTGATTAGCTCTATTACTCTTTTTTTTCTATATAATTTTTTAGATAATCAATTTATCAATACTTTAGCAATTCCTTTTTTTAAAAATTATTTAATTGATCTAGGAGTTTTTTTTCCTATTTTTGCTTTTCTTGTAATCATTGGAACATCTAACGGAGTAAATCTTACTGATGGTTTAGATGGTTTAGCAATAGTTCCTGTAATTATAACTGCATCTTGTTTAGGATTAATTGCATATTTAGTAGGAAATAAAATTTTTTCAGATTATTTAAATTTATTTTTTATTGCAGGAACAGGAGAATTAACTGTTTTGGTTTTTTCTTTAGTAGGAGCATGTCTAGGTTTTTTATGGTTTAATGCTCATCCAGCTGAAATTTTTATGGGCGATACTGGTTCTTTATCAATTGGTGCAGCTTTGGGTTCTATAAGTATTATAATTAAGCATGAAATTGTTTTATTTATTATTGGGTTTTTATTTGTAATTGAAACAATGTCAGTAATTTTGCAGGTAATATTTTTTAAAATTTTTGGGCGAAGGCTTTTTTTAATGAGTCCTTTGCATCATCATTTTGAAAAAAAAGGTTGGCATGAAAATACAGTTGTTATTAGATTTTGGATATTAGCAGTAATTTTTGCATTAGTCGGTTTAGTTACTTTAAAATTAAGATAAATATAATTAAAAAAAATGAATTTTTTTCTAAAGGATAAAATTGGTGTCTTGGGATTAAGCAAAAGTGGAATAAGTTCCGTTAAATTTTTAAAAAACAAAGGTTTTCAAGTTTTAGGTTGGGATGATAATAAGCAAATTTTAAAAAAAATAAAACAAAAAAAAATAAATATTAAAAATTTAAATCAAAAAAATTTAAAAAAAATAAAAACATTAATTGTTTCCCCGGGAATTCATAGTGCTGGAAAAAAAAAACATATTTTTTTAAAAAAAGCTGAAAAAAATAATATTGAAATTATTAATGATATAGAGATTTATTTTAGATTTAATCCAATTGAAAAATATATAGGTGTTACAGGTACAAATGGTAAATCTACAACTGTTTCTCTTTTAAATCACGTTTTAAAAAAAAATAAAATTAGATGCAGTCTAGGAGGAAATATAGGAAAGCCAATTTGTAATTTAAAAGAATTAAAAAGAAATCTTTATATTTTAGAAATATCATCTTTTCAATTAGAATTAATGAAAAGAGTACATTTTAAAATAGCTGTTTTATTGAATATTTCTAAAGATCATATTGAAAGACATGGTAGTTTTTCAAAATATATTTCCGACAAAATTAAAATTTTTAATAATCAATCTGAGAATGATATTTCTATAATTGGTTTAGATGATAAAAATACAATTAGTTTAATAAAAAAATTAAAATCAAAATTAAAATCAAAAATTATTACTATTTCTGGTAAAAATAAAAAAGCTGATATTTATGTAAAAAGTAATTTTTTAATAATAAATTTTTTTTTAAAAAAAAAAAAAATTTTTAAGAAAATTAATTTAAATAATTTTAAAAATTTATTCGGTGAACATAATTATCAAAATATTGCTGCTGTTTATGCAATTATTTTATCTTTAGGATTTACTCATTGGGGAAAAATAGAAAATTCTATTAAAACTTTTAAATCTTTACCACATAGATTACAAATAGTAGGAAAAAAAAATGGAGTCATTTTTGTAAATGATAGTAAAGCAACTAATATTGATTCAACAGAGAAAGCTTTAAAAAATTTTAATAATATTTACTGGATTTTAGGGGGTAGAATTAAAGAAAAAAATATTAATTTATTAAAAAAACATTTTTTTAGAATTAAACATGTGTTTTTAATTGGTGAAACAAAATTTTTATATTACAAATATTTAAAAAATTTTGTAAATTGTTCAATTTTAAAGAATCTTAAAGATGCTTCAAATTGTGCGTATTCTAAGGCTTTAAAAGAAATTTCGAAAATAAAAAAAAAACCACCTGTTATTTTATTATCACCAGCATGCTCTTCACTTGATGAGTGGGAAAATTTTGAAGAAAGAGGAAATGCTTTTATAAAATATGTGAAAAATATAAAATATATAAATGAAAAATGATTTCTTAAATATCTTTATTTATAATTGGTGGAGAAGTATTGATAGAAAAATTTTTTTAACAGTAACTTTAATTTTATTAATAGGATGTTTAATTTCTTTTATAGCCACACCATCTATTGCATTAAAATATAATTTAGAAAGTTATTATTTTGTTAAAAGACATTTAATATTTATTCCTTTTTGTTTTTTTTTTATTTTTTTTATTTCTTTATTTTCAAAATTAGGAATAAAAAGGTTCTTTCTTTCGATATTTTTAATTTCAATTCTTTTTATTTTTATTTCTTTTTTTCAAGGAATAGAAAATAAAGGTTCTGTTAGGTGGGTAAATATTTTTGGCTATACTTTACAGCCTTCTGAATTTTTGAAAGTTTCATTTATAATAATTTGTGCTTGGATTTTTTCATTAAAAAAAAATTTTTTTAATTTAGATAAAAAATTCTTTTCTTTTTTAATATATTTATTTATTTCTGGTTTAATTTTAAAACAACCTGATTTTTCAATGTTTATAATAATTTCAATAGTTTATTTTTCACAATTATTTATGTCTGGACTGAAATGGAAATGGATAATTATTATTATTACTTTTTTTTCATCTGTAATTTTTTTTTCATATAAATTTATAGATAATGTTAAAAGAAGAATTGATAATTTTCTTTTTGATACAGGTGATAATTATCAAATTAATAAGTCTATTCAAGCAATTAAGGAAGGTGGATTATTTGGAAAAGGAGCGGAATTAGGAACAGTTAAAGATCATATTCCAGACGCACATACAGATTTTATTTTTTCTGTTATTGCAGAGGAGTTTGGTAGTTTAGGATGTTTTGTGCTAATTGTTTTTTTTTCTTATTTAATTTTTTTTAGTTATAAAAGAATTAAAAATGAAAAAAATTTTTTTATAATTTTAGCTGTTTCAGGTTTAATAATCCAGCTCTCGTCTCAAATCTTTATTAATATCGCATCAACTATTGGACTAATACCAACTACAGGAACCACATTGCCTTTTATAAGTTATGGAGGATCATCAATGATATCTATGTCTTTAAATATTGGTGTAATTCTAGCCTTAACTAGAGTAAGTTATAAAGATATTCTAATTTCAAATGAAAAAAAAATTTAAGATAGTAATTGTTGCAGGAGGAACAGGAGGACATGTTTTTCCAGCTGTTTCTTTATCAGAACAATTATTATCAGAGGGAAAAAAAATTCTTTTTTTCTCAGATACCAGAGTTTCAAGAATAATTAACAGCAATATAGATTTATTTAAAAATAAAAATATAAAATTATATAATTTTTATATTTCAAAAAGCTTTAATTTTATAAATTATTTTAAAAATTTTTTTAAAATTTTTTTTATTTTAGGAAAAGAAAATCCTAAAGTAATAATTGGTTTTGGAGGTTATACTTCTATACCTTCATTAATAGCAGCTAAATTACTTTTTAAACCAATAGTTTTACACGAACAAAATATTATAATTGGCAGTACAAATAAATTCTTTTTTCCATTTTCTCAAAAAATTATTTTTGGTTTAGGAGATAAAAATAATAAAAAAAATAATAAAAAAATTTTTTTTATTAGAAATCCAGTAAGAAAAAAAATTTTATTTTATAGAAAAAAGGTAAATTTTAATTTTAGTAAAGATAAAATAAACATATTAGTTTTTGGTGGAAGTCAAGGTGCTAGTTTAATAGATTATAAACTTCCTAAAGCAATTAGTTTATTGCCTATTTTGATAAAAAAAAAAATTAATATTTTTCATCAATGTTCAAAAAAAAATCTTAAATTAGTTAAAAAAGAATATTTGAAAAATAATCTTAAAGCCAATTGCAAAATTTTTTTTTATAATATGCCTGAAATAATTTTTAAATCTCAATTTGTTATTTCTAGATCAGGTGCTTCTTCTTTAAGTGAAATCACTGCTTTAGGTAAGCCGGCAATATTAATTCCTTATAAATTTTCTAAGAATGAGCATCAGTTAAAGAATGCTAAGTGGTTTGTTAAAAATGGCGCTGGGTCATATTTAAATGAAAACGGTCTTACAGAAAATAAATTAAAATTGAAAATTCATGATTTTATAAAAAATAAAAAAAAAATTGAAAAAAATGTCATTAAATTCGTTTTCTTTATGGGATGACAAGGCTTTATCGAAATTATCAAAAATAATAGATTTATAAATTATTTTATGAAAATTAATGAGAAAAATATAAGAAATAACATTCATTTTGTAGGTATTGGTGGTATAGGTATGTCAGGAATTGCCGAAGTTTTATTTTCACAAGGTTATAAGATACAAGGCAGTGATATTTCAAATAGTAATAATGTTAAAAGATTAAGAAAAAAAGGTATTAAAGTATTTATAGGTCATTCTTCAAAAAATTTAAAAAAAATTAATATTTTGGTAGTTTCGTCTGCAATAAAAAAAAATAATCCTGAAATAATTTTTGCTAAAAAGAAAAAAATTTTAATTTATAAGAGATCAGAAATGTTAGCTAATTTAATGAAATATAATGAAACAATAGCTGTATCAGGAAGTCATGGTAAAACTACAACTACATCTCTAGTATCATCAGTTTTAGAAAGTGCACATTTTGATCCTACTACAATCATTGGTGGTATTGTTAATAAGTATAAAAGTACAACTAGAATAGGAAAAAGCAATTGGATGGTTGTTGAAGCAGATGAATCTGATGGTAGTCTCGCAAATTTATATCCAAAGATAGCAATATTAACAAATATAAATAAAGAACATATGGATTTTTATAAATCATATAAAAATTTAGAAAATTATTTTTTAAAATTTGCAAATAACGTGCCATTTGATGGAGTAATAATTTATTGTAAAGATAATTCAAATTTAAATAATTTGATGAAGAAAGTTCATGATAAAAATAAGATAAGTTATGGATTTTCTAAAAATTGCGATATTTATGCAAAAAAAATATCTATAAATTCCAAAGGTTCTTTTTTTAACATAAAAATAAATAAAACAAGTCTTTTATATAATGAAGAAATAAAAAAAATTAAATTGAATGTTTTAGGAAAACATAATATTCAAAATTCTCTTGCTGCTGTAACTGTTGCTAAAATACTAAATATAAATTCATTTAATATAAAAAAAGCATTTAAAGAATATAAAGGCGTTAAAAGAAGATTTACTTTAGTAAGTAATTTTAAAGGAATTAAAATAATTGATGATTATGCACATCATCCTGAAGAAATTAAAGCAACCTTAAATTTGGCAAAAATTCTTAAATCAAAAAAAATAATTGTTATCTTTCAACCGCATAGATTCTCGAGATTTAAAAATTTATATTTAGATTTTAAAAAAGTTTTACAAAATTGTGATAAACTTTATGTATGCGATGTTTATGCAGCTGGTGAAAAAAAAATTAATTCTATTTCTAAAGAAAAATTTGTTAACGATATAAATAAAAATAGAAAAAATTTTGCAAAAACTCTTAAAAATTTTAATGAATTACCTAAAATTATTAAAAATGAAGCAGAAAAAGGCGATTTTGTTATTTTTATTGGCGCTGGTGATATATCAAAATGGGTTAATGAACTTCCAAAAAAATTAAAGAAAATTTAATTTATTTTAATGAACTCTTTACCTAAAATAAGCGGTGTCTACAAAAAAAATTTTTCTTTATCAAAATTAACTTGGTTTCAAACTGGAGGTAAAGCAGAAATATTATTTTTACCAAAAGATATTACTGATCTTCAATTTTTTTTAAAAAATTTTAAAAAAAAACCAATAAATATTATTGGCGGTGGTTCTAATTTATTAATTAGAGATGGAGGGCTTAAAGGTGTGGTTATAAAACTTGGAAAAGGGTTTGATTTTATTCAAATTAAGAAAAATTATTTATTTTGCGGTGCTTCCGTAAAAAATATAAATCTGGCACAAAAAGCTATGAAAAATAAAATTTCTGGATATGAGTTTTTATCTACAATTCCAGGTACAATAGGAGGAAGTGTTTTTATGAATGCAGGTTGTTTTGGTTCAGAAATTAAGGATTTAATTAAATCAGTTATCGTCTTAAATAAAAATGGTAAATTATTAGAATTAGAAAAAAAATTTTTTAATTTTTCATATAGGAATTCTGGAATTAAAAACGATTTTTTTATAGTTTCTGTAAAATTAAAAAAAAAAATTGGAAAAATAAGTAATATAAAAAAAAAAATAAATACTTTTTTAAATTTAATAAAAAAAATACAACCAATTAAAGTTTTAACTGGTGGAAGTACCTTTATAAATCCAAAAAAAAAAAAAGCGTGGAAATTAATAAAAGATTCGAATTGTGTAAATTTAAAGGTTGGAGGCGCAAAAGTATCTGAGAAACATTGTAATTTTTTAATAAATACAGGAAATGCTAAATCTAAAGATTTAGAAAATTTAGGTAATAAAATTAGAAAAAAAGTTTTAGAAAAAACAGGTATAAATTTAATTTGGGAGATAAAAAGAATAGGAAAAAAATAACTTTGAAAAAAAAGATTGCAATTATTTTAGGAGGACCATCTGCAGAAAGAAAAGTTTCATTAGAGACTGGTAAGTATGCATCAAAAGCATTAAGAGAATTAAATTATGATGTTAGAGAAATTAGAGTAAGTTCTAATAAAAAATTATTAGTAAAAAATTTAAAAGAATTTAAACCTGATTATGTCTTTAATGCACTACATGGAACTTTTGGCGAAGATGGTCAAGTTCAAAAATTATTAGATATTAATAATTTTAAATATACACATTCAGGAGTTAAAGCATCACAAATTGCTATGAATAAAAAAAAAACAAAATTAATTTTTAAAAAATTATTAATACCATTTCCAAAAGATATTAGTATAAATAAAAAAAATTTTATTAATAAAATTAAAGAAATTCCTTTTAAATTTCCCGTTGTTATCAAACCTGAGAGTGAAGGATCAAGTATAGGTGTAAAAATATGTAAAAATATTAATCAATTAAAAAAATATAAATTTAAAGAAAAAATTCAATATTTAATTGAGCAATTTATACCAGGTCGAGAATTAACTGTAGGAGTAGTTTCTAATAAAGCATTAGATGTCATTGAATTAAAAACAAAAAAAAATTTTTATGATTATAAATCTAAATATACCAAAGGACTTACAAATTATATTATTCCTGCTTTGATACCAAAAAAAATTGAAATAAAATGTAGAAAATATGCATTAAAAATACATAAATTATTAAAATGTAAAGGAGCAACAAGGACAGATTTTAGATATTTTGAAGATGATAAAAATAAAAAAAAGATATATGTTCTTGAAATTAATACTCAACCAGGAATGACACCATTATCTTTAGTGCCGAAAATGGCAAAATATAAAGGTATTTCATTTAATAATTTAATTTTGAAAATAATTAAAGATATAAAATAACCAGATAGTAATAAGCCGGGTTCTGTAATTAATAAATAAAACTTCGAATCTTTTATTTATCAATTGATGACTATTAATCTAGAATAATTGTTACCAATTATTTCAAGCAACTTACCCAGGTGTAATGTGGAAACTCATTTTACGCACACCTCTTTTTAGTCTTGCTCCTGATGGGGTTTACCTAGCCTTTTTTGTTACCAAAAAAGCGGTATGCTCTTACCATACCTTTTCACCCTTACCATAAAATTTATGGCGGTTTTTTTTCTGTTGCACTTTCCCTAGAGTTACCTCTGGCGGATGTTATCCGTCATCATGTTTCCAAGGAGCCCGGACTTTCCTCTCAAAATATGAGCAGTCATCCAACTATCTGGTTCGTATATAATTAATACTTTTTTAAGATTTGTTCAAGGTAAATTAAATAATTATTCAAAAACTTTTTTTATAAGACTCCAGTTAAATTTTTCTCCTGGATCTAATTTTCTATCTGGCGCAATATCTGAATGCCCTAAAACCCAGTCAGCTTTAATATCATATTTTTTTTTTAATTCTTT
Source organism: uncultured Alphaproteobacteria bacterium (assembly GCA_964405695.1). Lineage (GTDB taxonomy): Bacteria > Pseudomonadota > Alphaproteobacteria > CAYOOR01. Next base: position 25,661 of record CAYOOR010000138.1, read on the forward strand.
ACATAACAAAATTAAAGATAACATTTGTTTTTTTGAAAACGAGATATACCCAAATTCATGACCTGGGTTTTCAAGCTCAATGCCAATTGAATTATTATTTAAATTATTAACACCTTTCCAATGAGAAATGCCTGCGTGCCACGCTCTATTTTTTTCTTCAACTAAATTAAAAGTTCTTCCGTCTCTTCCAATTAAATAATGTGTGGATACTTTAGAATTTTTATCACATAAACGTTTGTATGCATCATTAAAAGTTTTCATACCTGTGTAATGAATTATAATTGAATCTATTTTTGTGCCTTTAGGTCTTTTATCGAAATTAGGAGAATTTTTATGGATAATATTAATATTCATTAAATAAATTTTGGATTATTTTTTTTTAATCATATTTTTTGGATCAAAAATC
>CAYOOR010000139.1:0-4281 GCA_964405695.1 uncultured Alphaproteobacteria bacterium
TTTTGATGCCCAAGCAGTTCCATAAATTCTTTGCAACACTTCATTTTTTGAATCTCCTCTCCAATAAGCTCCTGCAAGTTTAATTAATTTAAAGAACTTTCCTACTTTTCCGGTTGATGGAGAATGAGGGCCTTTACAAAGATCAACAAATTTACCTTGTTTATAAACAGATAATTCACTTGATTTTGGAATATCATTAATAATTTCTGTTTTATATGTTTCGCCTTGTTTCTTAAAAAAGTTAAGTGCTTTTTTTCTATCCCATATTTCTCTAACAAACAATTCATTTTTATTAATAATTTCCAACATTTTTTTTTCAATTTTTTTTAAATCATCAAGAGTAAATGGTTCTTTCTTGGCAAAATCATAATAAAAACCATTTTCAATAGGTGGCCCTATTGTAACTTTTACATCATTATATAATTCTTTCACAGCTTCAGCCATGACATGTGCTGCATCATGCCTAATTATTTCAAGGCCTAAATCGCTTTCTTTTGTAATTATTTCAACACTACAATTTTCATTAATTTCGAAATTTAAATCTTTTAATTCATTATCAATTTTAATTGCAATAGCAGTTTTAAATAAACTTGTACTTATTTCTTTTGCTAACTCAAATCCCTTTATTGAATTTGAAAAACTTTTTTTTGTTCCATTTTGCAGTTTAATTGAAAACATTTTTCTATAATTATAACAAATTAAAAATCGTATCCAAAATCATTACGTAATGAATTTACAACTTCATCAACTGTTAAATCTCTCAAATCATTTTTTTGTATTACCTTTACAATTTTTCTTTTATTTATAGATCTAGGGGCACATCTAGCAGGATTGGAATCATTAGAAAATAAAACCATAGAATTACAACCATTCATCGAAAATATATGCATTGGGCCAGTGTCATTTCCAATAGCTAATTTAGCATTTCTTGCTAAAACACAAAGATCTTGAATCTCTGTTTGGTTAACTAAATTTACACATCCATTGGTATTCATACAAATAAAATTTATAATTTCTGTATCTTCATAATTTCCAAGAATAACTGGTGTTATTCCTTTTTTTAAAAAAATTTTTGCAAGCGTTACATAATTCATTTCCGACCATTTTTTTTTTATTCTATGTAATGAAGCGCCAGTTGAAAATAAAACAAATTGTTTTTTAATTTTAATTTTTTTTTTATCTTTTACCCATGAAAAATTACTCAATTTTATATTTGTTATTCCTATTTCTTTTAATTGATATTTATGTCTTTCAATTGTGTGAATTTTGTTTCTTTTAGGATTATTATCCGGGTGCGAACATTTGAATGCAATTCCGGACCATTCAACATCTTTTCCAAGAAAAAATTTATGATAAAGGGAACTTCTTTGCGAGGTTTGTAAATCATAGACTCTAGAAAAATTTTTTTTCCTTAAAAATTTACCTAAATTAAATAATTTTTTTAAATTCCAAAATGATGGTCTGTCATCTACTATAATTTCATTAAAATATTTACTCTCTAAAGCAAATTCTTTAAAATTTTTACTAGTTAATAAAAATAAATTATCATTTTTATGAAAATTTTTTATAGCTAAAAATGGTCCAAAAGATAAAATAAAATCTCCCAAGGCTCCATGCTTAATTATTAAAATATTCTTCTTTTTCATTATTAATCTTAAATTAAAGAATTATATAGCTGAAGATTCAAGTAACACATTTTACTAATATCATATTTTTCACTTACATCTTTTTTTGCAAATTTTATAATTTTTTTTTTTTCTTTTTTTGATAAATTTATTAATAACTTTAATTTATTTGCTAAATCTAATGCATTTAATGGTTCAAATAAAAAACCATTTTTATTATTTTTTATTAATTCTAAAGATCCTCCATGGGCGCTAGCTAAAATTAATCTTTCCATAGATTGTGCTTCAATAATAATCCTCCCAAAACCTTCAGGTTTATCTGCTGGTGACACTACAATATCACTTAATTTATAAGCAGCAGGCATATCTGAACAAGTACCTAAAAATTTAATATTTTCATGAACTTTATAATCATTAATTATTGAAGTAATTTCTCTTTCAAAAGAAGAGTTTTTATTTATTGAACCAACTAATAAAAAAATAATCTTTTTTTTTATGTTTTTTTTCAAAATTGAAATTGCCTTGATTAAAGTTTTATGACCTTTAAAAGGCGCTATTCTTGATGGAAAAATTACTACTAATGCATCATCAGAAATTTCCCACTCTTTAAGTTTTTTAAATAATCTATTAGAATCAACATTTTTATAATTATATTTACTTAAATTAACTCCTCTCGGTATTACATTAATTTTTTCTAATTTTTTTTTTGTAAATTTATATTCTTTAAGTAAATAATTTTTAATATATTTTGAAATAGCAATAATCTTATCTGATTTAAGCATAATAGAATTATAAAATTTTTTTAAAAAATTTTGATTCTTATAAGCGCCATGAACAGTAGTTACAAATTTTATATTTTTAAAAAATTTACATGCATAATAAGCGCTCCAAGCAGGGGCCCTGCTTCTAACATGAACTATTTTTACTTTAAATTTTTTAATAATTAAAGCTAATCTAAAAATATTAATAAAAATTATGAATGGATTTTTTGAATCTAATTGTAAATTAACATGAGTTACTTTGTAAATATTTAATTTTTTAACTAATTCCCCTCCAGCAGAAGTCACAATTACTTTCCAACCTTTTTTTGTCATAAAATTTGAAATTTCTAATGTTCCTGATTCAGCTCCACCTAGTTCCATTCTTGGAATTACCTGTAAAATTATTTTTTTATCAAAATTCATTTTTTATTTATGAAAGCTAATATTTTATTAATAAAAATTAATAAATTAAGCTAATTTTTTTTCTAAATCTTTATTTTTTTTTGAAAATAAAGAAACTTTTAATTTGTTTAAAATTTCATTTGGTACTACATGCCAAAAATTATTTTTTTCAATTTCCCAATTTTTAATTATTTTTTTTGCTAAAATAGAATTTGTAAATTTAATGTGATCATAAATTAAATTTTTTAATATTTTTTCCCAATAATTTTTTGTGATTTTACTTAAAAAAACTGTTTCAGTATTAACATAATTTTTAAAATTTTTATTTTTATCATAAATAAATGCCATTCCACCTGTCATACCCGCGCCAAAATTTTCTCCTACTTCCCCTAAAATAACTATTTTACCACCAGTCATATACTCACAACCATTATTACTACATCCTTCAACGACTGCATTAGCTCCTGAATTCCTTACACAAAATCTTTCTCCAGCTTTACCATTCGCAAATAAATAACCAGATGTGGCTCCATATAAAACTGTATTACCAATAATTGTATTTTCATGAGGTATAAAATTTGAATTTTCTGAGGGTTTAACAATTATTTTTCCACCTGATAATCCTTTACCAACATAATCATTTGCATCTCCATTAATTATTAATTCAATTTTTTTTTCTAAAAAAGCACCTAATGATTGACCTGCACTACCAGTTAAATTAATTTCAATCTTTTGATTATTATTAATTTTTATTTCTTGGTTTACTAATTTTGAAGATAATTTAGCCCCAATTGCCCTATCAGTATTTTTAATATCATAACTTAATTCAATTACTTTTTTTTTAAGATTTTTTTTATTTCTTTTTAATTCATCAATTATTTTTTTATCTAAAGATTCTGGCACTTCATTTCTTTTATTTATTTTACAATAAACTGGATTTTGAGATTCCGCTTTTACTAATAATGAATTTAAATCAACCGTATCAACATTAATATTATCTCTACCTATTTGATTAAGTAAATCTGTTCTACCAATAATTTCATTAATTGATTTAAAACCTAATTTAGATAATATTTCTCTAGTTTCTTTTGCAATAAAAGTAAATAAATTTACTACTTTTTCTGGCGTGCCTTCAAATTTTTTTCTAAGTTCTGGTTTTTGAGAGCAAATACCAACCGGACAAACATCACTATGGCATTGTCTTACAAGTATGCAACCCATTGCTACTAATGATGTTGTACCAATTCCATACTCTTCTGCACCTAAAATAGATGCGATAATAATATCTCTTCCTGTTTTAATTCCTCCATCTGTTCTTAAACGCACTTTATGCCTTAAATTATTTGCAACTAAAATTTGATGAGCTTCAGATAATCCTAGTTCCCAAGGAGTTCCAGCATACTTAATACTCGTTTGTGGGCTTGCTCCTGTTCCCCCAGAATGTCCTGATATCAAAATAGTATCTGCTTTTGCTTTTGCCACGCCTGCTGCTA
>CAYOOR010000140.1:0-8636 GCA_964405695.1 uncultured Alphaproteobacteria bacterium
TAATTTTTCTAGTAAAACTTGAAGATTTTTTAAAGGTACCATGCAGGGCCCATCACTTGGAGCTTTATTTGGATTATGATGCGTTTCAATAAGAATACCTGCTATTCCTACAGATACAGCAGCTTTTGCAAGTACAGAAACAAATTCTCGTTCTCCACCACTGCTTTTTAATAATCCACCTGGTTGTTGGACAGAATGTGTAGCATCAAAAATAACAGGATAATTTGTTTTTTTCATGATAGCTAAAGCTCTCATATCAGAAACTAAATTATTATATCCAAAACTATAACCTCTTTCAGTTAATAGTATTTTATTATTATTTTTTATTTTATTAATTACGTTTGTAATTTCAGAGGGAGATAAAAATTGCCCTTTTTTAATATTTATAGGTTTTTTAGTTTTAGCTGCAGCAGTTAATAAATCAGTTTGTCTACATAGAAAAGCTGGTATCTGAATTAAATCAACAAATTTTGATATTTTATTGCATTGATTTGGCTCATGTACATCAGTTGTAATGCTACATTTATATTTTTTTTTAATTTCAGAAAATATAGTTAAAGATTTATTTAATCCAACACCTCTAGAGCTTTTAATACTGGATCTGTTTGCTTTATCAAATGATGATTTATAAATAAAATTTATTCCTAACAATGAACAAATTTCATTTATTTTCCCAGCGGTATCAAGTGCATGTTGTTTGCTCTCAACTACACAAGGTCCACTAATAAGAGTTAATGGTAAATGGTTTCCGATATTATTTTTTCCAATTTTTACTGATATATTTTTCATTTTCTTAAACCAATCTTGATCTATTTAAAGCAGCTTTAATAAAGGATACAAATAACGGATGTGGTTCAAATGGTTTTGATTTTAGTTCAGGATGAAATTGAACACCAATAAACCAAGGATGGTTATTAAGTTCAAGAATTTCTGGTAGGTTACCATCTGGAGATAATCCTGAAAAAACCATGCCACAATTTTCTAATTTTTTTAAATAATTTAGATTAACTTCGTATCTGTGCCTGTGCCTTTCGCTAATTTTATTTTTTTTATAAATATCAAATATTTTTGTTTTTTTTTTTAATATACAATCATAAGCGCCCAAACGCATAGTACCTCCCATATCACCATTAGTACTTCTTTTAATTTTTTTATTCTTTTTTATCCATTCAGTCATTATTCCAATTACAGGATCTTTTGTTTTGTTAAATTCTGTTGAATCAGCTTTTTTTAAACCAAGTAAATTTCTAGCAGCTTCTATAACTGCAATTTGCATACCTAAACATATACCAAAATATGGGACATTATTAAGTCTTGCATAATTAGCTGCGTTAATTTTACCTTTTGTACCTCTTATACCAAAACCACCAGGTATTAAAATACCATTAATTCTATTTAAAGTATCCATCTTAGTTTTTTTAGAAAAAATTTCAGAATCTAACCACTCTATATTTAATTTTACATTATTAGAAATTGAACCGTGAATAAGTGCTTCAACTAAGGATTTATATGAATCCTCTAACATATTATATTTACCGACTAATCCAATTGTAACCTCACCCTCTGGTGATGATATTCTTTTTTCTATTAATTCCCATTTCTTTAAATCAGGTTTTTTAGTTTTTAAATTCAAAAATTTACAAACTTGATTATCTAACCCAAAATTATGTAAATTTCTTGGAACTTCATAAATGTTGCTAACATTTTGCGCTGGAATTACAGATTTACTATTAACATTACAAAATTGAGCAATTTTTTTTATTGAATCTTCTGGCAATGCTCTTTCACATCTACAAAGTAAAATATCAGGTTGAATACCTAATCCTAAAACTTCCTTAACAGAATGTTGTGTTGGTTTTGTTTTGAATTCTTTTGAACTTTCTAGATAAGGAACAAGAGTTAAATGAATAAACAAAGTATTTTCTTTACCCATTTCATTTCTTAATTGTCTTATTGCTTCTAAAAATGGAAGTCCTTCAATATCTCCCACAGTTCCTCCTATTTCACACAAAACAACATCGTCATTTTTTGTGTTATCAACTATAAAATCTTTTATTTCATTAGTTACATGTGGAATTATTTGAACTGTAGCACCTAAATAATCCCCTCTTCTTTCTTTCATTAAAACATTTGAGAATATTTTTCCAGATGTAATATTATCATTTTTTTTTGTCGGCACTCCTGTGAACCTTTCATAATGTCCTAAATCTAAATCTGTTTCAGCTCCATCATCAGTTACAAAAACTTCTCCATGTTGATACGGGCTCATAGTTCCAGGATCAATATTTAAATAAGGATCCAATTTTTTCAAATGAACTTTAATATTTCGTGATTGTAACAAAGCAGCGAGTGATGCTGCGGCAAGACCCTTACCTAATGCTGATGCAACTCCACCTGTTATAAAAATATATTTAGTCATAAAATAAAAAAAGAGGCAAAAATGCCTCTTTATAAAATATTAAAATATAAAAAAAAAAACTTTTAATCAGCCAATGGGACTGTTGGTACATTATTTTCCTTACTATTAATTTCATTTTCATTAACTATAGTTTTGTTATTATCTTTAGAAATAACAGCTAATGAAATACTAGTTATTATAAAACCTGTTGCTAAATATAAAGTTAATTTTGTAATAAAGCTATTACCTGTTTGTGAAGACATAACATTAGACATACCACCGCCTAATCCTCCTAAACCCCCTTCACTACGTTGAAGTAAGACAGAGATAACTAAGCTTATTGCTACAATAATATGAATAGTTAATAATATAGATGCCATTTAGTATTGATATTATATATTAATTTTTAAAAAAAAATCAAATATAATTAATTATTAGATTTTCAAAATAGAATAAAAGCTATTAAAATTTAAACTCGCTCCCCCGACTAATAGACCATCTATATTTATATTTTTTAAAAAATTAATAGAATTTTTCTTATTTACAGATCCTCCGTATAAAATTTTAGTATTTTTATATGAAGAATTTAAATTAACTATAACTTTTTTTATATAAATATGTAAATCAGATATTTCTTCTAATGATGGTGTTTTTCCAGAACCAATAGCCCAAATAGGTTCATATGCAATAATTATTTTTTTTTTATTATTTTTAGGTAAAACAGAATTTAATTGTTTAGATATAAAACCTTTAGTAGCATTTCTTTTTTTAACGTTTAAATTTTCACCGATACAAATAATAGGAATAAGATTGTTTTTTAAAGCGGCAAATATTTTTTCTTTAATAATTTTATTATCTTCATGATGATATTCTCTTCTTTCTGAATGACCAATAATGACATATTTACACTTAATTTTTTTTAACATTAAAGGGCTAATATCTCCAGTAAAAGCACCTGAATTTTTATAATGACAATCTTGCGCTCCAAAATTTATATTTTTGAATGTTATATTGAGTTGTGATAATAATATTGATGGAGGACAGATTATAAAATTATTTTTAATATTTTTCATATTTAAAATAATTTTTTTACAAAAAATAAAAGCATTATTGTAAAAAAGGTTCATTTTCCAATTAGCTATAATTAATTTGTCATTATTATTCATTGTTTCTTAGATAATATTTAATATCTTATATTAGATAAAATGCTTCAATATATAAAGAAATATATAAAGGGTTGGTTTTTAGGAATAATTCTTTTTATTATATTTTTAAGTTTCACCTTCTGGGGTGTTGGAGATATCTTCAGATCTGGTGGAAATTATGTAATGAAAATAGGTAAAACAAAAATTTTACCTCAAAGATTTGTTAATGAATTTTCTAATAATATTAAAATCCAAAATAGAAACCAAGAAAATCTTAATAGAACAGATTTAGAATCAATAGCATATGAAACTGTAAAAAATATCTCTAATAGACAATTAATACTAAATGCTTCAAAAAAACTTAATATTGATATATCTGATAAAGTATTAAAAAAAGAAATTTATAAGAATGATCTTTTTCAAGATAAAGTAGATAAAAAATTTGATGTAAATCTTTATCAATCATTTGTTAAAAGAAATTTTAATACCGAAGAAAATTATTTAATTTATTTAAAGAATCAAATGATCGTTGAGCTAATTGCTGATTATTTTGAAAAAAAAATAGATTATCCAAATAATTTATTAAAACAAATTCATAATCAATTAGAAGAAAAGAAATCTTTTAAAATTGCATTCATAGATAAAGAAATCGAAGCTAAAAAACTAAAAATAGAGAATAATGATTTATTAATGAATTACTACAACACTAATAAAGAAAAATACTTTTTTGATGAAAGAAGATCAATTAGTTATTTTTTTATAACAACAGATCTTTTAAAAGAAAAAATAGAAGTTAATGAAAATGAATTAAGAAAATCTTATAATGACCAAAAAGAAAATTTTATTATTCCTGAAAAAAGAAATGTTGAACAGTTATTTTTTAATAATGAACAAGAAGGATTAAAAGCACTGAATTTAATAAAAGATGACGAAAACTTTGAAAAATTCTCAAAAGAGAAGGATATTCAAGATATGACATATATAAATTTAGGTAAAGTTGAAAAAGCACAATTATTTGAAGAGTTTGCTGAGGATGTATTTCAACTTAAAAAAAACAATTTCACAAATTTAATTAAATCAAGTATTGGATTTCATATTTTAAAAGTAACAGAAATTAAAGATGAAGAAGTAAAAAAGTTTAAAGATGTAAAAGATATTATTAAAAAAAATCTTTTAGAAATAAAATCATTTGATGAACTTGATGTTTTAATTAATGCTTTAGATGAAGAGCTTTTAAATGAATCAAGCTTAGAAGATATAGCTGATAAATTGGAAATTAATCTTAAACAACAAAAATTAATTGAAAGAAAAAACTTATCTAAAATTGATTTAAATGAATTTAAAAATAAAAAATTTTATAATGAAATTTTTAAAAAAGAAAAAGAATCTAATTTATTTATTGAAGAAATTGAGAATGGTTTTTTTGTAATTAGAATAGATGAAATATTAGATAATGAATTAATGAGTTATGAAGAAGCATTTAATTTTTTATTAAAAGACAAAAAAAAAGAATTAATAAATGAGCAAATAAAAGAAAGAGTAAATAATTTTAAAAAAGAAATAAATGAAGGGAATGATTTTTTTAATGTAAGCGACTCTTATGAAATGAGTAGCAGAGAAACTAAAAAAATAAATAGAGAAGAAATGGTTAAACAAGGTATTCCCCTAGAATTAGTAAAAAAATTATATTATTCTGAAAAAAATTCATTACATGATTTTGATACAACAAATAAATTTTACATTGTCAAAGTTTTGTCTGAAAGTGAAATAAAATATGACGGTGCTAACTTTTCTAATGTAAAAGTAAATATTAATAAAATATATGGGATTGATAATTTTAATCAGTTAATGGTAAAACTTAATAAAGAGTTCCCAACAAAAATTAATAAAGAAAAAATTAATGAATTAATTGATAGATTTCAATATTAAAAAATTGGAAATTATACCTAATATAAAAAAATTCAATAAAGCATTCTTATCTAAAAAATATAATAGATTGTGTCTATGGACTGAAATTTCTGCTGATCTTGAAACCCCAATAACGGCTTACTTAAAATTAATAAAAAAAAATAATAATAATAATTTTTTACTTGAATCTGTCGAAGGTGGTTCCAGTAGAGGAAGATATTCAATTATTGGCATTGAATCTGATAAATTAATTAAATGTACTAATATTGATAAAAAAACACTAATTGATTTAAAAAAAGAAATAAGTTCATTAAAAACATGTACTTTTGGAAAGTTACCTTCGATGGTTTCATCTTATGTTGGATTCATGGGATATGATTTTATTAGATATTACGAAAATTTACCAAAAAAAAAAGAGGATACATTAAAAATTCCATATGCATTATTTATGAGAACCTCATTAGTAGCAGTTTTTGATAATTTAAAAAATACAATCAGTATTGTTAATACAATTACAAAACCAAAAAAAAATAATGATGTAAAATTTATTTCGAAATTATATAAAGATGGTAAAAGAAAAATATTATCTGTAGTAAATAATCTTAAAAAATCTTTAAAAATAAAGAAAATTTCACAAAGAAAACAAACTAAAGAAAAGATATCATGTAATATGACAAAAAAAAAATATTTCAAAGTAATAAACACTATAAAAAAATATATAAATAATGGTGATGTAATTCAAACAGTGCCGTCATTAAGGTTTAAAAAAAAATTTAAACATAATCCATTTTCTTTGTATAGATCATTAAGAAAACTCAACCCCTCACCTTTTTTATTTATATTAAATTTCAAAGATTTTTCTATTGTTGGATCAAGTCCGGAAATATTAGTTAGATTAAAGGATGATAATATAACGATTAGACCAATTGCTGGAACAAGAAAAAGAGGCAAGGATGAAATTGAAGATAAAAAATTAGCAAACGATTTATTATCTGATCCGAAAGAAATAGCTGAACATCTTATGCTTCTTGATTTAGGAAGAAATGATGTTGGAAGAGTATCAGTCAAAAATTCTGTAAAAGTTACAGAAAAAATGATAATAGAAAATTATTCACACGTAATGCATATAGTTTCTAATGTAACTGGAAAATTAAATAAAAAATATCATCCTTTGGATGTATTAGCTGCCGGATTTCCTGCAGGAACAGTAACAGGTGCTCCTAAAATTAGGGCAATGGAAATAATCAATGAAGTAGAAAATATATCTAGAAGTTTTTATGCTGGTGGAGTTGGATATTTTGCACATGATGGATCATTAGATACATGTATATCTTTAAGAACAGGTTTGATAAAAAATAATGTATTATATGTGCAAAGTGGAGGTGGAATTGTAGCAGATAGTAATCAAAGAAATGAATATGATGAAATTATAAATAAAGCTAAAGCTGTTTTAAATGCATCAGAAGATGCAATAAATTTTTAAATTAAAATAATGTACTTATTAATAGATAATTACGATAGTTTTACATATAACCTTTATCATTACTTGTTAGAATTAGGTGCAAAAATTGAAGTTTATAGAAATGATAAAATAACACCTAAAGATATCTTAAAAAAAAAATATGAAGGAATTATTTTATCACCTGGGCCTTGTACTCCAAATGAAGCGGGTATTTGTTTAAATTTAATAAAAGAAATATCAAATACAAAAATTCCAATATTAGGTGTTTGTTTGGGACATCAAGTAATTGGTCAAGCATTTGGTGGTAAAATTATCAAGAACAAACCAATGCATGGAAAAGTTAGCAGTATACATCATTTTAAATCAGATATTTTTAAAAACCTTTCTAATCCTTTTAAAGCAACTAGATATCATTCATTAAGTATTGAAAGAAAAACTTTACCTAATTGTTTAAAAATTACTGCTGAATTAAAAAAAAATGGAATAATCATGGGCATAAGACACAAAAAATTGCCTATTTATGGTGTCCAATTTCATCCTGAATCTATTGCTTCACAACATGGTCATGATTTAATAAAAAACTTTTTACAATTATCAAAAAAAAAATGAAAAATTTTACTGATTATATAAAATCTATCAATGAAGGAACAAATTTATCTGAAAATGAATCTGAAGATGCTTTTGATCAAATTTTATTACAAAAAGTTAATGATAATGAAATTATTGATTTTTTAACTTCCTTATCAAAATAAGGTGAGAGTGTAAATGAAATATTTGGTGCTGTATTAAGTATAAAAAAAAAAGCAAATATAATAAAAGGTTTTTCAAACACCTTTGATACATGTGGTACGGGTGGAGATGAATCAGGAACATTTAATATTTCAACAATAACAGCAATAATTACAGCGGCATGTGGTGTTTGTGTAGCAAAACATGGTAATAAAGCTGTTTCATCTATAACAGGTTCGGCTGATGTTCTTTCAGAATTAGGAATTAATATAAATTTAGATCAAAACAAAATAATTAATTGTCTAAACAAAATTAATTTATGTTTTTTATTTGCGCCAAATTTTCATCCAATTTTAAAAAATGTTGCAGAAATAAGAAAAAAAATTGGTAAAAGAACAATTTTTAATATATTAGGTCCCCTATTAAGTCCTGTTGAATGTAAAAAACAAATAATAGGTGTTTATAATGTAAAAATATTAATGCACGTTGCAGAAGTTTTAAAAAAATTACAAACATAAATTTAATGGGTTGTTTCTGTAAATAAGTAATATTATTAATTAAATACAAATGTAAAAAATTATATTGTTGAGGTTAAAGAAAAAAAAATAAAAGAAATAGAAATAAATTTTACCAATTTTGGAATTAAAAAAAGTAATAAGAAAGATTTGGTTGGTGGAAATAGTAAAGAAAATGCAAAAATAATAAAAGGAATTTTAAATGGAGAGATTTGTGGTCCAAAAAAAGATATAGTATTACTAAATACTGCAGCGGCATTATATATAAATAAAAAAACAAAGGATATAAAATCTGGAATAGAAATAGTTAATAAAATTATATTATCTGGTAAAGCCTCAAAAAAACTTGATGAACTAATTGAATTTTCAAATTCTTAATAAATGGAAAATATATTAAAAAAAATTTGTAAAGATAAAAAAATTTTTATAGATAAACAAAAAAAAATAAAAAGTATTAATTTTTTAATCAAAAAAACTTC
>CAYOOR010000141.1:0-18456 GCA_964405695.1 uncultured Alphaproteobacteria bacterium
AAAGCACCTCCGCCATGTGGTGCTGCCCCTCCATAAGTATCTACTATAATTTTTCTACCTGTTAAACCACAATCACCTACAGGACCTCCTATAACAAATCTTCCTGTTGGATTTACATAAAAATTATCTTCATCGCACATCCAATTTTTAGGTAAAGAATTTATTACATAAGGTCTTACAATTTCTTTAATATCTTTTTGATTTAAACTTGGATCATGTTGCGTTGAAACTACAATCGCACTTGTTTTATAAGGTTTTCCATCTTTATATTTTAAACTTACTTGACTTTTTGAATCAGGGAGAAGCATTTTTTCTTTACCATCATGTCTAGCTTTTGCGAGAGATCTTAAAATTAAATGAGAATAATAAATTGGTGCAGGCATTAATTCATCTGTTTCTTGACATGCATAACCAAACATTATTCCCTGGTCTCCCGCACCTTGATCTTTTTCACTTTTTTTATCAACTCCTAAAGCAATATCTTCAGATTGTTGATGTAAATTATTTTCAATTTTCACATTCTCCCAATTAAACCCTTTTTGTTCATAACCTATTTCTTTAATAGTTTTTCTTACCAAATCTTCTATTAAATTATCTTTAAAAACATTTGGTGAACTAACTTCACCACTAATAATGACTTTGTCGGTAGTAACCATTGTTTCAGCAGCAACTCTTGCGTTTGGGTCTTTAGATAAAAAAAAATCAACTATATTATCTGAAATGATATCACAGATTTTATCTGGATGACCTTCGGAAACTGACTCACTTGTAAAAATGTATTCTTTCAAATTTTTATTTTTAAATTTTTAAATTTTTGTATTTTAAAATAGAAAATAGAAAAAACAAAATTATTAATAACAAAATTATTAAATTATTTTTATAATTACTATAAATTGTTTCTATTCTAATTTTTTTCTTTTTTGCTATAAAAATTTTTGTATCGAAATATCCTACAGTATTTAATTCTAACTTATTTAAAATTTTTCCATATGGATCAACTGAAACTGAAATTCCTGTATTTGCAACTCTTATTAATTGTTTTCCTTCCTCAATAGCTCTAAATATAGAATTCACAACATGTTGATGAGGACCTATAGTATTTCCAAACCAAGCATCATTGGTAAAATTTATTATAAAAATTTCATTATTATTTTTTTTAAATTTACCTGGAAATATCACTTCATAACAAATTAATGGTTTAAAACTTGGTAAATTTTTATATTTTACAATATTTTGTAAATAAGACCCTTGTTGTAGATTATTAAAACTTAAATTAAATTTTTTTAAATAATTTGTAAAAGGAATATATTCACCAAATGGTACTAAATGAATTTTATCATATAAAAAATTTGTTTCTAAATTATTATCAATTGCAATTATACTATTAAAAAACATTTCCTCGTTTTTATTTTTAAAGATACCTGACAAAATTAATTCATTATTTTTTAAATTCTTTTTAATTTTATTAAAAATAGGATATGAATTTATATGATCTAGACTTAAAATTGCAGTTTCAGGCCATAAAATAATTAAATTTTCTGATTCATTTAATGATCCCATTTTATTATTAAAACTTAAATCAACCATTTTTTTATAATTATTTTGAATTTTATTATAATTTAATTTATCTTTTTGACTAATATTAGGTTGAATAATTCTAAAAATATTATTTGAATATTCTTCTAAATCAGAATTTTTCAAACGGATATGGCCAAAAATATAAACAAATAAAAATATGAAAAGACCACTAAATAAAAAAATAACCTTTTTATCTTTTAAGTTAACAAAAAAAATACTTATAAATAAAATAAACAGAACTGTAAAAAAAGACAAACCATAAACACCAAAAACAGAACTAATTTGTATCAAATTTTCAAAATTAGATAATGTATGTGCTACTAAATTCCATGGAAATCCTGTAAAAATATATCCCCTTATTATTTCACTAAATGTCCAAAAAATAGAAAAGAAAAAAATATTAAAATATAAATTTGTTTTAAATTTATAATTTAAAAATGTTATTATTCCAATAAAAAGAGAAAGAAAAGATGATAAAATAATTAAAAAAAAGGGAATATAATATATATATATTTCACCTCTTATTAAAAAAGAATTAAAAATCCAATATAATCCGAATAAAAAAAAGGATAATCCAAAATATAATCCTATAAAAAAAGCTTTTTTATTAGAATCTGCATTGTAACTTTTTAAAAATAAAAACGTTAAGGTTGGAAATAATAGAAAATTAAAATTAAAAGGTGGTAAACATAAAACTAATAATATTCCAAAAAAAAATGAAAAATAATAATCATATTTTTTTTTAAAACTAAATTTTAAATTAAAAAAATTTTCCACTTATACACATAAAAAAATTTATTTAACTATATGATTTTTAATTAAAATCGTTCTTATTTTTCTAGAATCTACATCTAAAATTTCAAATTCACATCCATTACTATGTTTAATTACTTCACCTTTCAATGGCACTCTTCCAAATAAATGAAAAACTAACCCTCCCATAGTATCAATTCCGCTTAGATCTTGATTACTAGAAAAAATTTTCCCATATTTATCTTCAAATTCCTTAATTAACATTCTTGCATTTATTTTAATACTTCCATCATTTAAAATAGATTCTTTTTTTCCTTTTATTTCTTTTTGTGCTTCATGTTCATCTTTTATTTCACCAACAATTTCTTCTACTAAATCCTCTATCGTAACTAATCCGTCAACTCCTCCATGTTCATCTACAATTATAGCCATATGTATATGTGAAGTTCTCATTTTTAATAACAAATCTAATACACTCATTGAATGGGGTGCAAATAAAATATTTCTGACTAATTTCTGTATATTATTAATTTTTTTATTATTCCAGCAGGATATTACGTCTTTTATATGAACCATTCCTATAATATTATCTCTATTCTTTTCAAAAACAGGATATCTTGAATGACTTGTTCTGCCAATAATTTTTACTAATTTTAAAATATTTAAATTTGAATCTACCGAAATTATATCTGTTCTAGGTATCATAATATCTTCAACTAATTTTTCAGGTAATTCAAATATATTAGAAATAATTTTTTCTTCACTTATCTTTAATGGCTTTTCTTTTTTTAATCTTTCATTTAATAAATTTTCAAAATTTTCAAAACCTCTTTTTGCAGTATTGTTATTACTAAAGAAAGATTTAAATTTATTTATAATATTAATTTTAAAATTACCAAAAAAAATTAATAATAATTAATACTTAAATCTTTAAGAATTTTTGACTCAATATATTCCATTTTTTTTTCATCTTTCTTAGATTTATGATCATATCCTAACAAATGCAAAATTCCATGCACAACTAGATGACCAATTCTATTTTTCTTACTTATTTTTAATTTTTCAGCTTCTTTTTTACATTTTTCATATGATAAAAAAATTTCACCTAAAAAATAATCATTTTTCTTTAAAAAATTGTCATTTGAAAATGATAATATATTTGTAGTTTTTTTTTTTTTTAAAAATTCTGTATTTAATTTTTTTAAAAGTTTATCATTTGTCAAAATAAAATTAATTTTAATTTTATCATTTTTAAAATGATCATTTAAAGTATGAATTGAAATTTTATTTATAAAATTTATAAGATCTTTTTTTGATTTAAAAACTTTTTTATCTAACCAATTTTTATTATCAAAAAAAATATTTATTTTGTGACTTGAAATCATTTATCATATGCTTTAATAATTTTTTTAACAATAGGATGTCTTACTACATCTTTATCGGTTAAATAAACAAAAGAAACATCATTTAAATTTTTTAAAATATTAGCCGCATCTTTTAAACCACTATTATTTTTTAATGGTAAATCAATTTGTGTTAAATCACCAGTTATTACCATTTTTGAATTTTCACCTAATCTTGTCAAAAACATTTTCATTTGTACTGAAGAGGTATTTTGTGCTTCATCAAGAATTATATAAGAATTATTTAAAGTTCTACCTCTCAAATATGCTATCGGTGCAATTTCAATTTTTTGATTATCTATTAATTTAATAACTTTTTCTTTAGATAAAACTTCATCCAAAGCATCATAAATTGGTCTTAAATATGGATCAATTTTTTCTTTCAAATCACCGGGCAAAAAACCAAGTTTTTCTCCAGCCTCAACTGCTGGCCGAGAAATAATAATTTTATCTACTAAACCGCTAACAAACATTGAAACTGCATGGCTTACAGCCAAAAAAGTTTTTCCCGTACCAGCAGGACCAATAGAGAAAACCACATCTTTATTAAAAATTTCTTTTAAAAGTTTTAATTGTCCATTTGTTCTTGGCCAAATTTTTTTTTTTGGGGTTTTGATTGATTGTTTTAATAAATTGTTATTTTTATTCTTTATCATATTGTCAATTATTAATTCTATATCTTTTTTTTCAATAATTTCTGATATTTTTGCTCTTTCATATAATTCGTTTAAAGTATTTTTTGTTAAAATTATTTTATCTTTATTACCATTTATTAAAATAATGTTTCCTCTTGAATTTAAATTAACATTTAATTTTTTTTCTATTATTTCAATATTTTTATGAAAAGTACCTAACATAACCCTTAAAATGTTATTATCTTCAAATTGAATTTTATTTTTTTCTATATTTTTGGTCAAATATTTAAAACAATTATTAAATGATTAAATTTGCTTCAAGACTTTTATAAAAACTTTTTTTAATTTTTATTTCTTCTATTCTTCCATGTAAATTTTTTTCATTATTTATTCTAACTAGTTGCATATATTGAGAATAACCTAAATTTTGATTTGTTTTTTTCAATGAAGAATTATTAAACAACACACTCAATTTTTTTCGTATAAAATTTTTATTAAATTTTTCCTGATAATATTTTAATTTATTTTGTAAAATATTTAATCTCTCTTTTTTCTCTTTATCAGAAGTTAAATCTTTTAATTTATATGCTGATGTACCAGGTCTTGGGCTATAAATAAAAGAAAATGATTGAACATATTTAACTTCATCAATAATTTCTAAAGTTTTTTGAAAATCTTTTTTTGTTTCGCCTGGATATCCTACTATAAAATCAGAAGAAAAAACTATATCACTCCTAGCTTTTTTTACTTTACTAATAATTTTTAAATAATCTTTTGCATTATAGTTTCTATTCATTGATTTTAAAATTTTGTCAGATCCTGATTGAATAGGAAGATGTAAAAAAGGCATCAATTTTTTTACATTTTTATGCGCATTGTACAAATCTGTATGCATATCCTTGGGATGAGCAGTCATATATCTTATTCGTTCTAAACCTTCAATTTTTTCCAAATTATAAATTAATTTGCCTAAATTATATTCCTTATTATCTATAGTTTTCCCATGATATGCATTAACATTTTGTCCTAACAATATTATTTCTTTTGTGCCGTTGATCACTAAATTTTGTGCTTCATTCAAAATTTCCTCGACAGGTCTTGAATACTCAGGACCTCTTGTATAGGGCACTACACAAAATTTACAAAATTTATTACAACCCTCTTGAATTGTTAAATAGCTTGAAACTTTATTTTCAAAATTTATTTGAGGTAAATTATCAAATTTAGATTTAGGGTCAAAATCCAATTCAATAAACTTATTATTATTTTTAAATTCTTTTTCAATTAAATATGAAAGTTTTTGATAAGACTGGCTTCCTAAAACTATGTTTACAAAAGGAGCGCGTTTAAATATTTCTTTTCCTTCAGCCTGAGCAACACACCCAGTAACAACAATTAAAGTTTTTTTATTTTTTTTTAATCTATTTTTTTTTAATTTATAAAGTTTTCCTAGTTCAGAATATAATTTTTGCTTAGCTTTATCTCTTATATGACAAGTATTAATAATATCTATATCCGAATCTTCAATTAATAATGTTTTTTTTAATCCAAGATTTAAAAGTATATCTACAATTTTGATACTATCATATACATTCATCTCACAACCAAATGTTTTAATATTAAATTTTTTAAATTTCATTTTTTTAATAAACTCCTATTTAAATTATAATTTATTTTTTGCCAACAAAGTAATGAAATTTTTTTCCTATTTAAATCTTTAGGCACAAATTCTTTATTAAAAAATACTTCTACTTCTATATTTTTTTTACTTAAAACATTTAAAACACTTTTTAACAAACTCATATCTGAATGCCATGTTATTTTTTCTCTTTCAGAATGATTAATTAATTTATTATTAACTTTCTTATAAACTATTGTTATTGTTTGTATTATTATTTTTGAATTAAAATTTTCTTCAAAAATATTAAATAATGAACTTTTAAAAGGTAAAATCTTATTTCCATCACTGCTTGTTCCTTCTGGAAAAATAACTAAATTTTTTTTTTCTTTTAAATGCTTAATTATTTTTTTTTCTTGTTCTTTTAATGAAGATATTTTTCTATCAATAAAAATAGTGTTTTGTAATTTTGCCAAAATTCCTATTAATGGCCAATACGCTACTTCTTTTTTTGCTACAAATGAAGTTTTAAATAAACTTCCCAAAATCATTATATCTAAATAACTAGCATGATTTGATATTGAAAGTTTCGGATTATTTATTGATATTGAACCAAAAACTTTTATTTTAATTCCAAAAACTCTTCGACAAATTTTATGAAAATAAAATGGTATTAAATAAGAATATTTTTTTATAAATATTTTTATAATTATTTGAAATGGTAATAAAATTAAAGTTATTAATAAAAAAGATATAAATCTGAAAAATAACAATAACACTTATTAAAACTATTTCTTTCTTTTTAAAAAATTTTTAAAAAATATTACTTTTGAAGTAGTTTCTTTATCTTTTAAAAGATTTTTATATCTTTTTTTTAAAATATTAGATTCTAAAATTATACAAACATCTATTGTATTAAATTGTTTATCAATAAAAGCTCCATTTCCGATATAAACACCTAGTCTTAAATATCCTTTTATTAACGGAGGTAAACTTCTAAAAATTTCATTATTATCTAAATCTTTTTTTTGATAATAATTCAATTGAATATTATTAGGTGGAATTGCTTCTGGTCTAATAGATTGTGGAGCTAAATAATTATGATATAAAAAAGATTATTGTTTTTTATATTTCGAATAATTTGTTCCCGGAAAACTAGCACATCCAAATAAAATCTTTATTTTATAATGTTCCATATATGCTGATATTGCTTTCCATAACAAACGAATTATAGGTTTATCTCGATAATCTTTATGAACACATGATCTTCCGAGTTCTAAAACTTCACTCTTCTTTTTTAATAATTTTTCCATATTAAATTCACCTTCTGTATAAAATTTTCCGTGTACTTGTGTCATAGGTCTTCTTATTAATCTATAAGTTCCAATAATAGAATCTCTACCTTTACCTTTATTATGATCTATAACTAATAAATGATCACAAAAAGGATCTAATTCATCAAAATCTTTTTCATACAAAATATTTTTAATAGTTGGTTTCGCATTTAATTCTTCATAAAAAACTTTGTATCTTAAATTTTGAGCTGCATCTATATCTTTGAAATTTTTTGCTAAACGAACTTCATAGCTTTTATATTTAACTGATTTAAGTTTTTTCTTTATTCTTCTTCTATCTAAAATATATGAATTTGCTAATAAATTTTTTATTGATCCTACAGGATTAATAAACCAATCTAATTTTTTCTTAGGTTTTTTAAATTTATTTTGAGGCTTTAAGCAAATACGTCTCTTTCTTGCCTGTTTATATTTATTTCTTAAATTTATATTAATCCTCAATAATTAATTATTTAATTTTTTTACAAGCTTCTTTTACTGCAAATATTTCTAATTTATAACCAACTAATTTATATCCCATTTTATCTGCAATTTTAGTTGATAATTTTTTAAATCCTGGATTTTGAAATTCACTAACATTTCCACTGACAATATCAATTAAATGATTATGCTCCCATTTAGTAGCTGGTTCATATCTCGCTTTTTCATCTCCATATTTAAATTCATGTTTAATTACTGCATTTGCATCTTCAAATAATTTTACAGTTCTATAAACAGTAGCAAGACTAATTTTTTTATCTTTTTTATTAGCCCTTTTATAAATAAGTTCAACATCTGGGTGATCTTTAGAATCATTAATTACTGCAGCTATAACAACTCTTTGAGGTGTCATTTTAAAACCTTTATTTTTGCATAAATTAATTATATCTAAATGTGTTATATTTTTTTCCATTATTTAATAATAATATTACAGTATGAATAAAAAATTAAAATAATTAAAAAAAATTTCTAATGAAAAAAATTAATTTAAGAAAATATAACTGCCCTATTTCTTTTGTAAAAGCAAAAATTATTTTAGATGAATTAAAAAAAAATGAAAAAGTACTTTTAATACTAAATAATGAAAAAGATACAAATATTCTTATAAAAACTATTAAAGAAGAAGGTTATAAAATAATTAATTTAGTAACTAAAAAAAAATTTTTTGAAATAGAAATTTTAAAAAAATAATTTATTTCTTAGCATAATGATCATAAACATATAATGGTTGTAATAATTTTATTTTATTAATTAATAATTTACTTTTTAATTGTTTAAATAACAAAAAAGTATTTAAATTTTTCTCTTCTATTATTTCCATTTTTCTTCTTTTTTTAATTTCACTTAATAATCTTTTATCTAAATCACCAAACAAATAAAAATTTTTATTAAACAAAAAATTAGGTAAGTCATTTAATGAAAAAAAAGAGATTTTTTTAAGGGGTTTTTTATTTGAATTAAAAATTTGATAATAATAATCTTCTTTTTTACTCTTTAAAATTATAACTACTTTTTTTTTTAAATCTTTTCTTATAGAATTAACCAATATTTCCATATTACTAAATCCATAAACATTTATTTTGTGCGGTAAGGATATTCCTTTAACAGCCGCAATTCCTATTCTAATACCTGTAAAAGATCCTGGACCTAAAGATATAAAAATAGAATTTATTTTATTTATTTGTAATTTATTTTTATTTAAATATTTTTTTATTATTGGAATTAAATTTTTTGAATAAGTTCTTTTTAAAATTTTAGAATAATTTAATATAATTTTATTATTTTTTACTATTAATAAGGAAAATTTTTCTGAACTTGTATCTAAAACTAATATATTCATATATGTATTTAAAATTTATTTAATTTAATATTAATATTTTTATTTAAGAATCCATTCTCATGAATTTAATTAAAATTACAAAAAAAATATATCCTGTTGAAATTGAAACTCTTTATGCGACAAAAAATAATTTTACAGGAAAAAAAATTTATAAAAGAAATGATTGTTATTTACATAAAGATACTATTCCTTTTTTTGAAAAAAGCATAAAATTAGCTGAAAAATTAAATTTGAAACTGAAGATTTTTGATGCTTTTCGACCAGCAGAGGCGCAATGGAAATTGTGGCAACATACGCCAGATGAAAACTTTATAGCCCATCCTAAAAAAGGATCCCCTCATTCTAGAGGAGTGGCAATTGATTTAACTTTAATAAAAAAAAATAATACTGAATTGAATATGGGAACAAAATTTGATAATTTTTCTACTAAATCATATCATGGAAATAATTTAATTTCAAAAGATGCACAAAAAAATAGATATATTTTACTTGGAATAATGATGTCTGCTGGTTGGGATTTTTTTAAGAATGAATGGTGGCATTATCAATTATTTAATTCTAAAAAATATAAATTATTAAAAAATAATATTTTAAAAAAACCATTAATGTAAAAATGAAAAGAAGAATAATAATATATTTAATCCTAAGTTTTAATATAATTTTTTGTTTAAATCCAAAGCTTTTTAGTAAAGAAATAACAGCATCTATTTTTATGTATCATAGATTTGGTGAAAATAAATATCCTTCAACTAATATTAAAATGCAACAATTTAAAAATCATATTAATGAATTAAAAAAAAATAATTATAACGTTTTGCCAATTCCAGAAATTTTAGATGCATTAATAAATGATAAAATTCTACCAAAAAAAACCATAGGGATAACTATTGACGATGCTTTTTTAAGTATTTATAAAAAAGCTTATCCAATATTAAAAAAAAATAATTTTCCTTTTACTGTTTTTGTTTCCACAGATTCGGTTAATTCAAATTCTAGTATTTATATGAATTGGAAAAAAATAAATGAAATGGTAAATTCAAACTTGACAGTATCAATTGGAAATCATACAGCAAGTCATGACCACTTAGTAGAAAAAACAGATGCTGAAATTATGAGTGAAATATTAAAATCAAATAAGAATTTTTTAAAAAACTTAGGTTATGAACCAGATTTTTTTGCTTATCCATACGGAGAATATGATCTTAAAACAAAAAATATTATAAAAAAAAATTTTAAAGCAGCTTTTGGTCAACAATCAGGATCCTTATATAAAGGCATTGATTTATATGAATTACCTAGATATGCCTTAAATGAACAATATGGAAATTTAAAACGTTTTAAATTTGCCGCAAATTCACACGGTTTAAAATTAAAAGATGTAATTCCCGAAAATAAAGTAATTAATGATACCAATCCGCCTTTATTGGGTTTCACATTAATAGAAAATATTGATAATTCTATAAATTGTTACCCTTCACACGGAATAAAAGCTGAATTAATTAAAATTGGTAATAAAAGACTAGAAGTTAGATTTGATAGTAAATTTCCCAAAGGTAGAACTAGAATTAATTGTACTGTAAATGATAATAATATTTGGCGTTGGACCGGATTTCAATTTGTAAATCCTTAACGTTTTGCACTTTGATATTCAATAAAATCGTATTTTTCTAAATTATTTTCTTTAATAATCTTTTTCACACTTAAAACATATTCATGACCTTTTTCTGAATATTTATTTAATTCATTAACTAAATCTAATCCTTGAAGTTCTTTACCTAAAGATCTTGATTGAATTCTTGATTTTCTAAAATTTTTATATGCAAAATGTGTATTCAAA
Organism: uncultured Alphaproteobacteria bacterium; assembly: GCA_964405695.1. Taxonomy (GTDB): domain Bacteria; phylum Pseudomonadota; class Alphaproteobacteria; genus CAYOOR01. The sequence continues at coordinate 10,999 of CAYOOR010000141.1, forward strand.
TTTTTAATATAGGCATCTACAGAATCATTTAAATTATCAAAAACTCTTACTTTTATTTTAGGGTTTGATATTTCATTTGGTTTTATACCATTAACATTTTTTCCAATAATTTTTTGACCATAATATGCATTACCTTCTATTGCAAATCTTGATGTTCCCCATCCACTTTCAATAGCAGCTTGAGCTATTGCTAAAGATATTGGTACAATATCAATCCTTTTCTTTAACTCGGAAATGTCATTATTTTTTATTTTATATTCTTTAAAAAGTTTTTTTAAAATAGCTGCTTCTAAAACATTCAAATTATTATTTTTTATTTTTTTTTCTATATTAAACAAAATTTTTCTTTGTTCTAAAATTGTACTATTAGACTCTTTAATTATTGGAAATATAGATTTAATAAAATTTGTTTTTTTTTCAGTTATTGAAATATTTTTTTTAACATTTTTTAAAGAAGTATTTTTTTTAAAATTATAACTTTGTGTTTGAATAAACCTTTTTGTTTGATATTCAGGTAAATTTTTACCTTCATTTTTTTTTGCGATACTTTCTACATAGACTAATGAAAAAATAAAAAAAAGAGAAAAGCCTAAAATAAAAATATACGATTTATGATATTTATTAAAATTCATATAAATATTTTAAATTTACTACTATATATGGTATTATTAAAAATAAATACTACTATTAATTGATACTAGTATATATATGCATAAAAATAAGTATTTTTCAATATTTTTTCTACAAAAAATAGTGTTTATTCAACAGCCCTTACTTCTTTAACTTCAGGAAAATAATGTTTCAACAAATTCTCAATTCCCTGTTTTAATGTTGCAGTAGAGCTTGGACACCCAGCACAAGCTCCTTTAAGAACAAGAGAAACAGTTCCTTTTTCAAAATCTTTAAATATTATATCTCCTCCATCTCTTGCTACTGCTGGTCTAACTTTTTCATCAATTATTTTTTCAATATCTTGTGATATTTTGTTTTTCTTCTTTTTTTTAAATTTTTGAGAATCGGCTTGTTTTTCAATAAAAAATTCGTTTTCCGAAATATAATCAAGTAAGAAAGTTAAAATTTTTGTTTTTAAAGCAGACCAACCTAAATTTTGATGTTTTGTAATAGCAATAAAATTTTCTCCGATATACAAACTTTTTATTCCTTTAATTTGAAAAATTTCATTCGAAAATTTAAATTTTTTAGCCTCTTTAATGTTTTTAATTTCTATTCCTGTGTGAAGAATATACTGCTTATCGACTAAAAATTTAAGCGTCTCAGGATTTGGTGTTATTTCTGTTTCAATATTCATTTATTATGAGATATAATAATTATAAATCAAACATTCAATAATCCTATAATTTTTTTTATTTCTTTTAAATTTAACGAGGATATTTGCTCGGCTCTTTCTTTACCATTGCTTAATATTTTTTTTAAATAATCCTTATTTTTCAAATATTCATTCATTTTTTCTGAAATTGGGCCTATTTTATTAATTGTTAATTCAGCTAGTAAGTTTTTAAATTCAGAAAAACTTTTCCCTGACATTTCGTTTAAAACTTTTTCTATATTTTTTTCATTTAAAGCTGCGTATATACCCAATAAATTTTCAGCTTCTGGGCGATCTTTTAATTCCTCTTTTTTAGATGGTAAAGGATATTCATCTGTTTTTGCTTTTCTTATTTTTAAATTAATTAAATCTTTTTCATCTGTAATATTTATTCTTGAATAGTCCGATTCATCAGATTTACTCATTTTATTTATTCCATTTCTTAAACTCATTACTCTTGTTGCTTCTCCAAATATTTGTGGTTCTGGTAATGGAAAAAAGTCTATATTATAAGATTTATTAAATGATCCAGCTATATCTCTAGATAATTCCAAATGTTGTTTTTGATCTTCTCCAACCGGCACATGTGTTGCTTTATAAGCTAAAATATCAGAGGCCATTAATACAGGGTAACTATAAAGGCCTAAAACAGCATTATCTTTTTTCTTTCCAGCTTTTTCTTTAAATTGAGTCATTCTATTTAACCACCCAATTGGAGTAAAACAACTAAGTATCCAAGTTAATTCAGTATGTGTAGATACAGAACTTTGATTAAAAATAATAGTTTTTTTTGGATCTATTCCGGCTGCCAAATATGCAGCAGTTACTTCTAAAGTATTATTTTCCAGTTCTTTTGGATCTTGTTTAACAGTTAGTGCATGTAAATCAACTATACAAAAAATGCACTCAAAACTTTCCTGTAAAGAAACCCAATTTTTTATAGCACCTAGATAATTTCCTAAATGTAAGTTTCCAGTTGGTTGAACCCCAGAAAAAATTCTTTTCATAGTTATAAGTTAATAAATTTTTTAAATGTGTTATACATTTTTTTTAATTTAATTTTAAAGATTTGAAATTAGAAAATAAAAAAACTTTAAAAATATATATTAAAAAAATATAAAAAAAAATACAAATTAAAACAAAAATTGATAAGTTTAAAAGTTCAAAATTTGAAAAAATTTTTATAAAATTTTTAAAATAAAAAACAGTAAATATAAAAATAATATTAATTATCAAAATTTTTCTAAATCTTTGATTAAACAAATTATCAAATTTAATTTGATTTCTTTGCACTAAAAAATAAAAAAGTAAGTAACAATTTATCCATGATGAAATAGCTGTTGCAATTGCAATACCTACATGTTGAAAAAATTGCATTAAAATAATATTTAATAAAAAATTAATTAATACACAAAATATTGCAATTTTAACTGGGGTAGATGTATTTTGCCTAGAAAAATATATTGGAGATAAAATTTTAACTAAAACATATGCAGGAATTCCAATAGCAAAGGCCTGCAATGCTCTAGCTGAAAGCATTGTATCTTTTGTTAAAAATTCTCCTCTTTCAAAAAAAGCACCGATTATTATCTCAGCTAAAATAAATATTGCTAAAGATGCAGGTAGTGCTAGTAAAATAGAAAACTCAATAGCACGATTTTGAGTTCTAAAAGCTTTTAAATTTTGGTTAGTACTTATTTGTTTTGATAAAGTAGGTAAAAGAGCAGTTCCTAATGCAACGCCTATAAGTGCAATAGGCAGTTGATTAATTCTTTCAGCATAATATAAATAAGAAATTGATCCTGTTGGTAAAAAAGAAGCTAAAACTATATCAATTAATAAATTAATTTGAATAACGCCTGCTCCAATTGCACCAGGAATTATTAATTTAAATAATTTTCTTATATTTTTTGATAATTTTGGTTTTTTAAAAAAAATTTGTAAATTATTTTTATATATACGAAATATTAAAAAAATTAATTGAAATACACCCGCAAAATAAACAGCCCAAGATAGCATATGACCTTTTGTAATTAAAAGATCTTCAAAAGAAAAAATAAATACAATAAAAGTTAAATTTAAAATTATTGGAGCTGCTGATCCAATTGCAAATTTATTAAAAGAATTTAATACTCCGGTATATAGAGAAACTAAAGAAATAAAAAATAGATAGGGAAATGTAATTCTTGATAATTGAATTAATAAATCAAGTTTTTCAGGATCTCGACCAAAGCCAGGTGCTAAAAAATAAACCAACAATGGCATAAAAAATTCAAAAATTATTATTACAATAAAAAGTATAAAAAAGAGCAAAGAAAAAACTTCTGACCCAAAATTTAATGCTTTTTTATGTCCATTTTTTTTTAAAATTGAAGAAAAAAGGGGTATAAATGCAGCTGAAAAAGCACCCTCTGCAAATAAACGTCTAAAAAAATTAGGTAATTTAAAAGCAACAAAAAAAACATCTGCTATTACTCCTGCTCCAACAAATGCAGCTATAAAAATATCTCTTAAAAATCCTAAAAACTTACTTATAAATGTAAAGGAGCTTATAGTTAAAAAGGGTTTGATTAATTTCATTAATTTTTTAACACTGATTTTATATTTGTTTTTAATTTATTAATTTTTTCTTTAGATAAAATTTTATTTCCTTTTACATCTTGAATGTAAAAAATATCATTTATTCCATGTCCCAATGATAAAATTTTGGCACTACTAATTCTTAATTTTAATTCATATAATTTTTTTGTTAAATCATAAATTAAACCAACTCTATCGTAACAACTTATTTCTAAAATTGTGTACTTATCACTCATTTCGTTATCAATAAATATTTTATTATTAATATTAAATAAATTTTTTTTAAAATATTTTTTTTTTTCAATTTTAATTTTTTTTTCAATAGAAAATTTATTATTTATAATTGCATACAAATTTTTTTCTAATTTAGAATAATGATATATTTTATCTAGCATTTGCTGATTTAAATCTCTAAGCCATAAAATATCCATTACCATTCCATTTTTTAAAGTAAAAGCTTTTGCTTCTATAACATTAAAACCAGATAAAGATATTCCACCAGATAATTTATACAATAATCCTGGCTTATCTTTAGTATATATTATTATTTCTGTTGCTAATTTATCTTCATTTTGCTCAAGATGAATAAAATTTGAATTTTTATATTTATTTATAATATTTAAACATTTAGAAATATTTTTTTTATCATTATTTAAAAAAAAATCATCGGGGAATAAATCCAAAGAGAAATTCTTTTTACCCAAGTTTAATTTTTTATCTTTTATTAAATTATTTTTAATAATCTTGCTTTCTTTTTTCTTAATTTTACCTGTAGTATTTAAAAATAGTTCTCTAGTTTTTAAAAATAATTGTTCTAAAGGATATTTATTCCACGAATTCCAAATAGATGTTCCTGTTGCTTTCATATCTGCAATTGTAAAAAGAAATAATAGTTTTAATTGTTCTAGAGATTGAACTTTTTTAGAAAATTGAAGGATTGTCTTATCATCGTCTAAATCTCTTTTTTGAGATATTTTATTCATTAATAAATGATTTTTTATTAACCATATAATTATATTTGTTTCTACTTTTTCAAATTTTATTAAAGAACAAAAATCTTTTGCTATTTTTGCTGAAACAATTGAATGATCATAACCAGTTCCCTTTCCTAAATCATGAAAAAACATTGAAATATAAAGAATTCTTGGAGAAATAATCTCAGAAAAAATAGTATTATAAAACAAATTTTGTTTATTAAATTTTCCAAAATCATTTATATAACCAATTGCTTTTAACGTATGTTTGTCAACAGTATAAGTATGTATTCCTCCAAATTGAATTTGTCCCGTTATTCGTTTAAAATCTGGTATTAAAATTCCTAAGATTCCTAAAGCATTCATTAACTCTAAAAATTTTTCTGGGTTTTTTTTTGATGTTAAAATTCTTAAAAAATAAAATAAATATTTTTTCTCTTTAAATTCTTTTTTTATTTTATCTACATTATCTAAAAATAATTTAGATACTTCCGGATGCAAATCGACATTGTTTTGTTGTGCTAATTCAATAATTTTAAAAAAAGATTCATAATTTTTTTTTAAATATTTTGTAGAAAAATTTATTCTTTTATTTTCAATTACAAATTCTCCTATTATTTTTTTTTTACTTTTTTTTATTGGAACCAATTTCTCTTTATCCTCAATAAAAGTGCAGCATATTCTAAGTAAATTGCTTACTTTTTTTGCTATAAAAAAATAATCTTTCATAAAATTTTCTATTTTTAATAAAGCTTTTGAATTTTTATAGCCCATTCTCTTAGCTATTTGACTTTGATATTCGAAATTTAATTGCTCGTTTGGTCTTTTAGAAATAATATGTAAATGAGATCTAACCGTCCAAAAAAATTCTTTCGCTTCTATAAAAGATCTAAAAGAATTTTTATCAAGAATTTTATAATTAATCAAACCATCTAAATTTTTTACTTGATAAAAAAACTTACCAATCCAATCTAAAATTTGTAAATCTCTAATAACACCTTTTCCATTCTTTATATTTGGTTCCAACATATACTTAGTATCACCAAACTCTAGAAGTCTTTTATCTCTGTCTTTAAAAATTCCTTTAACAAATTTTTTTTTATAATTATTAATAATTTTCTTTTTATAATTATAAATTAAATCATCATAAATAACTGTATTTCCAGTAATAAATCGGCTATCTAAAATAGAAGTACAAATATCTAATTTTTTTTCGCTATAAATAATACATTCTTTAACCGTACGCGTTGCATATCCCACCTTTAGACCTAAATTCCATAAAACATATAAAATAGGTTTTACAATTTTTTTTAAATCATTCTTATTTTTTATTGAGTGTAAAAATAACAAATCAATATCTGAATAAGGTGCTAGCTCTTGCCTACCATAACCCCCGGTAGCAACTATTGCATAATTCAATTTTTTTGAATTTACATAAAAATTTTCAAAAGTTTTTAAAATTATTTTATCTAAAAGTTTTGATCGTTCATTAGCTAAAGTTAAACCTTTTTTATTTTTTTTAAATTTTTGAATTAATTTTTTATTTTCATTTTTATAAATTTTTTTTAATTGATTAGAAATTGAATTAACCCCTACATTTTTTTTTTCTTCTTTTTTAAAAAAATTTTTAATTTTAAAATCTATGAATGATTGAAATAAGGTCATTTTTAATAATTTTTAATTTTAATACATATTTTCTGAGTTTATCTCAAATTTATCAATAATTACTTAAGCTACATATGTAATTAAATTTTTTTAAACATGTAACATATTTGTAATATTTAAATGATGAAATAGAGCATATTATTAATTATTTAATAGGCTATTTTAATGAAAAATATTTACAAAACTATATTAACTGCGTCAACAATTTTACTTACAACCACTTTTGCTCAAGCTCGTGATCAAATTAGAATAGTAGGTTCAAGTACTGTTTATCCTTTTGCAACTGTTGTAGCCGAAAAATTTGGTATTTCATCTAAATTTAAAACTCCTGTTGTAGAAAGTACAGGCTCAGGTGGCGGATTAAAAATATTTTGCCAAGGCATCGGTCCATCTTACGTAGATATTACAAATGCTTCTAGACGTATCAAATTAAAAGAAATTAAAAAATGCGCTGATAAAGGCATTACTGATATAACAGAAGTTAAATTAGGATATGACGGTATCGTTATAGCAAACTCTAAAGGTTCTGAACCAATGAAAATTGATAGAAAGCATATCTGGTTAGCTCTTGGGAAAAATGTTATGGTTGATGGAAAAATTATACCTAATCCTCATAAAACATGGAAAGATGTTGATAAATCTCTTCCTGATGTAAAAATTGAAGTTTTAGGACCTCCCCCAACTTCTGGAACCCGTGATGCTTTTGCTGAACTTGCTTTAGGTGGTGGATGTAAAAAATTCCCTTCAATCAAAACAATGAAAAAAGCTGACAAAAAAGCTTTTAAAAAACTTTGTTACACAGTTCGCGAAGATGGTACTTATATTGAAGCTGGAGAAAACGATAACTTAATCGTTTCTAAACTTGTTGAAAATCCAAAGGCCATTGGAGTTTTTGGTTACAGTTTTCTTGAA
>CAYOOR010000142.1:0-3839 GCA_964405695.1 uncultured Alphaproteobacteria bacterium
GCAACATAGAGAACGGGAGATAGACAATGCCTTTGGTATTCGCCGGTGTTTGCAGCCATGCTCCTGGAATAGTGGGGCGCGCGGACCAGGCCGACGTTGCAGCTAAGGACCGCCTTTACGGAGCCTTCGACGACATGCGTCGCCAACTTGAAGCAAGTGAACCCGACGCTCTGATCGTCGTCGCTGCTGAACATTTCGCCAACTTCTTCATGAACAACATGCCGAGCTTCGCCATGGGCATGGCCGATTACTACGAAGGACCTATCGAAAACCCGGAATGGCTCGGCATCGAAAAGACAAGAATTCCCGGGAACCGATCATTGTCAGAACGTCTAATTCAAAAAGTGATGGAACGAAGTGACGTGAGTTACGCCGAAGAGTGGAAATTCGACCACGGAATTATGGTGCCATTACATTTTTTGACCCCGAACTATGACTTGCCGGTAGTACCTGCCAATATCAACTGCCAAGGCCCCCCATTAGCTCCCCTCCATCGAGCTTGGGCATTTGGTGAAGCATTAAGGGAGGCAGCTGACTCAGTCCCTGAAAGAATCGCTCTAATCGGGACTGGTGGGATTAGCCATTGGCCAGCGACACCTGATAGCGGAAAAATCAACGAGGAGTGGGACCGTCGCTTCTTAGATCAATGGTCACGCTGCGACAAAGACGCAATGCTGTCTTATAGCGACAACCAGTCATACCTGGATGCCGGGCAAGGGGCCTTCGAAATCCGGACATTTATAACTATCTCTGCAGCCACGGAAGGCACCGAGGGGACTGTGCACTTCTATGAACCAATCCCTATTTTCGCGGTCGGTTGTACGATCGCCACAGTCAACCTTTGAGTGTCTTCAACTATCTTTGAATATCTGAACGAACTGACAACTTAGTTCCGAGAAAAGGCAGACCAAGATAACCATGCCCAGCACACACGAATTACTCGAGCGTTACCGCGCCGTCATGCCTTCGTTCGTCACTCCACTGTATGAGACACCAATTTCAATAGACCGAGGTGACGGCGGCTACGTGTGGGATCTTGAAGGCAACAGATACTTAGACTTTTTCGGCGGCATCTTGACCACAATGATTGGGCACTCGGTCCCAGAAGTTGTCACAGCTATTCAAGAGCAAGCTTCGAAGGTGATGCACACCTCAACTATGTATCTCAATGAACAGGTGGTGTCATTCGCTGAGGAAGTTGCCGCAACATCGGGAATTCCCGACGCAAGAGTCCTTTTCACCACTTCCGGCTCAGAAGCAAACGACACGGCGATACTGCTCGCGACTAATTACCGTCAATCAAACCAGTTGTTGGCTATGCGGAACAGCTATCACGGTCGATCGCTCACAACTCAGGCTGTTACATCTCATCGCAGTTGGCTGACAAGTAGCTACAGCGGTCTTGATGTTCACTTCGTTCAAGGTCCGTATCGGCTTAGGAGCCCATTTAGAGAGTTAGATGATGAAGCGTTTACTCAGGCATGTGTCTCCGATTTAGTGCAGCTTCTCGACATGACTGACGCAGGAGGATTTGCTGCTCTGATCGCCGAACCTATTCAAGGAGTCGGGGGGTTCGCGACGCCTCCAGATGGCTTTTTCGGTGCGATGCATAAAGTGTTGGCTGCTCACGATGTGTTGTTCATCAGTGACGAAGTCCAAACCGGTTGGGGCCGAACCGGTGACCATTTCTGGGGATATGAGGCACACGGGATTATTCCCGACATTCTTACTTTCGCAAAAGGAGTGGGCAATGGCATCACTCTCGCCGGGTGCGTAGCCAGAGCAGACGTTGCCAATGCTATTGACCGCACTCTTTTCACAACCTTCGGCGGTAACCCATTGTCAGTGGCAGCTGGCAGCGCCACTCTCAAATACGTAAAGGACCACGACTTGCAATCGAACGCTGCCGCTCGCGGTCGTCAGATGACCGATCTTCTAAGCGGGCCATGCAAGTCCACAGACTGGGTTGCCGAACTACGCGGCAAAGGGCTCATGCAAGCTATTGAGTGCGTCCAACCCGGCAGCATCGAGCCAAACGCCTCAGCTGCGGCCAGTTTGATCGAGGCCTGCAAGGACAACGGCTTGTTGGTAGGCAAAGGTGGACTTTACGGGAACGTCATTCGCCTAACTCCGATGCTCAACGTGACCGAAGCCGAGATGAACGAAGGGTGCGACATCATTGTTTCGGCTTTGAATTCGGTTACTGGTTAACCATTTCTACATAAGCCCGAACCATCGACTCCAAGTCGGCATCTGCCGGTAGACCAAGTTCGCGCCCTCGAGAGTCGTCAAGCTGTGCAGGCCAACTCTGGACCAACTGGTCGGTTGCAGCGTCGTATTCAAGAGTAACTAGGGCTCGAGCTTCAGATCCACCAACGACTTCCAGTACATGCAGCATCTCGGAAACCGTCGCACTCAGTCCTGGCACTCCCACAGCACGGTCCTGACCTAATAGAGCTCCGTCGATTTCAGCCAACATCCGGATACACGTAGCAGTGTTCTGTGCTGCGCCCACAACCATGACTGTTTCTTCAGACACTGGAACAACGCTGGGGATTCCAGCAAGCGGCTCTCGAAACATTCCAGAAGCAAACCCCGAAGCAGCAGCGTTCGGAACACCTGGCCTGACTATGACTGTTGGCAATCTTGCCGAACGACCATCAATATGGCCTTTTCTTGTTGCGTCATTAATCAGAAGCTCACCAATCGCCTTGGTTGTCCCATAGGTGCCCGAGGGAGTTTGTTTCACAAGGTCCCCTACTTCGCCGCCTGCCGTCGCTCCTCCGAAAACTGCCAAAGTGCTCGCAAACACAACTTTGTGAAGATGTTCAGATCGGCGACACTCTTCCAGAAGCCTGAGCATGCCTCCAATATTCTGGTCGATCGCGTGCTCCCAATCGGCTTCCGCTCCTGCGCTCACCACCGACGCTAAATGAAAAATAGTGCAGGAGTCTTCTTTCAAAAGTTCAGGCAAAAACTGGTCATGCGCGAGGTCTCCTTGCACCATACGACAGCCAGGTATTTCGGCTTCAGCGACATCTACCGCGACAATGTCTTCTACTCCTTCTTCTTGGAGTCCCTGTATAAGGAGCCGTCCCAAAAACCCGGCGCCACCGGTCACAATTACCCGCATCTTTTCCTTTCTGCTTCCTTCTCGACTCAGCTAACTCTGATGTTTTCGATTACCGGTCCAATTCGGAACTACTAACAGAACTCAATCGATACTTTGAGAGCTCGATCTTCATGGGGTTCGTGAGCTAAGTGCATCGCCTCATCGATTTTTTCGACCGGAAAGATATGGCTAAGCAGCGGAGCAACATCAATTGCCCCATTTGCAATCAAATCGAGTGCCTCTCGAAAAGACGCCGCATCAGTTTCATCCTGAGCACCGTAGGTACTAGCCGCGCTGAGACGTTTCCGAAAGAACTTGTGAAATCTCATCTCAATGTCGGAATCAACACTTGGTAAACCAAACCACATGATTTCACCGTCCATTCGAACATGATCGACTGATTCTCGAAAAGTTTCCGGTCGGCCCACGGCCTCAACGAGATAATCAACTCCCTTGCCGGTTGTTAAGTCACGAACAGCTGACGATAAATCATTATTTCCAGCGTTGATACAAACATCAGCCCCATAGGAGCTCGCTACAGCTAGTCGTGTGTCGGAAAGATCAGAGACAATGACCTGAGCGGCACCAGCTCGCTTCAGTAGGTAGGTCCAGAACAAGCCTGCTGATCCTTGGCCCATCACTGCGACGGTCTCCCCAACAACATCACGCGGATGTTTTTTCATCGCGTAAATCACCGTTCCAAGTTGCTGAGCCATGAGCAGATGCG
>CAYOOR010000143.1:0-22422 GCA_964405695.1 uncultured Alphaproteobacteria bacterium
GTTTGCCTTTTGTCATATTGTTTTTTTCCTTCTGCGATGGCCATTAATAATTTAGCAAATCCTTTAGAGGAAAAAAAGATTCTTAACGGTACTAAAGTAGCACCTTTGTTATTTAAATTACCTAACATTTTTTTTATTTCTTTTTTTTTTAATAATAATTTTCTTGATCTATTAGTTTCATGATTTAAAATTCCAGAAGCTAAATATTTAGGTATATTTGAATTTTTTAAAAAAATCTCTCCCTTTTCTTGACTAATAAAAGCATGAGAAATATCAGCTCTATTTTTTCTTAGAGATTTAACTTCGCTTCCTTTTAAAACAATACCTGCTTCAAACTTATCACCAATTTTATAGTCATATGTAGCACGCCTATTTATAGCGATAGCGTTTTTTTTTTTTTTTAACATTTATTTAGTTTTTATTGATTTAATTTTTAATTTTTTAAGAATTAATCTGATTTGTTTTTTTGTATTAGAAGAAACCTTAACTAAAGGCAATCTTAATTCTTCAGAACATATTTTTAAAATTGAAGCAGCATATTTAACTGGCCCAGGGCTAGTTTCTAAAAAAAGAGCGTTATGTAATGGATACAAAAAAGTATTAATATTTTTTACTTTTTTAAAATTCCCTTTCTGCCATGCATTATGTAAGTCTGAACAAAGTCTAGGCGCAATATTAGCAGTAACAGAAATACAACCATGCCCACCTTGTGATAAAAAAGGAACAACAGTTGCATCTTCACCAGAAATTTGACAAAATTTATTTCCTATTTTATCAATTGTTTGCAAAGGTCTAGATAAATCATTAGAAGAATCTTTAACTCCAATTATATTTTTTAATTTAGATAATTTTTGCATTGTATTAATGTCAATATCGACAATACTTCTTCCAGGAATGTTATAAATTATAATCGGTAAATTACAATTATCATTAATTGATTTAAAATGATTGTACAATCCATCTTGTGTTGGCTTGTTATAATAAGGAGTAACAACTAAAACTGCATCAGCACCCGCACCTTCAGCATATCTAGTTAAACTTATAGCTTCGTCAGTTGAATTAGAACCTGTTCCTGCTATAACAGGCACTTTACCGGAAGATGCTTCAATACACAAATCAACAACTCTTTCATGCTCATTATGAGTTAAAGTTGGCGACTCTCCTGTTGTCCCACAAGGAACAAGTCCATGAGATCCCTCTTTAATTTGCCATTCAACAAAATCTTGGAAAGATTTTTCATCAATTTTACCATTTTTCAATGGGGTAATTAAAGCAGTTATTGAACCTTTAAACATTTAAAAAAATTAATAAAATATATTTACAATATAGATTTTTATTTAGTTGCTATTAGTATAAAAACAATTTAAAAAATATGTTTAAAAATGTTTTAATTTTTTTTTCAATAATTTTTTTTTTTCTATCGTTTCAAAATGAATCAAAAGGATTGACGTCTAAACAAGTATCAATTATTAAACAAAAAGTAATAGTTACAAATATTCTAATCTCAAAAGTTAGAACTGAAAAAAATAAAATAAAATCTAAAAAATTTCAAGAATCTAAAATTATATTTGATTTAATTAAAGAAAAAAAATGGGATAAAGCTACGAAAGCAGCGAAAAACAATATTGTATTAAAAAAAATTATAGAATGGCATTATTTGAGCCAAAACAATAATAATAATTTTTTTAGAACAAAAAAATTTATAGAAAAAAACATTAATTGGCCAAACGAAAATTTTTTTAAGAAAAAAATGGAACTTGTTATTGAAAGAAATTTTAATAATAAAGAAATAATTAAATATTTTGAAGAAAATAAGCCTTTAACAACAAAAGGAAATGTAAATTATTTAGATTCATTAAGAAAAGAACGAGGTATTCAAAATGTAAAAAAAGAAGCAAAAACTATTTGGATTAATAAAAAATTTACTAAGAAACAAAGTAAAGATTTTTATAAAAAATATAAAAAAATATTAACAAATGAAGATCATTTAAAAAGAATTGAAAATCTTACATGGGCTGGTAGATCTTATGAAGCACGAAGGATGTTGCCTATAATTAGTAAAAATAAACAAGCTTTGTACAATGCAAGAATTATTTTACGAAGAAGAGGTGGAAATGCTGATCAAGCCATATCAAGAATTAATCAAAATTTTTTAAATGATCAAGGTTTAGTTTATGAAAGATTAAGATGGAGAAGGAAAAGTCGATTATACGAAACTGCATTTGATTTAATAAATCCTTTGCCTGAAAATCTTAAATATGAAAAAAAATGGTGGTATGAAGTTTCAATAATTGTAAGAAAATTATTAGAAAGAAAAGAATATAAAAAAGCATATAAATTAGTAAAAGATTTTAGCTCAAAATCTAATGAACTACTTTCAGAATCTGAATGGTATGCTGGATGGATTGCTTACGAATATTTAAACCTTTCCCCTGAAATATATATTAATCATTTTTTAAATTCTTTTGAAAATACAAACCATGTAGGAGAAAAAGCAAAATCAGCATATTGGGCTGGAAAATCTTATGAAAAAAATAGAAATAAAGAACTTAGTGAATTATGGTATAAAAATTCGGCTAATTATGTAACTGAATTTTATGGACAATTAAGTTTTGAAAAAATTAGCAAAAAAAAATCTTTAGTAACCAATGAAGAACTTTATGGAAATAACATACTTACAAAAGATGATATTGCTTTTACTAAAACAGATTTGTATAAAGCAAGTGAGCTTATTTTAGCAAATGGAACTAGAAAAAATGCCAAAAAATTTATCACACATTTAATAAATACTAGTTCAACTCCCGGTCAATTACAAATAATAGCAAAATTATCAAAAGATCTTGGAAGATTAGATCTATCAATTAAAGCATCTAAGTTTGCAAAAAAAAAAGGTTTTAATTTATATCATTATGCTTATCCATCAATAAAAAATTATCAAATTTATAATAAAATTGAAAAAGAATTAGTTTTTGGAGTTATAAGACAAGAAAGTGTATTTGATACAAAAGCAATAAGTAGAGTTGGTGCTAGAGGTATAATGCAAATAATGCCTGCTACAGGAAAAAAAATATCTAAAAAATTAAATTTAAGCTATTCAAAAAAAAGATTAAGAAGTGATCCTCAATATAATATTACTTTAGGATCTTATTACTTATACAATTTAGTAAAAGAATATGACTCTTATTTGTTAGCACTTATAGGATATAACGCAGGACCAAGAAGAATTAACAGATGGATAAAAAAAAATGGTGATCCTAGAAAAAATAATGTTGATACGGTAAGTTGGATAGAAAAAATTCCAATTAAAGAAACAAGATTATATGTAAAATTTGTATTATCAAATATGCAGATTTATAGGCAAAAAAATCAAGATAATAAAAAATTAAGTATTTTTTCTACCAAATACGATATTTAATTTTTTAATACCATCAATTATATTTTGTTTTGGATATGAATAACAAAAACGAACATATTTTTTTCCTTCGTATTCATCAAAATCAACTCCAGGCGTTAAAACTATACCGTGTTCATTTAATAATTTTTTACATAATTTTTCACTATCGTTGGAAATTTTACTAATATCAGCATACAAATAAAAACTTCCTTTAGGTTTTATAACAGGAAAAATATTAATTGTTGGCAAGAAATCATATAACATATCTAAATTTTTTTTATAATCTTTAACAATATCATTCAAATATTTTTTATAATTTAAAGCTGATAAAGCTACATATTGTGAAATTGTTGGCGGGGCAACAAATAAATTTGGCGCAAGATTCTTTATAGAAGAATATAAATCATTAGGACAAATAAGCCAACCAACTCTCCAGCCTGTTAAAAGAAAATATTTAGAAAAGCTATTTATAATAATAGCCTTTTTATTATACCTGAGAAATGTAGTTATATTTTTTTGATAATTAACTCCATGATATATTTCATCAGCAATTATTCTTATTTTATTCTTTAGACAAAATAATGAAATTTTTTTAATTTCTTCTTTTTTTAATAAAGAACCTGTTGGATTCAGTGGATTTGAAATTAATAATCCATCAATATCTTTATATTTACAAATAGTTTTGAAATTATATTCAAAGTTATTTTTAGAATTACAAAAAATAGGTTTAATTTTTAAATCAAGCGATTTAATTATATTTTTATAAGCTGGATAATTTGGAACAGTAACGCCTATCTTACTTCCTTTATCAAAAGAACTTAAAAAAGATAATATGAATGCGCCAGACGAACCAAAGGTAATAATTATTTTTTTATAATTAATTTTTAGTTTATATTTCTTCAAATAATAATTTGATATTTTTTTTCTAAGTATATCTAAACCAAGAGGATTTGTATAAGCAACGTTTGTTGTTTTAATCTTATTTAACGCGTTTTTAAATGCATTTTGAGGAAGTTTTGCTGTTGGTTGGCCTGCTTCAAAATGTATGATTTTTTTTCCTCTACTTGACAAATTTTGAGCTTGTTCAAAAAGATCCATAACAATAAAATTTGAAACTTGTCCTCTTTTAGAAATAAATTTGCTCATAAATAAATTAAAAAAATAAAAAAAAATATATATTATTAGATAATGTATATGAAAAAAATCTTAATATTATTTATTTTTTTGACATTTATATCTAATAATGCATTAAGTTTTATTATTAGAGATTCAGAAATTGAAAATCTTATTAAAGATATTGTTCAACCAATTGCTAAAGCAGCCAAACAAGATAGTAATAAGTTACATATTTATATTTTAAATGACAATAAATTGAATGCATTTGTAACACCTGGTCAAAAAATTTTTATATTTTCGGGCCTTATAACTGAAACAAAAAACTCAAATGAACTAGAGGCTGTTATAGCTCACGAAATTGGCCATATAACTGGTAAGCATCATTTTAAAATTTATGAACAAATTGCAAAAAGCAGAAATATAACATTAATAGGATTTCTACTTGGTGGTGCAGCTGCAGCTTTAACAGGCAATGCTGATGCTTTTGCTGCAATTTCAGGTGGTGCGGTATCAGCTGGTCAATCTTCTTTTTTAAGTTTTTCTAGAGTACAAGAAGGGTCGGCAGATAGAGCAGCCTATAAATTTTTAAATGAATCTAATAAATCTCTTTGTGGAATGATTAGTTTCTTTGAAGTTTTACAAAAATATCAATCAAATTTTCAAAGGAATGCTTATACACAGTCCCACCCTCTTACACGTGAAAGAATAAGTGATGCTAGAAATGCAGCAAGAAATGAAAATTGTGATGACATATCTATTTCTAAATTAAATTTATCAATTGAAGAAAGATACAAATTTATGCAAGCTAAAATACTAGGGTTTACTGATCCAGCAGTAGTAATTAATTCAATAAAACATAATAAAAAATTTAATGAAGATCATAAAAATTATGCTTTATCAATTGCAAATTATAAATTATTTAATTTTAATTTAGCAAATAAACTAATAGATAATTTAATAAAAAAATATCCAGAAAATCCTTATTTTTATGAAATAAAAGCTCAGATGTATAGAGAAAATGGTTTTTTAAATAAATCATTAAAAAACTATATAATTGTTAATAAATTATTACCGAATGATCCCTTAATACAAATTGAATTAGCTCATACTTTAATAAATATTGATAATAAAAAAGCTATTAACAAAGCAATTAAGTTTTTAAATCAAGCAAAAAAAAAAGAAATTGAAAATGATAAGTTATGGTATTTATTATCAATTGCTTATGGAAGAAATAATGAAATGGGAAAATCAAAATATTCATCGGCCTACTCATCTTATTTAAAAGGTGATGACACTATGGCTTTGAATTTTATAACAAGAGCAAAAAAAATAACAAAAAAAAATACCAAAGAATGGAATGAATTAGAAAATTTAGAAAATAAAATTAATTCAAAAAAAAAATAATAAAATAATTTCTATGATAGAATTAATTTTTTTGATTTAAAATAATTTACTATGAAAAAAATTTTAGTTATAAATGGTCCAAATTTAAATTTATTAGGAGAAAGAGAAACTGAAATATATGGAAAAACATCTTTAAGCGAAATTGAGGATGCTTCAAATAAAATAGCTAAAAACAATAATTTAGAGCTTGTATTTAAACAAAGTAATGAAGAGGCTGAAATTATAAATTGGATACAATCTTGTATGAGTGATGAATATAAAGGTCTTCTAATTAATGCTGGAGCATATACACATACATCTGTTGCTATTTTTGATGCATTAAAAGCTTTAAAAATACCAATTATAGAAATTCATTTATCAAATATTCATAAAAGAGAGGAATTCAGAAAAAAATCTTTTATTTCAGAAGTTGCGCATGGTGTTATTTTTGGCTTTGGATCATATAGTTACATTTTAGCAATAATGGCAATGAAAAATTTAATTAAATAAATTATAATTTTTAATATGAATGAAAATTTAATCAAAAATTTAACAAAAGCTATAAAGGAACTTACAGAAGTTTTAAAGAAAAGTGGAGTTTCAGTTTCTAACCTTAAAAATAATGAAAACAATGAAAAAACAGATAATAAAAGAATTAAAATTGAGCATGAAAATGCTCTAACCTCACCGATGGTTGGAACTGTATATCTATCTCCTGAACCAAAAGCGAAAAGTTTTATCAAACAAGGTCAAACGGTAAAAAAAGGAGATACTTTATTAATAATTGAAGCAATGAAAACTTTTAATCCAATAAAAGCAGAAAAAAATGGAAAAGTTGAAAAAATTCTAGTTAATGATGCAGAACCAGTAGAATTTGGACAACCATTAATAGTTCTAAAATAATAATTTAATGTTTAAAAAAATACTAATAGCAAACAGAGGAGAAATTGCATTAAGAATTGTTAGAACCTGTAGAGACCTAGGCATTAAAACTGTTGCTGTTCATTCTATTATTGATAAAGATGCCATGCATGTAAGACTTGCAGATGAAGCAGTTTGTATTGGTGAATCTTCTATAAAAAATAGTTATTTAAATTCTTTTGCTATCTTAGCAGCTGCTGAAATAACTAATTCAGATGCTGTACATCCAGGTGCAGGTTTTTTTTCTGAAAATTATGATTTTGCATCGATGGTAAAAAAACACAAAATGACTTTTATTGGTCCAACAAGTCAACAAATAAAAATGTTTGGAGATAAAATAACAGCTAAAAATTTAATGAAAAAAAATGGTTTCCCTGTGATACCTGGTTCTGATAATTATATTAAAAATATTGAAGAAGCAAAAAAAATTGCAAAAAAAATAGGATATCCTGTAATTTTAAAAGCAGGTTCTGGTGGTGGTTGAAAAGGAATTAGAGTAATTAAAAATCAAAAAGAATTAATTTCAAATTATTCTTTAGTAAAACAAGAAGTGAAAAATTCTTTTGGTAATGAAAATGTTTATTTAGAAAAATTTTTTGATAACCCAAGACATATCGAAATTCAAATTATTGCTGATAAAAAAAATAAGGTTTTACATTTAGGTGAAAGAGATTGCTCAATTCAAAGAAATAAACAAAAGATTATTGAAGAAACACCCTCACCTACTTTATCAAATATAGAAAGAAAAAAGATTTGTAATTTAGTCGTTAAAACAATAAAAAAAATTGGGTATGAAAGTTTAGGTACGGTTGAATTGTTATACAAAAATAAAAAATTTTATTTTATGGAAATGAATACAAGAGTGCAAATAGAACATACTATTACTGAAAGAGTTACCGGAATAGATTTAATTAAACAACAAATAAAAATTGCAGCTGGACAAAAAATTAATATAAATCAAAAAGATGTTCAATTTTCTGGTCATTCAATACAATGTAGAATTAATGCTGAAGATCCTCTAAGTTTTATTCCTTCTCCAGGAAGAATAGAGGAATATCATTCACCTGGTGGTCCTGGTGTTAGAATTGACTCTGCGCTTTATGCAGGTTGCATTGTTACGCACAATTATGATAATTTAATTTCAAAAATTATTATTTATTCAAGAAATAGAAATGAAGCTATTCTAAGATTAAGAAGATGTTTAATTGAATATGTAATAAATGGAGTAAAAACAAACATACCTTTACATTTAAAAATTTTAAATAGTAAGGATTATAATAAAGGAAAATATCATATAAATTGGCTTGATAAATTTTTATCAATTAATTATTGAATGCAAGTTAATGAAGAAACAATTTTAAAAGGTTATTCGCAAGGTATATTTCCTATGTCTGAAAGTTTTGATGATCCAAATATTTATTGGATAAATCCTAAAAAAAGAGGAATTATTCCTATAAATAATTTTAAAATTTCAAAAAGTTTAAAAAAATTGATTAAAAAAAAAAAATTTAAAATTACAATTAATAAAAAATTCAAAGAAGTGATTTATAATTGTGCAAAAAAAACAAAAAATAGACCGTCTACATGGATTAATAAAGAAATAATTAGATTATATTCTAATCTTCATAAAATAAATCATGCTCATTCTATAGAAGCATGGCATGATAAAAAATTAGTTGGAGGTTTATATGGAGTAACGTTAGGATCTGCTTTTTTTGGTGAAAGCATGTTTAGTAATATTTCTAATGCAAGTAAAATATGTTTAATATATTTAATAGCTAATTTAAAAATTAAAAATTTTTCACTTTTAGATACTCAATTTATTAATCCTCACTTAAAAAATTTAGGTGCAGTAGAAGTAACTAGAAAAAAATATTTAGAAATATTAGAAGATTCATTATCAAAGAAAGCAAATTTCAATAAAAAAATAAATCATTCATCAATATATGAAACCATACATTCAATGACCCAAACATCATAAACTGCATGATCGACAGCTGAAATGGAAGGACTTGATGAAAACATCCATCCATTAAATATTTTTATTTGTTCAGAATCGATTTTTGTATCCCATATTTCCACAAAAGCTAAATTTTCTGGGGGATCCTCAGGTAGCGATTTTTTGCAAGTATTTACAATTATTTTTAAAGTACCAAAAAAAAATTCTTCATTATCTTCAACTTTAATTTTTGAAATTTTTCCGCTAACCTTATTTAGAGCACCTAAGATTGTTAAACTTTCTGAAACATTGAAAGAAAAAAAAAGAATTATTATAGAAAAAATAAATATTTTAAATTTATTTTTTATTCGGTTTCCATGAAATATAATTTTTATTTTCCTCCCCTTTCTTATCTTTATTTAAAATATGTCCCTTAGGTAAATAAGCTTTAGTTGTACCTGTAAAATTTGATGTTTTCTTTTTTTGCCAGTAAAATCTCTTTTTAAATTTCTTACTTGGCACTTTATTAACTAAATGATGCAGCCAAGCATGCCAATCTGGTTGTATATTAGTATCTTTTTCTTCTTTAAATAAAACCCATCTTTTATCTTTTCTTGTCCCATGTGAAACATTAGATTTATAAAATTTATTACCATTTTCATCTTTTCCAACAAAATTTCCTTTAAAAAGAGTATAAATTAACAAAGAAATATTTTTCATTACATTCATAACTTACTAAAAAAAAAGAAAAAAAGAAAAAAATTCTTTTTTTTTAAAAAAAAAATTTTTTTTTCTTGAAAAATATGTTATAAGTATCAAGATATAGTTGTATTAGTGTATTTTACTATACTATATATAGTAGTTACCGTTTATTTAAAATAAATTTATGAAAATTGAAAGAAAGTTTACAGTAAAGGGGGAAAGTCCCTACAAAAAAATTGCCTTCAAAAAGGTTAAATCTGAAATTAGAAATCCAGATGGTTCTTTAATATTTAAATTAGAAAATGTTGAAGTTCCTGTCAAATGGTCGCAAGTAGCCACTGATATTATCGCGCAAAAATATTTTAGAAAAAAAGGTGTCCCAACAATATTAAAAAAAAAAACAGAAAAAAATGTTCCTAAGTGGCTATCTAAATCTATCCCTGATCATACAAAATTAGATCAATTACCTCTAAAAAATAAATATTCTGGAGAAATATCCTCAAAACAAGTATTTGATAGGCTTGCTGGGACTTGGACTTATTGGGGTTGGAAAGGAAAGTATTTTGATAGTGAAGAAGATGCAAAATCTTTTTATGATGAATTAAGATTTATTTTATGTGAACAAATGGCTGCCCCTAACTCGCCTCAATGGTTTAACACTGGTCTTAATTGGGCATATGGTATTAATGGTCCTCCGCAAGGACATTTTTATGTTAATCATAATTCTGGAAAACTTAGCTTATCAGAAACTGCATACGAACATCCACAACCTCATGCATGTTTTATTCAAAGTGTAAGTGATGATTTGGTTAATGAAGGTGGAATTATGGATTTATGGACAAAAGAAGCGAGATTATTTAAATATGGTTCTGGAACAGGTAGTAATTTTTCTCATGTTCGTGGAGATGGAGAAAATTTATCTGGCGGAGGCAAATCATCTGGTTTAATGAGTTTTTTAAGAATTGGAGATAGATCTGCTGGAGCAATAAAATCTGGTGGTACAACTCGAAGAGCGGCAAAAATGGTAGTTATTGATATAGATCATCCGGATATTGAAGATTTTATTGATTGGAAAGTTAAAGAAGAACAAAAAGTAGCATCTTTAGTTGTAGGATCAAAGATATGTGAAAAGCATCTCAAAGAAATAATGGAGGCTTGTTGGAATAACGAAATAGATAATGATAAAGAAAGATTTAATTTAAAAAAGAATATAATTCTTAAAGGAAAAATTCTTGATGCAAAAAAATCTTTAATTCCTGAAAATTATATTCAAAGAGTTTTAGAATTTGCCAAACAAGGTTATAAGTCTTTAGAATTCTCTACTTACGATACAGATTGGGATTCAGAAGCTTATTTAACTGTTTCAGGTCAGAATTCTAATAATTCAGTAAGAGTAACAAATGACTTTTTAGAATCTGTATTGAATGATAAAGAATGGAAACTAATAAGAAGAACAGATCAAAAAATTCATAAAACAGTTAATGCAAAAGATCTTTGGGAAAAAATTGGTTTCGCTGCTTGGTCATGTGCTGATCCAGGCATTCAATATGATACAACGATAAATGAGTGGCATACTTGTCCGAAAAGTGGAAGAATCAATGCATCAAATCCATGTTCAGAATATATGTTTCTTGATAATACAGCTTGTAATTTAGCCTCTATAAATTTAATAGAATTTTTAAATAAAAATGGAAAGTTTGAAATAGAAAATTTTAAACATACTGTAAAACTTTTTACACTTGTCCTTGAAATTTCAGTAATGATGGCTCAATTTCCTTCTAAAGAAATTGCCGAGCTTTCTTATGAATTTAGAACACTTGGATTAGGTTATGCAAATATTGGAGGCTTGTTAATGCAACAAGGATTTAGTTACGATAGTGATGAAGGCAGATCAATTTGCGCATCTATCACAGCTTTGATGACAGGTGAATCCTATTATGTTTCTTCACAAATAGCAAAAGAGTTGGGCGTTTTTAATGGATTTATAAAAAACAAAGATGATATGATTAAAGTTATTACCAATCATAAAAAAGCAGCTTATGGAGAAAAAAATAATTACATAGATTTATCTATTTTTCCTGTCCCTATAAAAGGAAAACATTGCCCTGATATAGAATTAGTTAATTCAGCAAAAAAATCCTGGGAAAATGCTTTAGAAAGTGGAAAAAAATATGGATATAGAAACGCGCAAACCACTGTTATTGCACCGACAGGAACAATAGGGCTTGTTATGGATTGTGATACAACTGGAATTGAACCTGATTTTTCAACTGTAAAATTTAAAAAACTTGCAGGCGGAGGATATTTTAAAATTATAAATAGGCTAATACCTATTTCTTTAAAAAACCTTGGTTATAGTCAATTTCAAATTGAAGAAATTACTAAATATGTTATTGGAAATGCAACATTAAAAAACTGTAAATCTATTAATCATCAAATACTTATAGAAAAAGGTTTCACAAAAGAAATTATAGATAAAATTGAAGAAAATTTGAAAAATGCATTTGATATAAAATTTTCTTTTAATAAATTTATAATAGGCGAAGAATTTTGTACAAAAATTCTTAAATTAAAAAAAGAGAATTTAAATGACACTTCTTTCAATATGCTTGAACATTTAGGTTTTAATGAAAAAGAAATTGATAATGCAAATACCCATTGTTGTGGTTCTATGACTTTAGAAAATGCTCCTCATTTAAAAGAGGAACATTTATCTATATTTGATTGCGCTAATCCTTGTGGAAAAATCGGTAAACGTTTTTTATCAACTGAAAGTCATATTAAGATGATGGCTGCAGCTCAACCTTTTATTTCTGGAGCAATATCAAAAACAATTAACATGCCAAATAAAGCTACTATCGAAGAGTGTAAAAAATCTTATATCCAATCCTGGAAATTAGGACTAAAAGCAAATGCTCTATATAGAGATGGTTCGAAATTATCACAGCCTTTAGCTTCAGCAATAGTTGAAGAAGATGATATTGTAAATGAAAATGATTCAATTAAAGATAAAACTATCAATGTAGCAGAAAAAATAGCAACAAATTATGTAAAAGAAATTATTAGAACACAAAGAAATAAAATGCCTGATAGGAGAAAAGGATATACACAAAAAGCAATTGTTGCTGGCCATAAAGTTTATTTAAGAACTGGAGAATATGACGATGGATCTATAGGTGAGATTTTTCTTGATATGCATAAAGAGGGAGCAGCATTTAGAAGTTTAATGAATAATTTTGCTATAGCCATATCAATCGGATTACAATACGGAGTTCCGCTAGAAGAATTTGTAGAAGCTTATGTTGGAACTAAATTTGAACCATCAGGAACAGTTCAAGGAAATGATTCAATCAGAATGGCTAGTTCAATTTTAGATTATGTTTTTAGAGAATTAGCTATATCTTATTTAAATAAAAAAGATCTAGCACATTTTGATCCTGACAAAAAAATTTCTCCAACAGATGACAATGAACATAAAATAAATGAATTAAAAGCTGCAAATGCAAATGAAACTATTTCTAGATATGCAAGTACAGGATATTTAAGAAATAATTTTTATGTTCTTTCAGGTGGCATGGAAAATTTAGAAAATAATGAAAATAAATCTGTTGATTTAAAGATTAAATCTAAAAAAAAAAATATTAATGATTTAATAAAAAAAGCTAAATTAAGAGGCTATGAAGGAGATGCCTGTGGTGATTGTGGTAATTTTACTTTAGTTAGAAATGGTACTTGTCTTAAATGTAATACCTGTGGTTCAACAACAGGTTGTAGTTAAAAAAAACAATGCCAAACATAATAGAACAAAAACTAAATTCAATAGGTTTTTCTTTACCTAAAATTATTAAAACTGCAGGAACTTACACGCCATATATTCTAGAAAATAATTTTTTATATATTTCAGGTCAATTACCAATAAAAAATAATAAAGTTATATATACTGGTAAAATTAATAATAAAAATAAAAAATATGGTTATAAAGCTTCAGAATTATGTGCGCTTAATATTTTAGCATTAGTTAATATAGCAATTAAAGGTAATATAAAAAAAATTAAAAAATGTATAAGATTAAATGGTTTTGTTAATACAGATAATAATTTTTCTGATATTCCGTTCGTGATA
Source organism: uncultured Alphaproteobacteria bacterium (assembly GCA_964405695.1). Classification (GTDB taxonomy): domain Bacteria; phylum Pseudomonadota; class Alphaproteobacteria; genus CAYOOR01. The sequence goes on from CAYOOR010000143.1 coordinate 13,578, forward strand.
AATGGTGCATCAAATATAATTAAAAATATTTTTAAACAAAATGGTGTTCATACAAGAACTGCTATTGGTGTTTATAATTTACCTTTAAATGCAAGTGTAGAAATCGATGCTATATTTTTAACTAAATAATTTTTTCTTTTACTTTCTTAGATTTAAAATCAAATTTTAATTCTTTTTTATTAGAAAGAGAAATATTCAGAAAAATTTTTAATTTATCTGATTTTGATAACAAATAATCAGCTATTGGTTCTTTAATTTTTGACTGTATTAATCTAGCAAGAGGTCTAGCTCCAAACGTTTCGCTAAAACCATTTAATACTAAATAATTTTTTACTTCATCAGAAAATGAAACTGAAATATTTTTATCTAATAATTTCTTTTTTAGTTGAAGCAAAAACTTGTTAACTATTTTCAAAATAACTTTTCGTGATAAAGAATTAAAAGAAATAATTGAATCTAATCTATTTCTAAATTCTTGTTTAAAAAAAAACTTAATTTCTTCTTCATTATTTTTATTTTCTGTAAATGCATTAAATCCTAATTTTTTTTTTAATAAATTATCTCCTCCAATGTTTGTAGTTAAAATTAAAATAACATTTCTAAAATTCACAGATTTTCCATTATTATCGGTTTATTTTCCATAATCCATAACTTGAAGAAGTATATTAAAAAGATCATAATGAGCTTTCTCTATTTCATCAAATAAAACAACTGAATATGGATTTTGGTCAACAGATTCAGTTAATAAACCTCCTTGATCAAAACCAACATATCCAGGTGGTGAACCAATTAATCTAGCTACACTATGTTTCTCAGAATACTCAGACATATCTAATCTTATAAATTTAGAATTAAGAGATTTGGACAATTGTTTTGCAAGTTCAGTTTTACCGACTCCTGTTGGACCTGTAAACAAAAAACATCCGATAGGTTTATCAAAGTCTGAAAGGCCAGCTTTAGAAATTTTTACAGATCTAATTAAATTATCAACCGCTTTATCTTGGCCAAAAATAACTTTTTTAATATTTTTGTCTAAACTTTTAGTTAAAGAATTATTTTGATCGTTAATATTGCTTATAGGAATTTTTACAATTCTTGAGACTGTATTAATAATATCTTCAGTGTTTATTTCTTTATTATCTTTAAAAAAAACTTTTTTATACGCGCCAGCTTCATCTATTATATCAATAGCCTTATCTGGTAATTTTTTTTGAGAAATATATCTATTTGATAAATCAATAGAAGATTTTAAAGCCTCATCAGTATATTTAAAACCATGAAATTTTTCATAATAATTCTTAATACCTTTTAATATTTCAAAACATTCTGTTAATGAAGGTTCATCAATATCTATTTTTTGAAATCTTCTTGAGAAAGCTTTATCTTTATCAAAATAATTTCTATATTCTTTATAAGTTGTAGAACCGATACATCTTATTTGACCATTAGATAAAAATGGTTTTAATATATTTGATGCATCTATTGAACCACTTGTTGTGGCACCAGCGCCCACAATTGTATGTATTTCATCAATAAATAAAATATTTTTTTTTGAACTTGTTATATTCTTAATAACTTTTTTTAATCTTTCTTCAAAATCACCTCTATATTTTGTACCAGCAATTAAAGTTCCTAAATCTAATTGATAAATTACAGCATCGTACAAAAAATTAGGGACCTCTTTTTTAAAAATTCTAAATGCTAAACCTTCAGCAATAGCTGTTTTCCCAACTCCAGGTTCGCCTACTAAAAGTGGATTATTTTTTAATCTTCTTGATAGAATTTGAATAGTTCTATCTATTTCATTATTTCTACCAATTAATTTATCTATCATCTTATTTTTTGCTTTATTCATTAAATTAATTGTGTAACCATCACTATTTTTAGTTTCTTTTGGTTGATATGTATTTGGATAAATAAAATTATTTTCACTATTTTCATTCATATCTTCTTCTTCCAATTCATCATTCTCATTTTTTTCAATACCATGAGATATAAAATTTAAAGCATCTAATCTTGACATATCTTGTTTTTGCAAAAAATAAACTGCATGAGATTCGCGTTCAGAAAAAATTGAAACTAAAACATTTGCTCCATTAATTTTTTTTGTTTCAGATGAATAAACATGTGTTGCGGTTCTTTGTAAAACTCTTTGAAAACTTGCAGATGCTTCAGCTTCTTGTACTGATGAAGAAACTATACTTTTCAATTCTTCATCTATAAATTTTATTAAACTTATTTTCAAATTTTCGACATTTACATTACAAGCATTTAAAACAGCAGAAGCGTCATCATCTTCAATCAAAGCCAAAAGTAAATGTTCTAAAGTTACATATTGATGCTGTCTATCAGTGGCATATGATATAGCTCTCTTAATTGTTTTTTCTAATTTATTTGATAACATTTTAAATTTTTTTCATAATACATAATAAAGGATATCCATTATTTCTTGAATAATTAATAACTTTTAAAATTTTACTCTCAGCTATCTCTAAAGTAAATATTCCACACATACCAGAACCATGATTATGAACTTCTAGCATAATTTTATTTGCCTCAGGATCATTTTTATTAAAATAATTCTTTAATAAATAAACTACAAACTGCATAGGAGTATAATCATCATTAATCATTATAACTTTAAATAATGAAGGTTTCTTTAATTTTTTTTTTGTACGCTTTTTTATTAAAGTTTCTTCATTTAATTTATGATTATAATTTATTTTACTCATTTTATTTATATTACATTTAATAAAATAAAATTTAAAAAAAGAAATACAATAATAAAATTAAATTTTAAAGTTACATTTTTTTAGCATTAATTTTAAATCTAATTTTATTTTTTTTAAATTTTTTTCTGTATTTGATTCGCATCTAGCTACCAAAATATCCTGAGTATTTGACGCTCTAACAAGCCACCAACCGTTTTTATTAGAGTATCTCACACCATCAATGCTAATAAATTTTTTTTTTTCCTTTTTTAAAATTCTTTTTAATTTTTCAACTATTAAAAATTTTTCTTTTTCTGTACTCTTATATCGTAATTCAGGAGTATTAAAGGAATTTTCCATACAATCAAAAATATCTGATAGGGGTTTATTCATTTTACAAAATAAATTTAAAAATCTTATAGAAGCATAAATTGCATCATCAAAACCAAAATATTTATCTCCAAAAAAAATATGCCCACTCATTTCACCAGCAAACACTGCTTTTGTTTCCTTCATTTTCTTTTTTATCAATGAGTGTCCTGTTTTCCAAAAAAAAGGTTTTCCATTTAATTTTTTAATCTCATTAAAAACTGTTTGACTAGATTTAATATCTAAAATAATTTTTGATTTGGGTTTATTTTTTAAAACATCTTTAGATAAAAATGCAACAACTCTATCAGCATAAATAATATTGCCTTTATTATCAACAACACCCAATCTATCTCCATCTCCATCGAAAGCAAAACCTAAATCACATTTTTTTTTTTTCACTAAAACTTTTAATTGTTTTAAATTTTTTGGAACAGTTGGATCAGGGTGATGAGCAGGAAAATTTCCATCAATTTTATCATTTATAAGATAGTGAGTTCCTTTAATTTTTTTTGTTAGTAAATTAATAACATTACCACCGGAGCCATTTCCTGGATCCCATGCGATTCTAATATTTTTTTTAATTTTTGCAGTCTTACTTAAAAAATCCAAATATTTTTTTAATAAAGATATTTTTTTATTATACCCTTTTTTATTTTTTAAAAAATTTCCTGTTGATGCTATTTTAGCAATTTCTAATATATCTTTTCCTACTAAACTTTTATTTTTTAATAACATTTTGAATCCATTATAATTTGATGGATTATGTGAACCAGTTACCATTATCGCACTATCAATTTTTTTTATATACATAGAAAAATAAAGTAAAGGGGTAGGAACTAAACCAATCCTTAAAATTTTTATCCCTTTTTGAAATAGACCTTTAACTAATTCTCTTTCGATTTCTTTTGAACTATTTCTCCCATCATATCCAATAATTACATTTTTTAATTTGTTTTTTTTTAAAAAAGTTGCAAATGATTTACCTAAAAATAAAGCATCTAATAATTTGAGATCTTTACCAACTATGCCGCGAATATCATATTCACGTAAAATTGTTTCATTGAATTTATGTTTTTCCATTATAATTTTTTAAATTATAAAAAATTTAACAATTTCATTAAATTTGGAATTAAACTTTTTAATATTGGCAATAAAAAATTGACTTTACCTGAATAAATTAAATAAATAATTAATAAAACAAATAAAATAATAAGAAAATTTCTAATTTTAAAATTTTTTTTACTTAAAAAAAAAATTAATAAGAAAATTGAAAAAAAAATTAATATTAATTTTATCATTTTACTTTCTTAATAAGTTTTTTTTCTTTTTTAAAATATGACTCAATAACATTGCAAATTTTATTAATATGTCTCGAATTAAAAAATGGATTTAAAATTACAGCTCTTAACCATTTAAACCCATTACAACTAACATATGAAAAAAAAATATTATTTTTATTTAATAAAAATTTCTGTAAATCAAGATTTATTTTATCATGTTTGATAGGATTTATATTTGAAGGCACATATCTAAAACATAAAATATTTGTTTCTGGATTACATAGAAATTTTATATTATTTATTTTTTCTAAATTCTTTTTTAAAAGAAAAGTATTTCTATAAGAATTTTCTATAATTTTAGAATAAGTAAAATTACCTAAATGCTGAAGAGAAAGCCATAATTTAAGTATATCGGGATATCTTGTTCCTTGAATCGTTAATTCACCTGGATGATATTCATTTTTATCCTTTGCAACATATGGTAAAGGGGTAAAAAAATCTGAATATAAATATTTTTTATTTTTTAATAACAAAACAGAGCATGTCTTGGTAATATACAGCCATTTTTGAGGATTAAATGAAATTGAATCTGATTTTTCAATTCCATTTAATAAATTTTTATATTTATCAGAAAAAATTAATGCACCTGCATAAACAGCATCTGTATGCATCCAAATTTTGTACTTTTCAGCTATTTTTGAAATTTCATTTAAATTATCAACACTCCCACTTATAGTTGTGCCTGCGGTTGCTACTATACAAAGAGGAATACCATTTTCCTTAATCTTTTTTTTTATACATTTATTTAAAAAAATAATGTCCATTTTACCAGTACTATCAGTAGGAATTGAAATAACCGATTGCGTTCCTAAACCTAAAATCATCGCAGCTTTTTTTATAGATGTATGTGCTTCTTTAGAAGCGAAAATATATGGTTTTCTTCTTAAATTCATTAATCCTTTATCAAATGAACCTAAAATTCTATTTCTAGCTATTGCGATAGCTTGAATATTAGATAAAGAACCACCTCCTAACATAATTCCACCTGAATCTTCTCCAAGTTTAAATTTTTCTGACAACATGCCAGTAACTTTTTCTTCTATTTCAGTAAAGACAGGAGCGGTTTCTTTACTAAGCATATTATTATTTATAGTAGAACAAATAATATCTCCAATTATTGACATAGTTGTTGGTAATGAATCCATATGTCCTAAATAATAAGGATTTGATGCATTCATAGATTGATTAATAATTAATTTTGTTTTTTTTAATAATTCTCTTTCTGAAATTGGTAAATCATTAAAATTAAAATTATCTAAATATTTTTTTTTTTTTAAAAGAGGAGGATAACTTTCTGCTTTTGAAACTTTATTTATTAAATTATCAACAAATTTTGAAATAATTTTTTTAACATATTTTGCATTAGTTCCATTGGGATCAATGAAAGCCATTTTTTGGATTTTTTTTTGATTAAACATCTAATTTTTTTTTAAAAATAATAAAAGTAATTGAAAAAAAATATAAACCAAATAATATCTTTATATTATTGATAATGATAATCATTATCAACTAATACATTTTTACTTGCTTATTTTTATGTTAAACAAAAAATATTCATTATTAAGTTTATTAATAATATCTTTAATTGTAATACTTTTAGACCTTTACCCTATTGAATCTAAAACAAAAAATGAATTAAATATATACTCAGGAAGAAAATTACATTTAATAGAACCTTTAATAGAAGTATTTAAAAAAAAAACAGGAATCAAAGTAAATATAGTTACAGGAAAATCAGATCAATTTATAGAAAGGATTAAACTTGAAAGAAATAATCCTGAAGGTGATTTGTTAATCACTACAGATGTAGCAAGACTTCATAGAGCAAAAAAAAATAATATTTTTACAAAAATAGATTCAAAAATTTTAAAAAAAAATATACCAAGTAAATTTAGAGATAAAGAAAATTATTGGTTTGGATTATCAGTAAGAGCCAGGCCCATTATTTTTTCAAAAGAAAGAGTTAAAATAGAAGAATTATCAACATATGAAGATCTTAAAAATAAAAAATGGAAAAATAGAATATGTATGAGATCTTCTAATAATGTTTACAATCAATCTTTAATATCATATATGATCATAAATTTAGGTAAAAAAAGAACAGAAAATTGGATTGATGGGTTAGTAAAGAATTTTAAAAAAAAACCTCATGGTGGTGATAGAGATCAAATTAGATCAATTGCATATGGAGAATGTGATGTAACTATTGCAAATACTTATTATTTGGCAAATATGTTAAATGGAAAAAATAGAAAAGATAAAACTGCTGCAGAAAAAGTATCAATTTTTTGGCCAAATCAACAAAGCCATGGAACACACATTAATATAAGTGGTGCTGGAATAATAAAAGGAGCAAAAAATTTAAATAACGCGATATCTTTCTTAGAATTTTTAACTACCAAAGAGGCTCAAGGAATATATACAGAAAAGATTAATGAATACTCAATAAGAAATGATGTAAAAATATCTGAAATTCTAACAAACTTTGGGGAATTTATAGCAAACGATAATATAATTCATTTAATAGGAAAAAACCTAGAAAAGTCAATTTTAATAGCATCCAAAAATAAATGGAGATAGTTTATAAGATTGTAAGAAGCCAAAGAGAATAAAGGGAGAATAATTGGCTCCTTACATAATTTATAGAAATCTATAATATATTTAACGAAAAAGGTAAAATTCTATTCCAATTTATAAAAAAAATTATTATCTAATATATATAAAATATATTTTAATTATTAATTGTGAAATTCTTTAAAAATTTTTTTATTCTTATTTTTTTTATTACTTTATCTATAAATAATGTTTTTAGTATAAATTTTGAAACAGCAAAAAAAGATTTAGATAACAAAAACTATAAAAAGGCTTATGACGGCTTTAATAAATGTACTGCTGATTGTTTAGAAAATGGAAATTGTTCTTCTGAACATTTTTCATGTATGCTTGAAATTGGTAGAATGTTAGAACAAGGTTTGGCTGAAAAAAATTTAACAAAAAAACAAAGATTAAAAAAAGCAAAATTTTGGTATAAATATTGTTCTGATAAAGGATCCGAAATTTGTGCTCAAAAAAGTTCTACACTTGAACCAAAAACACAGTTTATTGTAAAAAATATACAAGAAAAATTATTTGATTTAGGATACCCAATTAAAAGAGATGATATCCCTGGTAAAGAAACTTTTGCTGCAATAAAACAATTTCAAGAAAAAGAAAACCTTACAGTTAAATTACCAACTGAGCCTGAGGAATGGTTGAAATTAAATGATTTATTAACAAATGCTATAGCAAACAAAAATAATAATCAAAATATAGAAATAGGAAAATATTCAAAATACGGAACAGGAATATGGATAGGAAAAGATAAAAATTTATACGTTTTAACTGCTGCTCATTTTGTAAATAATTGTAAAAAAATAAGATCTAATAAATATAAAAATGATTTAAGTTTAAGAATTTATGAAATAGATAAAGAAAACGACCTAGCTTTATTAGAAACTGATGATGTTACAGATAAAAAATTTATTCCCGTTACGTTATCATCAAGAATATTTGAAAATGAGAAAATTTATATTTATGGATATCCAAGACAAACGATATTGGATAAAAATGAAGAAACTGAGGGGGTTGTCAAATCACTAAAAACAAGAAAAAATAATAGAGCAAGAATAATTATACAACCAATAAATGATTTATATTCAGGTTCAAGTGGTAGTCCTGTTATTAATGAAAAAGGTTTAATGATTGGAACAGTTTATGGTAAAGATTCAATTAAAAAAAAAATTCTTGATTTATTAAGATACAGTACTTCTTCTGAAGGTCTATATAAAGTTAATTCTATATACGTAATAAAAAGTTTTCTTGATGAACATAAAATTGAATATATCACTAAAGATATAAATAAAAAAAAAACTAAAGAGCAAATTATTTTAGAAGCAGAAAGATATACTATTCCTCTAAAATGTGACTGAAATTATTATTGGAATAAAAATAAAATAAAATCGTTTAATTGATGTAGGGATAAATTTATAATTAAGGGAGATTTGAAAAAAGAAAATAAAATAAGAGAGGAAGCAAAGAAATGCTACGGAGAACTGTTAAGTTATACTAAATTTAAATTAAAAATTTGGAATCATCACGATGCAGAAGATTTAGTTTCTCAAGCATATGTAAGATTTTTTAATTCTTATGATAAAGGAAGAAGTAATTATAAAGTAGGTACTAATATTTTGGGATATTTAAAATTAATCGTTACAAATCTAAAAAGAGATAGATGGAGAAAAGAAAAAAGATCTCCAGAAATAATTTCTGAAAATAAACTTATTGATAATAAAGAAGTAATTAGTTTTGATGAATATAAATCTCAAAAGCTTAACAATACTGAATATAATTTAACAGATCCATTTGCATCAAATATGGATGCTA
>CAYOOR010000144.1:0-8489 GCA_964405695.1 uncultured Alphaproteobacteria bacterium
AAATATATTAAACAATATATACCTAATATTAGTTCATCAGATAATCTTTATACAGATAAATTAGTAGAATTTTCTATTCAATATTATAAAGATTTTATTGAACCAAATAAAAAATATAAAAAACCTAATGATGATGAAAAAAAGATTCTTAAAGAACTTATAGAAGTTTTAGAAGAATTTAATTCAAAAGCAACTTCAGAAGAAATACAAAGTGAAATTTATGAACTTGGAAAAAAAAATAAGTATGAATTAAAAGATTGGTTTTTATTTCTTTATGAAATTTTGCTAGGACAAAAGAATGGACCTAGATTAGGATCTTTTATTTTACTTTTAAGTATTAAAGAAAATATAAAATTAATTGAAGATAGTTTTTTAAGATAAATAAATTTATTTTGAATATTTATTGGCATATTCTATTATTTTTTTAACCATTGCGTGAAGACCATTTGTTCTACTAGGAGTTAAATGAACACCCAACCCAACTTTTTCTATAAATTTAGGTGGATTATTAATTATCTCTATTGGCTGTCTATTAGAATATATTCTTAATAGCATTGCTATTAAGCCTCTTGTAATAACTGAATTACTATCAGCTTTAAAATCTAAAATATTATTATTTATTTTTGGTACTAAAAAAACTTCAGAAACACAACCTTCAACTTTATATTTTTTAATATGATATTTATCAGGAAGCATATCTAATTTTTTTCCCATATCAATTATATGCTCATATTTATCTTGCCAATTATCAAAAAAAGAAAATTCTTCAATAAGATCTTTTTGTTCTTCATTAATTGTTTTTTTTTTGTTCATAAAAAAATAAGTGAATATTATATATATAAGTAAATAAAAATTGTTTTATAGTTAATAAAATTGTTTGAAAAATTATATAGAAAAATCTTTCCTTTATTAAATTTTGTTCCACCTGAATTAGCACATAATTTGGCAATAAAATTTATAGCTAATTATAAGAAAGAAATGCGAAAAGACAGTTCTATTCTTAATACAGAAGTATGTAATTTAAAATTTTCAAATCCAATTGGCTTAGCCGCTGGCTTTGATAAAAATGGTGAAGCATGCGATGGTCTTGTAAGTTTAGGATTTGGTTTTATCGAAGTTGGTACAATTACACTTAATCCACAATCTGGAAATAAAAAACCAAGAATTTTCAGACTTATGGAAGATAAAGCAATTATTAATAGACTTGGATTTAATAATATTGGATCTAAAAGAATTTTAGATAATTTAAAAAAATATGATTTTAGAAAAAAGAATGGAATAATTGGAGCAAATTTAGGTAAAAACTTTGATAGTAAAGAACTATTTAATGATTATTTAAATTTATTAAAAATTTTTGATAAAAAAACTAATTATATAACTTTAAATGTTTCCTCTCCAAACACACCTGGTTTAAGAGAATTAGAAAAAAAAGATAATTTTGATAAGTTAGTAAATAAAGTTTCTAATTTGAAAAAACAAAAAAAAATTAATGTTCCAGTTTTTATAAAATTAGATCCTGATTTATCAAAAAAAGAAACTTCTGATATAGCAGAAATTATTTTAAAATCTAAAATTGATGGAATAATTATTTCTAATACTTCAATTAATAGATCAAATAAATTAATAAGTAAATTTTCTAAAGAAAGCGGTGGAATTAGCGGGCTACCTATTAAAAGTAAATCTAATAGATTATTGAAAGAATTTTATTCTTTAACAAAGGGTAAAATTCCATTAATAGGAGTTGGGGGAATATCAAATGGTCAAGATGCTTATGAAAGAATATTAAGTGGAGCATCTTTGATACAGCTTTATACTTCTTTAGTATTTAATGGACCGATAGTAATAAATAAAATTAAAAATGAATTAATTTATTTACTAAAAAAAGATAATTATAAATCTATTAGGCACGCAGTTGGCAAATTAAATAAATGAAAAAATTAATTATAAAGCAAAATATTTCTGAGATAGAAATGTTTTATGAAGTATTTTTTTTTGATCTTTATGGGGTTACTCATAATGGATTTAATTTGTTTCCAGGTGTGATTAATATATTAAAAAATTTAAAAAAACTAAAAAAAAAAGTTATTTTTATTTCAAATGCTCCAAGAAAATCAAAAAAAATTAAAGAATTTTTAAAAAAATTGGGTTTGAGAAATAATTTATATTTTGATGTTATTACATCTGGTGACATTGCACATCAAAGTTATTTACTAAAATTAAAAAAAAAAAAATATTTTTTTATAGGAGCAAATAAAGATAATGATTTTTGTGAGTCTTTAAATATTACTAGGGAAAAAAAATTAATTGAATCTGATTTTATTTTAAATTTAGGTTTAAATTTTGGGGAAACAGTAAATAATTATAATAGAATTTTAAAACAAGCTGCTAAATTAAAATTGCCAATGATTTGTGTAAATCCAGATATAGAGGTAATAAGAGGAAAAAGAAAAGAAATATGTGCAGGAGCATTGGCATTAAAATATGAGAATTTTGGAGGAAAAGTTAAATATTATGGTAAACCTTATAAAAAAATTTATCAGGAATGTTTCAATAGAATAAAATCTATTAATAAAAAAAAAATTTTAGCAATAGGGGATTCTATTAGAACTGATATATTAGGTGCAAAGAATTTTAGTATTGATTCTGCTTTAGTTTTAAGTGGAATAGATAAAAAAATAAAAGAAATTGAAAAAATTTGTAAAAAAACAAATATATATCCAAAGTTTATATTTAATAAATTAGAATGGTAAAAAATATAAAAAAAAAATATTTAGATTGGAAAAGATTAGCTGAAAAAGAATTAAACAAAAAAAAAATATCTAATCTGAGCTCAAAAACTCCAGATGGGATAGAAATTAAACCTTTGTACACTTTTGAAGATTTAAAGAATTTAGAACACATTAATAGTTTTCCAGGTTTTTATCCATATTTGAGAGGGCCAAAAGCAACAATGTATCCAAATAGATCATGGACTATAAGACAATACGCTGGATTTTCAACTGCAGAAGAATCTAATGCATTTTATAAAGATAATATTAAAAATGGACAAACAGGATTATCTGTTGCTTTTGATCTAGCAACACACAGAGGTTATGATTCTGACCATCAAAAAGTGATAGGAGATGTTGGTAAAGCTGGAGTTGCTATAGATACAGTTGAAGATATGAAGATTCTTTTCAAAGGTATACCTTTAGATAAAATGAGTGTATCAATGACTATGAATGGAGCTGTTTTACCAGTACTTGCTAATTTTATAGTTGCTGGTGAAGAACAAGGAGTTTCACAAAACAAATTATCAGGAACTATTCAAAATGACATTTTAAAAGAATTTATGGTGAGAAACACCTATATTTATCCTCCAGTTCCAAGTATGAGAATTGTTTCTGATATTATTGAATATACTTCTAAAAATATGCCAAAATTTAATTCTATTTCAATATCTGGATATCATATGCAAGAAGCTGGTTCCACAACAGCTCAAGAATTAGCTTTTACTCTTGCAGATGGAATTGAATATGTTAAATGTGCTTTATCAAAAGGTTTAAAAGTTGATGATTTTGCACCACGCTTATCATTTTTTTTTGCTATTGGAATGGACTTTTTTATGGAAATAGCAAAATTAAGAGGCGCTAGATTACTTTGGTCTCAATTAATGAAACAATTCAATCCAAAAGACCCAAGGAGCTCAATGTTGAGAACTCATTGTCAAACATCTGGTGCTAGTTTAACAGAACAAGACCCTTATAATAATGTTGTAAGAACAACAGTTGAAGCAATGGCTTCTGTTTTAGGTGGAACACAATCACTTCACACAAATTCATTTGATGAGGCTTTGGCATTACCAACACCATTTTCAGCAAGAATTGCTAGAAATACACAATTAATTTTAGGTGAAGAAACAGGTATAACAAAAACAATTGATCCGTTTGGAGGTAGTTATTTTATGGAAAAATTAACTAATGATTTGGTTAATGAAGCAAAAAAAATGATTAAAGAAATTGATAAAATGGGAGGAATGATAAAAGCCGTTGAAAAAGGTTATCCAAAGTTAAAAATAGAAGAGGCGGCGACGTTAAAACAAGCTAAAATAGATAAAGTTGAAGAGGTTGTTGTTGGTGTAAATAAATATCATCCAGATACTAATGAAAAAGTTGATATATTAAATATTGATAATACTAAAGTAAGAAATCAACAAATAAAAAAACTACAATTAATTAGAAAAAAAAGAAATTCAAAAAAAGTAATGAGTTCTTTAGAGGTTTTGAAAAATGAAGCAAAAAAGAAGCATACAAAAACGAACTTGTTAAAATATGCTATTGAGGCTGCTAAAAATAGAGCTACAGTTGGTGAAATTTCTGATGCCTTAGAAAGTGTATTTACAAGACATAAAGCTATAATAAAAAGTGTGTCAGGTGTTTATAGTTCTGCTTTTCAAGGAGATAAAGGATTGAAAAATATTAAAGAAAAAATAAAAGAATTTGTTTCAAAATTTGGGAGAAGACCAAGAATGTTGGTGGTTAAATTAGGACAAGATGGACATGATAGAGGTGCAAAAATAATTGCAACAGCGTTCGCTGATATTGGTTTTGATGTTGATATAGGACCATTATTTCAAACTCCAGATGAAGCAGCAAAACAAGCTTTAGAAAGCGATGTTCATATAATAGGCGTTTCAAGTCAGGCAGCGGGACATAAAACTTTAGTACCTGAATTATTAAAAAGTTTAAAAAAACAAGGTAATAAAGATATTTTAGTAGTTTGTGGTGGTGTTATTCCTCCTCAAGATTATAAATTTTTAAAATCTAAAGGTGTTGCAGCTATTTACGGACCTGGAACAAATATACCTAAAGCTGCTACAGATATAATTCAATTAATTAAAAAGAAAAATATCAATATTTAATATAATTTAATTTTTTTTTGTAATTGTAATAATGAATACTAGTTTATATAAAAAAATATTATTGTCTGATCGCTTAGCTTTATCTAAAGGAATTACATTAATTGAATCAACAAAATTAAAAGATATAACTAATTCTGAAAAATTACTAAAAAAATTATTTAAAAAATCTGGAAAATCTTTAAGAATTGGAATATCAGGTCCACCAGGCGTTGGTAAATCAACTTTTATAGAAACATTAGGTATTTTTTTAACAGAAAAAAAATATAAAGTGGCAGTTTTAGCAGTTGATCCCTCATCAAAAAAAAGTGGAGGTTCTATACTTGGTGATAAAACTAGAATGCAAGAATTATCAATTAGAAAGAATGCATATATAAGACCTTCCCCAAGTGGAGGTGAACTTGGAGGTGTCGCAAGAAGGACAAGAGAAAGCATGATACTTGTTGAAGCAGCAGGTTTCGAAATAGTTTTAGTTGAAACAGTTGGTGTTGGGCAGTCAGAAACTGAAGTTTCTGAGATGGTAGATATTTTTATAGTTTTACTTCAGCCAGCATCTGGTGATGAATTGCAAGGTATTAAAAAAGGAATTATTGAGATTGCTAATTTATTGGTTGTAAATAAAGAAGATGAATTTTCAAATGAAGCTATTGCTACTCTTAACGAGTATAAAAATGCTTTGGGATTATTAAAAAAAGAAAAAAATTCTTATGAAACAAAAGTTCTTAAATGTTCCTCTTTAAAGAAAACAGGCATTAAAGAAATATGGGAAACAATATTAAAATATAAAAAGATTGGTGAAAAAAAAGGGTGGATTAAAAGAAATAGATCAAAACAATTAATAAAGTGGATGTGGGATGATTTACAAAAGAATCTTTTTAATAAAATTAGAAATAATAAAAAATTAATTTTAGAATTTGATAAACTACAAAAAAAGGTAATTAAAAATACTATTTCTCCAAGAGAAGCATCTAAAAAAATCTTGCATCATTACTTAAAAAATAATAAAAGTTAACTAATTAATTTTTAATTTATAAAAAAATGACAAAACAATGTGAATTGACAGGAAAAAAGGTTTCTTTAGGAAATAACGTTAGTCACGCTCATAATAAAACTAAAAGAAATTTTTTACCCAACCTACAAAAAAAAAGTATTTATTCTGATACATTAAATCAAATGATAAGATTAAAAATATCTACAAAGGCAATAAAATCAATAGAAATTTCAGGTGGATTTGATAAATTTATTCTTTCTGTTCCAAATAATAAATTATCAGGTAAAGCTCTAAAAATTAAAAAAGCAATAAAATTAAAAATAGGAAAAGTTTCAGAAAAAAAAGAAGTAAAAAAAAATTAATTTTCTTTTTTTTTAATCAAATAATTCTAAGAATTTTTTAATCATAGTACCACCTAATTGATCAGGATCGTTAATTGTTACAGCTTTTTTATAGTATTTATTAACATTATGACCAATTCCTATTGCAATAATTTCTACTTTAGTTTTATTTTCAATAAATTTAATTACATTCTTTAGATGTCTTTCAAGATAATTCGAGCTATTTGTAGAAATAGTTGAATCATCAACTGGTGCTCCATCGGAAATAACCATTAAAATTTTTCTTTCCTCATTTCTTTTTAAAATTCTATTTAAAGACCAAATTAGCGACTCTCCATCAATATTTTCTTTTAACAAACCATCTTTTAACATTACAGAAAAATTAGAATTAATTTTTTTTAAATTTTCTTCAGGAGTTTTATATATTATATGCATTAAGTCATTTAATCTTCCAGGAGCATAAGGCATTTTATCAGATATCCATTTTTCTCTAGATTTTCCACCCTTCCATTCTTTGGTCGTAAAACCAAGAACTTCAACTTTTACAAAACATTTTTCCAGAATATTACTTATAATTTTAGAACATATAGCTGCAGTTTGTATAGGCTTTCCTCGCATTGAACCAGAATTATCAATAAGTAAGGTTACAATAGTATCCTTAATTTTTTTTTCTTCATAATTTTTAAAAACTTTTTTGAAACTTTTATTAGATATAATTCTTGATAATTTTGAATTATTAATTTTTCCTTCTTCAATATCAAAATTCCAAAAACTTTTATTAATAACTAATAATTTATTTTGTAATTTTTTAGCTAGTCGCTTAACCGTTAAAAAAATATCTTTAGATTCCTTAAGCAAAAGATTGTTTAATTGGGATAATTCTTTTTTAGAACATAAAGAACTTGCTTTAGCAATTTTATCAAATTTATTTGTGTAAATTTTATAATTTATATCTTTGTTAATTTGGTTAATTGAATTATTTATTATATTTTTTTTATTTCCGAGATTTTCAGAATCCTTTTTTTGTTTACTATTTTCTTTTTTTTTAAAATTATTATTAAAGAAAAAACTCTTTATGTTTTCTCTATCTTTTTTTTTTAATTGATTTTTTTTTTTTTCATTTTTTTTTTCATTTTTTGTATTTTTTTTTGTATTTTTTTGTATTCTCTCAGTTTCTTTTTTTTTACAGAATCCATTAATTTTATCTATTAATTTTAAAGATTCTTTAGAAAAATCTTCTTGGTTGTTTTTTAATTTTTTTAGTTCAATTAAATTTTCAATTATTAGAGGGGTAATAATAGGTTTCCATAAATTTAAAAAAGATAGTGTATTTTTTGGAAGTTTTTCTTCTAAGAATATTTCTGTACTCATCAATTTAATTACTTGAGTAATATTATCATTATTTCTTTTTTTTATTTTTTCAAAATGATTTTTTTTGCAAAAAAACTTTATTCGTATTTTTAGATTTGATGCTATTCCTATCATTGCTGAATAACCTAAAGATACAATTCTTGATTCTTCCAAGGCATCAAATAATTCATTCTTAATTTGATTTATAGGTTTGTATTTATTATATAATTTAGAATTATGAAATTTTAACTTTAAGGCTAGAAAATCAGTTATACCCCTAAAGTTTTTTATATCATTTTCATTTTTTAATAAATTTCCATTTGGTAAAAAAATATTATTTCCATCAATCCTGATATTTTCATTGTTAAATGTAAAATTTAATTTTTTTCTCCCAGATATTGATTTGATTGTAGATTCTACTGATTTATTAATGCTGATCATTTAAAACAAAAATTATTTTTTTTTAATATTATTAATTTCACTTTCCGGTAAATCAATATTAAACACTCTTTGAAAATACTCAGCTATGATAGGTTTTTCTATTTCATCGCATTTATTTAAAAAAGAAACTTTAAAAGAAAATATTAAATTATTAAATAATTTATAATTTTCTGCCCAATTAATTATTGTTCTTGGTGAGAGTACATTTGTGAAATCTCCTTGAATAAATCCTTTTCTAATTAAACCAGCTAAACTTATCATTAATTTAATTTGTTCAACCATGTGTTTATGAGTAATTTTTACTTTATTTAATACTATCTTCGTTTCAATTTCTGGTGGTAAATAATTTAGAACAGAAACAATGTTCCATCTGTCCATTTGCCCTTGATTTATTTGATTAGTACCGTGATAAATACCTAAATTGTCTGATTGTCCAACTGTATTTGATGTAGCAAATAATCTAAAAGCA
>CAYOOR010000145.1:0-8582 GCA_964405695.1 uncultured Alphaproteobacteria bacterium
TTAGATAAATGTTATATCGATAGTAAATTAAGAGGATTAGAAAAACCTTCAGATCACGTGCCAATAGTTTGCGAGTTTAATTTATAAAACAGTATTTTATTAAAATTATGATGGAATTAAGTTTGGAAAAAATCTTATGGATTTTAGTTTTTTTAGATAGTCTCTCGACAAATATTATCGTATGGTTTTTTCCTCATTGGTATGAAAAAAAATTCAGCAAAATATCAAAATATTTCCCAGCAACTAAAGGCTGGAGTACATGGTATCTAATTTTAGTACTATGGATAGGTTATGCCTTGTTTAGAATCTAAATTTCTGAAAAAGTATGAGTTTCTGTTTTAGCGCCAGGATGTGTTACAGCGCCTTTGTAAGCATCACCAACATTTTTGGTATAACGCCACAAAGATCCTGATTGAAAATAATTTTTTCTAGCTTTCCACCTTTTTTTTCTTTTAGCTAATTCTTTTTTATTTACTAATAAATTAATTATTCCTTTTTTTGCATCTAAATGAATCTTATCTCCATTTTTTATAAGTGCGATAGTACCTCCTACTGCTGCTTCCGGTCCAACATGACCAACACAAAAACCTCTTGTTGCACCTGAAAATCTTCCATCAGTAATTAACGCCACTTTATCACCCATACCTTGTCCATAAATTGCTGCAGTTGTAGATAACATTTCTCTCATACCAGGGCCACCTCGTGGTCCTTCGTAACGTATTACTATAACGTCTCCTGCTTTGTATTTCTTCTTTTGTACTGCCTTAAAAGCATCCTCTTCGCAATCAAAACATCTAGCATTACCAATAAATTCCAAATTATCCATTCCAGCTATTTTTACAACGGCTCCTTGTGATGCTAAAGATCCTTTCAAAACAACAACGCCACTACTTTCGCTGATTGGATTCTTTGTTTCCATAACAACATCTTGATTTTTTGGAAATTTTACTCCTTTTAAATTTTGCGCAATTGTTTTTCCTGTTACTGTTATACAATTTTTATGTAAATATCCACCATCTAACAATGCTTTCATTAATATAGGAACACCTCCTATATCATATAAATCTTTAGCAACATATTTTCCACTGGGTTTCATGCTAGCTATATAGGGAGTTGTTTTAAATACTTTCATCACATCAAATAAATCAAATTTAATTCCTGCTTCATGTGCTATTGCTGGCAAATGCAAAGCGGCATTTGTTGAGCCTCCTGATGCAGCAACAATTCGTGTAGCATTTTCTAAAGATTTTCTTGTTATTATGTCTCTTGGCTTTGGCCCATTTTTAATTAATTGCATAATTGTTTTACCAGCAAGTTTTGCTGTAATTTCTCTTTCTTTAAATGTTGCAGGTATCGCTGACGTTCCAGGTAATGCAAGTCCTATTGCTTCTGCAACACATGCCATTGTATTTGCAGTAAACTGACCACCGCATGACCCTGCAGATGGACAGGCAACTTTTTCTAATGCGTACAAATCAGATTTTTTTATTTTACCAGAAGCATATTCTCCAACTGCTTCAAATATATCCTGAACAGTTACTTGTTTTCCCCTAAATTTACCAGGAAGTATGGATCCTCCATACATAAAAATAGATGGTAAATTTAATCTAGCCATTACCATCATTAATCCTGGTAAAGATTTATCACATCCTGCTACTCCAACTATCGCATCATAACAATGTCCTCTAACTGTTAATTCTACTGAATCAGCAATTACTTCCCTACTAACTAATGAAGATTTCATTCCTGGATGGCCCATTGCTATGCCATCTGTTACTGTTATTGTAGTAAATTCTCTTGGAGTACCGCCTGCTTCTGTAACTCCTTTCTTAACAAATTTTGTTTGGCCCATTAATGATATATTACAAGGTGCTGCCTCATTCCATGTTGAAACAACTCCGACAAACGGTCTGTTTATTTCCTTTTCCTTTAGACCCATTGCATAGTAATATGATCTATGAGGAGCCCTTTCAGGTCCTTTTGAAACCAGTCTACTGACTAAATTATTTTTTTTATATTTTGTTTTCATTTAATTTGTTGAAATATTTTTTTTTGCCTCTTCAAGTTTTGTTAATGTTTTTTTATAATTTAAAAAAATATCTTTTTGTTTTTTTACCACATTTGATGGGGCATTCTTTATAAAATCATTATTTTCTAACATTTTATTTATTTTATTAATTTCCATTTTAATTTTTTCAATTTGTTCTAAGATTCTTTTTTCTTCATCCTTTAAATCAATAATATCTGAAACATCGAGAAAAAAAGTTGTTTTATCACAAATAAATTGCAAAATATTTTTACTTTTTAATTCTTTTATTTCAACTCTTGCCATTCTTAATAAAAAAGAACTATACTTATTTAATATAAGCTCTTTATCTTTTTTTAAATCTTTAAATGATAAAATTAAAATAGCTTTTGCTGGAATTCTTACACTTGTTCTAACAGTTCTGATTTGAGAAATTAACTCAACAATCCAGTCTATTTCTTTTTTTGCTTCATTTGACGAACTTATATTATTAAATTCAGGCCATTTATAATCTAATTTTTCATTATTATAAATCTGTGATCTTAACTCTCTGGATAAAAAAGGCATAAAAGGGTAGATCATAATTAAAATATTATCTAGAGTCCAAATTATCGTGTTCTTTGTTTCATCAATTAATTTTTTATCGTCACTATTAAGAATTGGTTTTGTAAATTCTAGATACCAATCACAGAAAGTGCCCCAAATAAATTTATAAATATTATTTGATGCTTCATTGAATTTATACTGTTCAATTTCAATACTTATATTATTTTTTAACTTAATTAATGAATTAATAATCCATTTATTAACAACATTATTAACTTTTTCTGGTTTAAAAGATTTATTTATCTTACATTCATTTAACAAAATATATCTACTGGCATTCCATATTTTTGTTGCAAAATTTCTTGAAGATTGCACTTTTTGTTCACTTAACTTAATATCCCTACCAGGAGATGCTAATGATGAAAGTGTAAATCTTAATGCATCAGTTCCATACTTATTGGTTAAATCAAGAGGATCTATTACATTTCCTTTTGATTTAGACATTTTTTGTCCCTTTTCATCCCTTATAAGAGCATGGATATAAACTTCCTTAAATGGCGGTTTATTTGTAAAAAATAAACCCATCATAATCATCCTTGCAACCCAAAAGAAAATAATATCAAATCCTGTTATTAATAAGTTTGTAGGGTAAAAATTATTAAACTCTTTTGTTTCATTAGGCCATCCTAAAGTTGAAAACGGCCATAAAGAAGATGAAAACCAAGTATCCAAAACATCTTGATCTTGGATTAATTTTACTTTTTTTTTATAAAATTTTTTGGCTTTTGTTAATGCATCATTTTCATCCATTGCAGCAAATGCATGTTTATCCGGACCATACCAAACAGGTATTTTATGTCCCCACCAAATTTGTCTTGAAATACACCAAGGTTGTATATTTTCTAACCAATCAAAATAAGTTTTTTCCCACGATTTTGGTAAAAAGGAAATTTTTTTTTCCTTAACAACTTTTATAGCATCTTTAGATAATTTTTTTGCATCTACAAACCATTGATCTGTTAAAAAAGGTTCTAAAATTTCACCAGATCTGTCACCAAAAGGAATGGTGTATTTATGTTTTTCTTTTTTTTCATATAAACCAAATTTTTTAAAATCTTCAATAATCTTTTCTCTAGCTTTTAATCTATTAAGTCCCTGATAATCTTTTGGCACAGAGTCATTAAGATTTCCTTCTTTAGTAAAAATATTTATAGACTTAAGTTTATGACGTAATCCAACTTCGAAATCATTAAAATCATGCGCAGGTGTTATTTTTACAGCACCACTACCTTTTTCAGGATCAGCATGCTCATCTAAAATCAAAGGTATTTCTTTATTAAGAATAGGTAAAATAATTTTATCACCGTGAAATTTATTAAATCTTTTATCCTCAGGATGTACTGCGACTCCAGTATCGCCTAACATAGTTTCTGGTCTTGTAGTAGCGATTGTAATAAAACAATTCTTATTTTTTTTAAGTGGATATTTTAAAAAATATAAAAAACCGTCAATATCTTTATTTTCAACTTCAAGATCTGAAACTGCTGTTTGTAATTTTATATCCCAATTTATCAATCTTTTTTCTTTAAAAATCATTTTTTTTTCAAATAAATCTATAAAAACTTTTTTTACAACGTTAGAAAGTCCTTCATCCATTGTGAATCTTTCTCGAGTCCAATCTGCAGATACTCCTAATTGTCTCATTTGTGAAACTATTTGATTTCCTGATTTATTTTTCCATTCCCAGACCTTTTTGATAAAATTTTCTTTTCCAATGGAAAATCTATTCTTATTTTTTTTCTCTAATTCTTTTTCAACAACAATTTGCGTTGCAATACCAGCATGATCAGTTCCTGGTTGCCAAAGTACACTAAAATTATTTAATCTTTTATACCTAACAATAACATCTTGAAGAGTGAAATTTAACGCATGTCCCATATGTAATACACCAGTTACATTTGGTGGTGGCATCATAATACAAAAATTTTTTTTCGTAGAATTAATATCAGGAGAAAAAATTCCCATTTTTTCTTCTAAGTTATAATTTTTATTATCTATTTTTTTTGGATCAAAAGTTTTATCCAACATTTTTTTTATGAAATAAAATTTAGATAATTATAAACTAAATGTATAAATCTTTTAAAGATAATTCACCTATATCAGCTTTTAATTTTAGTGCAGAAAAAATATAATCTTTTGTAATATTAATTCTATTAAATTCAGCGTCTATTAAATTTTCTTTACTTTGTAAAACATCAATTAAAGATTTCAAACCTATTTTATATTCTTGTTGAACACCATCTAAAATTAATTTTCTTGCTTCTATATTAATATTTGCGGATTTCAACAATGTTTCATTTGTTTTAAAATCTGACCAAGATTTACTTATATTTTGAGTTACTTCATTTTTTTTACTTTCTAATTCATATCTAACCTGTTTTGCAATTATTTTGGCTTGTTTTATTTTTGATAAATTTTTTCCACCTTTAAATATAGGTATATTAACAGTTGCTGTTATTTCAGCCTTATCTGATGAACTTCCTTTAGAAGTTTTATCGTCAGACATTTGATATTCTGCATCTAATTTTACATTTGGCATTACTTCCGAAAAATTTGATTTTACATCAGCAATTGCAATTTGTTCTTTAAGATTAATTATATTTAAATCAGGATTTTTTTGTAAAGCTATGCCCATAGCATCATTAAAACTTTTGGGAAATATTAAATTATCTATATTTGGTTCTGTAAAAACAACATTTGGTAAAGGATCACCAACTATTTCTTTATAATTAATTTTCGAAACATTATATAAATTTAAAGATGCAACTTTCTGAGCTGTAGTTTCAAC
Source organism: uncultured Alphaproteobacteria bacterium (assembly GCA_964405695.1). Lineage (GTDB taxonomy): Bacteria > Pseudomonadota > Alphaproteobacteria > CAYOOR01. The sequence goes on from CAYOOR010000145.1 coordinate 5,421, forward strand.
TAATTTAGATTGAGCAAAAACTAAGTCTGATTGTGAAGCAGAACCAACATTAACTAGTAATTCAACAGATTTAAGATCATTAGTGAGTTTATTTTCTTTTAAATTATTTAATTCAATTAATTTCTTATTTTGCAAAACTTCCAGATAAGCAAAGGCAGCTTGAAGCATTATGTCATATTTTACTAATCTAAGATTTTCTTCTTCTAAATTAAGTTTTTTTTTTGCTTTTAATAATTCTGCTGAAAGTTTACCGCCAGTATATAATTCCTGTTCTAGATTAATAGAAAAATCCTGAGGACTTCTTTCAGAATTAGAATTTGTTGTAGAACCTGATGAATCATCTTTAACATAACCCTTACTTAAACTTAAATCAATAGTAGGATAAATTGATGCATAAATTTGTTTAAGATCCTCTTTTGATGCTTCAACAGCACTTATCTGCATTTTTATTTTTGGATTATAATTTAATGCTTTTCCAATTACTTCAAAAATATTTATTTCATCATTAATTAAATCATTTTCTGGATCTGAATTTACGTTTATAAAATCATCATAATCTTTTTTGAATTCTTTTTTTTCTGATTTCAATATTAAATTTTTTTTTTTGAAAATTATTGTCTTTATTAAAAGCAATTTGTTCTTTATTAGAAACTATTTGTTCTTTTTCATTAATTCTTTTTATTTTCGAATCATTAATTACAGAAATTAATACAGGTTGTTTAATTGGCCTATATCTGATATTTAATTTAGCTAAATCTATTTCTTTGATAGTAAAATTTCTCTTTGTAGGAATATTATTCAAATTTAGCCTTATATATCCATATTTAGCAACATCATTATTCTTTAAAAAGGATAAAAAATTGTCTTTTTTGAAAGGTATTAAGGAAAATAAAAAAATAAAAAAAAATAGTCTCATAAAGATATTATATCCTTATTAAAAAAATAAAAAAAAAACAAAAAAATTACAGTGTTAATGTCTTTTTTTTATTTACAAATTCATTTAAAATTGGAGTGTGGGCTGAAATAAAGGAATGATTTAAAATAATTTTTTTATTTTTTTTAAAAATAGTTATTTTACCAACACTATTTTTATAAATAATTGTAATTAACCGGCCAGTATGTTTTTTTAAAAATTTTAATAAAAAAAAAGGAACAGTCTGTATCCCTCCAAAAATAAAAATAATATCAAATTTTAAATTTAGACTATTTAAATTTTTTTTTTCCAAAATTTTTATATTATTAATTTTTAGTTTTTTTATCTCTTCTTGTGCTTTATCAATCATATTTTTTTTACGATCAATAGCATATACATGTTCACATAGTTTTGATAATAAACATGATGAATAACCAGTAGAACAAGGATAGTCCATTACAACATCAGACTTTTTTATTTTAGATAATTTAATGATATTAGCTATTACTCGTGGTTCTATTAAAAAACGATTATTCATTATTTCTACATCTTCATCTAAATATGCTTTTATTCTTAAATGAAAAGGCAAAAAAACTTCTCTAGGTATACTTTCAAAAGCTTTTAGGATATTATTTTCGTTAATATTATTAGTCATTAATTGATTTTTGACCATATTTTTTCTTGCGATTTTAAAATCAAACATAACTTATAATATTTATTATTATTTTAATATATTAAATAAAAAAGTATTTTTTTTATATAAATATATAGTATTGGCCCGGTGGCAGAGTGGTTATGCAGAGGACTGCAAATCCTTGTACATCGGTTCGACTCCGGTCCGGGCCTCCAGAATTAAAGTATTTTAATAATTTTCAAGTTTAAATCACCTTTAGGTATACTGATATTTACTATATCACCTACTTTTTTTCCAATTAGCCCTTTTCCAATGGGAGAATTAAATGAAATTTTGTTTAATGCAAAATCTGCTTCATCTTCACCTACAAGATGATAAATAATTTTAGTTTTAGTATCTAAGTTCATCAATTCTATTTTATTACCGAAAATTATTTGATCTTTAGTTTTTGACGATACATCATCTATTATTTCTGAATTACTTAATTTGGATTCTATATCTTTTATTTTTGCTTCATTTAAACCTTGCTGTTCTCTAGCTGCATGATATTCTGCATTTTCTTTTAAATCGCCATGCTCTCTAGCTTCGGCAATAGCTTTAATAATTAAAGGACGTTGATTTTTTAAATCCTTTAATTCATCTCTAAATTTCTTTTCACCTTCTTTAGTTAATGGGACTTTATTCATACAAATTTATTTTTATTTATAATATTTTTTATATTTTTTTTATATTTAATATTTGAAAAATTTCTTCTTTTTTCAATATTCAAAATAATTCTTTTAGCTGAATTTTTTCCTTTAAAATAATTACTAAAAATAAATCTTACTGTATTCTTTTGGTATTTTTTTTCAGCAAAAAGAAAAATATTATAAATTGGAAAATTTTCTTTTTTATAACTAAAAAAATTAATTGTTAGAATAAATGCTAAAAAATTAATACATTTTTTTAAAAAAATTCTTTTATATAAATCAATAACCATAATATTTAATATACTTAATAATAACTATTACTATAATTTTTTGAAAAAAAGTTTATTATTGCAAAAAATAAATATTATAAATTATAAAATAATTTAAATTTATTTTAAATAATTAAATGATCCCGGGTAGCTCAGTTGGTAGAGCGGCTGACTGTTAATCAGCTTGTCGGGGGTTCGAGTCCCTCCCCGGGAGCCAGAAAAATGAAAATTGAAAATAATTTTACTAAATTAATAGGGAATACTCCCCTTATAAAACTTAAAAAAGTATCTGAATTAACAAAATGTAATATTTTTGGTAAAGCCGAGTTTTTAAACCCTGGACAATCAATTAAAGATCGAGCTGCATTATACATTGTGCTAGATGCTATTAATAATGTGAAAATAAAAAAAAACTGCATAATTGTTGAAGGAACTGCTGGAAATACAGGTATAGGTTTAACACTTGTAGGAAATTCATTTGGATTTAAATCAGTTATAGTAATGAGAAAAACACATAGTGAAGAAAAGAAAAATGAATTAAGAACTTATGGTGCGCAATTAGAATTAGTACCAGCAGTTCCATATAAAAATCCAAAAAATTATGTAAAATATTCTGAAACATTGGCAAATAAAATTAAAAAAAAAAATAAAAATAAA